>JBMOFP010000076.1:0-28493 GCA_049318805.1 Bradymonadia bacterium
CGATGGTCATGATTGTCGACCAGGGCTCTACGGACTACACCGGCGGCAAGCCGTGTAACGCGGCCCCGGACTGCCTGATCAACGGTGTCCAGGGGCAGTGCGCCCGTCTGCAGCCGGTCGACGGCGCGCCCGTGAACGCGCCCTCGGGGACCTGCCGGATGCCCGAGGGCTTCCCCTACGAGCCCCCGGCGACCTACGCGGCGCGCCTTCGGGAGCTGGGCGTGCCGGTCTTCGTCGTGGCATTCAGCGCGTTCTCGGACCACGACAACGCGGAGGCGAGGGACCGCCGGGTGCTCCAGGAGCTGGAGCGCATCGCGGCTGCGGGCTCGCCCGGCATGGGCGTCGACGGCGTCAGCGGCGGCTTCTTCCGCGCCGACGACGAAGGGCAGCTGCGGCGCGCGCTCGAGCACGTCGTCAACAATACGCAGGCCGGCGTCGTCTCTCACACACGCCCGCTCATCACCTCGCCGCGCCGGGGCGACGAGACCGACCTCGACAACGACGGGAACAAGGTCGTTCAGTGGCGCGTGAACGCCTTCTCCGAGATCCCCGGGGGCGGCGACACCTTCCGTTACGGTCGCATCGAGCGCGTAGACTACGGCTGCAACGTTGTGGGCCGCGGCGGTGTGGACGAGCCCGGCGCGCGGGACGTGATCGGCCGTACGCGGCTCGAGTCGGTCTTCGCGGCCCGCGATCGCGGCGCGAATCCGCGTCGCTCTTTGTCCCGGACCTACGATCGAAGCGCCAACCTCGTGGTGCTCGGGGCCGCGGGCGCCTCGGTCTTCAACCAGGAGGGCGCCCTCGGCGGCGCGGTGACCTCGGCGACCCTGAAGACGATGACGGGTGTCGGAGGCGACGCCGACGCCGTTGCGGCGGAGTTGCAGCGGGTCGGGCAGTTCGTGAACGGATACTTCGGTCGGCGTGGCCTCCTCGACGGACAGACGCGCGAGGCCCAGTTGGGCGAGTTCCTCGACACGGAGCTGACGCCTCTGGTGGCGCCGCAGTTGGACCTCTCGAGCCCGGGGTATCGGCAGTTCCAACAGGCCAATCGTGACCGCCCGACGCTGATGGCGGCCGGCGGGAACGACGGGCAGCTCCATCTCTTCCGGCTCGACGACGGCTTCGAGGTGCTCAACGTGGTGCCGCGCAGCGCCTGGAACCGGCTCGCGACGGCGCCCGTGGCGCGCACCGTGAACGGCCCGATCGACGCGGCGGATGTCGCGGCGTGTCGCTCGCTGGGGCAGGGGAACGCCGCGTGCCCCGCGGGCCTGGACGCCGCGAGCTTTCGTTCGATGCTCGTTGGGGCCGTTGGTCGGGACGCCGCGAACATCTACGGGGTCGACCTCACGAACGTGCGGAGCCTCGCGCGGCGTCAGGAAGACGGCGACGGGCGTTCGCTCGACCTCAACCAACTCTTCCCGGGGGCCGGCGCACAGCGGCCGTACATGTGGGACGTGACCGATGAGGACTCGAGCACCCAGCACGTCGAGAACGGCGTCGTGCACAAGCTCCTCGGGCCGTCGGTGTCTCGCCCCGCGTTGACCCACGTGCGCTACGTGGATGCCGGCTCCGTGGTGATTCGAGCCGCGGTCGTCGTCGGTTGTGGCGACGACAACGAGGCCGGGCTCCAGCTCGCGCCCCTGGGCAAGGGGCGCTGCGTGCTGGTGCTCGACGCGACCACTGGGCTCCTCATCAAGCGGTTCGACAATACCTCCGTCGCCGTCGACGGGGGCCGAATGGACGCGCCGATGACCGGCTCGCCGTCGGTGTGGCCGCAGGGCGGCGTTGCGCCGGCCGAGCGGGCCTTCATCGGCGACGCGTATGGTCGGATGTGGCGCCTGGACCTGCGCGATCTGAACCCAGCCAAGTGGAAGGCCGAGGCGATCTTCCCCTTCGCGGAAGGGAACCTGAACGGGGACTACAAGACCGGCCGCACGGTTTTCGGGCGCCCCTCGGTACTCGGGCGCCAGGACGGCAGCCTCGCGGTCGTCTTCGCCACGGGCGAGGTCTCGATCACGCTCGGCGCGAACCAGCCCGCGCCCCGCGCAGCGGCCGTGAGCCTGGTCGACAAGTCCACGCTCGACGCGAACGGTCGCGTGAAGTTTTCGACGCTGCCCTCGTGGATCATGCGCCTCGCCGAGAGCGAGGTCGTGACGGGTGAGCCCGTGGTCTACGACGGGACGTTGCTGATGACCACGGCCGAGAAGAACCTGGTGGCGTGCTCTTCGGGTCAGGGGCGCCTGTACGGGGTGCACGCCTGGGAGGTCCTGACGGACGCGAACGGCAACCCGACGACGTTCACGACCCGGGACAACCGTCGCCTCTCCGTGAAGCCTCGGCTGCCGGTGTTCAATCAGGACGGCAGCCCGGGTCAACCGGCGATCTCGTACCTTTTGCCCGCGGGTCGGATCGCCTACGGCGCGACGGTCGCCGCGGTGCCCGGATGTGGTGAGGACGAGTCGACGACGACCGAGGTGGTGCTCAACCTCTCCGATACCCAGCATGGCGGCGGGCGGGCCCTGAACGCTTCGCAGCTCCGCGCCGAGGTCCCGCGCAACAACGACCTCGCCGCGGTGGGCCTGGATGGCAGGGTCTTTGCCCGCGCCGACAATGCGCAGCTGTCCGTCTGCCTGAACTGCGACAAGGACGGCAAGGCGCTGGGTTCGAAGCAGTCGGGCAAGTCCCGAGGGCCGTTCCCGTCGTCGGTCTCGTACTTGGGCAGCACCTTCGCGGACTGACCCGGGCGCCTGGGCTCGGCGCCGACAGCGCGGCCGATGCCCAAACGAACTCCGGGCGCGGAGCCGATAAAGTCCATGGACGGACTTTTTCAGCGTCCTGCTAGTCTCGGAAGCCGTGGACCTCCGCCTCTCGATACTCGTGCTCGTCGTCGGCTGCGGGCCGAAGAGCCCGGTGCATCCGGACGCCGGCGTTGCTGAAGCCTCGCGGGCGGGCGGCGCGCTCACCGGCCCACGAACACCCGAGGCGCCGGACCCGGCCGCTCGCCTCGTCCAAGAGGCGTTGGAGCTGCCCGTCCGCAGCGGCGAGGGTTTCTGGGGCATCTCGCCGCCCGCGGAGTGTGTGCTGAAGGACGCCGAGGCGCGTCTCGTTCGCTTCGACTGCCCGGTCGACCTCGAGCGTCTCTCGCGCTTTTTCGCCTACTACTACCCGCTGCTGCGTCGAGCCGAGCGTCCGGGCGGACTGACCTTCGGCGGGGGCCCGGGCGAGGCCACGCTGCGGGCCTTTGCGCTCGGTCCGGAGTCCCGGGACAGCCGGCTGTGGCTGGAACGACCCGCCGGCGCCGGGCCAGACGTGCATCTCCAGTCGGTCATCGAGCAACGCAAACCCTGATGTGTTAAGGTCCGCGCCGCCATGGCGACTCGACTGCTGGTCTTCGCACTCTCCGCCTTCCTGGGCCTCTGGTCCCGGCCGGCCACCGCCGACGCGCTCACCGGCGTCGCGCTCATGCCGCTGGAGACCACGGTGGACCTCGTCCCCGCAGGGCGTCAGGTGCTCGCCGCCGTGCGGGACGCCTTCGACAAAGCGCCCGGGTTCGTCGAGCGCGGGCCCATCGAGATGGGCCTGGACGAGGCGAGGCTCTCGTTCTCGTGTTTCGATGAACGGCCGGGCTGCATGGCTCAGGTGGGTGCGCTGGTCGACGCCGACCTGCTGCTCTGGGGACGCCTTCAGCGCAAAGACGCCGAGTGGACCCTCGAGCTGCACCTCGTGGATGTCGAACGTGCGACCGCGCAGGACCGGGTCCTCCGCGAGAGCGGTGACGGGGCCGTAGACCGCCTCGCGCGCGCCGCCGCGGAGCTGGTGGTCGGCCGCACCCTGGAGGTCGAGGGCACGCTCGTGGTGCGCAGCCTCCCGGCGGGCGCCTCGGTTTACGTGGCCGGCTCCATGCGTGGCACGACACCCGTGGACCTCAAGCTGCCGAGCGGCAACTACGCGCTCGAGCTGCGGATGTCGGGCATGGTCCGGTGGCAGAAAGACGTCGAGCTCGGCACCGGCACCGTTCACCTGGACGCGAACCTGGTCGAGGTGCGCGAGGTCGACGGCGCCGCCGAGGAGGTCGATGGACGCGCGCGGTCCAGCGCCGGGGCCGACCGTACGGACCTCTGGCTCGCCGCGGGCACCGGCGTTCTGGCCGTCGCCGCCGGTGCGACGGCCGTCGTCTTCGGCATCGAGGTCAGCGACCGGGCCGACGACGCGAGCAACGCCGCCTCGCCCGAGGCGTACGAAGCCGCGCGGGACCCGTTCGAGAGCGCACAGCTCAAGACGAACGTCACCCTGGGTGTCACGGCGGTCGTGGCGGGGGTCTCCGGCTACTTCCTCTACCGCTGGCTGTCGTCGGACGGGGGAACGCCGACCGCCGAGGTGAGCATCGGCCCCGGCTCGGCGATGCTGCAGACGCGGTTCTGACCGGTCTTTCTCAGAGCCTGGACGATTGCGCCGGGCCGTCCTGACCCGGGCGGGCTGTTCTTCCGGAGGCCTGTTGGAGAAAATTGTGCACCGCACAATTTCCCACTTGCGGCGGCTCACCTACGTGCATAACTTCTCTTCGTGCAGCGCAACAAAACGACTCAACCCAGTCGCTGCCGGGAGAAAAAGACGATGTCCCCGAGCTTCTTCGAAGAGAGCCGTGTTCTGGTCGAGGGCGAGCTGAACTACTGGAAGGCCCAGGTCGAGACGCTGACCCAGCGCCACCTGGCCGACGGTGAGCAGGTCGCGGCGCAGGTGCGTACGCGCCTGGACGACGCCGGCAAGCTGGTGGCCGAGGCGGTGAAGCACCAGCTCGCCTTCGCCGACAAGGCGATGGCGATGTACACCCAGGCCCTCGGCACGCTCACGCCCCGCGCCTGAGACTGCCCGGGCCGCGCTGCGGCCCAACCCGTTTCTCGCGCATCGCAAGGAGAAGAGCAGATGGATCCGAACGCGCTGAAAAACGCCTGGACCCAGTGGATGAGTGGCCTCGCCCAGGGTGGGCAGGGCCCCGCCGGGCAGGTCTATCGAGAGTGGGAACAGTGGATCGGACAGCAGTTCGAGAAGCTGGCCCGCAGCGAGTCCTTCCTCGGCCAGACCGCGAAGGCGCTCGAGGGCTCCTTCCTGCTCAAGAGCCAGTTCGACCGTATGCTCGAAGGCTCCCTCAAGGCGATGCGGATGCCCAGCTCGGGCGACCTCGAGGCCGTGCACAAGCGCCTCGACGCCCTCGAGCGCAGGCTCGACCAGATCGTCGACCGGCTCGACGCGGCGCCCCGCGCCCCGCGCGCCCAGAAGGCGGCCCCCGAGGCCGAGGCCGCGCCCGAGGCCGACGCCTCGCCGGAGCCGTCCGCCGCCACGGCCCCCCGCGCCCGCGGGGCCCGGAGCAACCGCGTATGATGGAGCAGATGATGGCGAGTCGTGGCCCCGTGGGTCAGATCTTCGAGGCGGTGTCCGATGCGGCGCGGCGCACGCTGCCCATCGAGCTGCGCGGGCAGGAGGCGCCGGGCGGTCACACACCGCACGAGGTCGTCGCCGAGCGGGGACCCACGAAGGTCCTCTACTATGCCCCCCGAGGCGACAAGCGCCTGCGGACGCCCATCGTCTTCGCCTACTCCCTCATCAACCGCTACTACATCCTGGACTTCCTGCCCGGCCGATCGCTGCTCGAGTACCTGACCGGCCAGGGTCACCCCTGCTACGTCATCGACTGGGGCACGCCGGGCATCGCCGAACGCCACAAGACCTACGCCGACTATGCGGTCGGGTACGTCGGCCACGCGGTGCGCACGGCGATGGCGCGCGAGGGCGTCGACCAGGTGCACCTCTACGGCTACTGCATGGGCGGCACGATGGCGCTGGCGTATGCCGCGCTCCGCCCCGAGACCGTGAAGACCTTCGTCGCCATGGCGGTGCCGGTCGACTTCCACGACGGCGGTCTGCTCTCCACCTGGACCACTGAGCGCTTCTTCAACGTCGACGCCCTGGTCGACGCCTGGGGCAACGTGCCGACGTGGTTGATGGAGAGCGGCTTCCGGTTCTTGGCTCCCGTCGGCAATGTGACGAAGTGGCGCGACCTCTGGGAGAACCGCGAGAAGGACGGCTTCGTCGAGACCTGGCGCGCGATGGAGCGCTGGTCCAGCGACAACGTCGCCTTCCCCGGCGAGGTCTACCGCCAGTACATTCGTGACTGCTACCAGCGCAACGTGTTCTGCAAGAACGAGATGGTGCTGGACGGCGAGCGCGTGGACCTGGGCGCGGTGACTTGCCCGACACTGCTGGTGCTGGCGAAGAACGACCACATCGTGCCGCAGGCGAGCGCGATGGCGCTCAAGTCGCTCGTCGGTGCGACGGACATGGCCGTGCACACGCTCCCAACGGGGCACATCGGCATCTCGACGAGCTCGAAGGGCACGACGACCTTCTGGCCGCCGGTGTCGAAGTGGCTCGCGGAGCGCGACTGAGATGCTGACGGGCGCCGCGGACTGGATCGCGAAGTGGGCGCAGGTCGCGCCCTCGCGTGTGGCCGTGCGCGAGGCGAGCACCGGCCGCGCCGTGCACTACGGTGAGCTCTCGGCGCGCGCGTGGCGTTGGGCGCACACGCTCTCCGCCCTCGGTGTGAAGCCGGGCGATCGGGTCGCGCTGCTCGCCCGCAACGGCGTGGTCACCTTCGAGCTTCTCACGGCCTGCTTGCGGCTGGGCGCGGTGTTCACGCCCCTCAACTGGCGGTTGGCCCCCAAAGAGCTCGCGGACATCTGCACGCACTGTGCGGCGCGGGTGCTCATCTACGACGCGGCGAGCGCAGACGCGGCGGCCGCGGTGCTGGCCGCTGACCCGGACCGGCTCGGCCTGGCGCTGGACGGGGCGGAACGACTGCTCGGGGACGCCGCGGACACGGGTCGAGGCCCGACCCTGGACGCCGAACTCCCGGCGATGCTGCTCTACACCAGCGGCACGACAGGGCGACCGAAGGGTGTGATCCTGCCGCATCGACAGCTCTTCTGGAACGCGGTCAACACGGTGTGGGCCACGGACCTCGGTCCCGACGACCGCGTACTCGCGTGTTTGCCGCTGTTTCACACGGGCGGGCTCAACTGCCTCGCGACGCCCACGCTCTACCGGGGCGGCACCGTGCTGCTCATGGAGGCCTTCGACGCCGGACTCGCGCTGCAGGTCGCCGAGTCGCAGCGCGCGACGATGCTCGTCGCGGTGCCGACGATGTACCAGATGCTGCTCGACGCGGGCCTGGACCGGTACGACTTGAGCGCGCTGAAGACGATCCTCTGCGGCGGCGCCCCTTGTCCTGAGCCGCTCTTCGACGCCTGGCTCGACCGGGGTTTCAACTTTCGCCAGGGCTTCGGCATGACCGAGGTCGGCCCGAACTGCTTCTCGCTGCCCGCGTGGATGACACGGCGCAAACGGGGGAGCGTGGGTCAGGTCGTGCTGCATGGGGATGCGCGTATCGTCGACGAGCTCGGCCAGCCCGTCGGTCCGGGCGAGGTCGGCGAGCTGTGCCTCTCGGGGCCGCACGTCTGCGCCGGCTACTGGAACGACGCAGAGGCTACGTCCGCCGTGCTGCGCGACGGCTGGTTCCACACGGGGGACCTCGCGCGCGCCGACGACGACGGCTTCTTCTACGTGGCCGGCCGCAAGAAGGACATGTTCATCAGCGGCGGCGAGAACGTGTACCCGGCCGAGATCGAAAACGCGCTGCTGGGCCACCCGGGTGTGGCCGAGGTCGCCGTGGTCGGTGTGCCCGACCCGCGATGGGGCGAGGTCGGCTTGGCGGTCATCGTCGGCCGCGACGGCCTCGAACTCGAGGCGCTGCAGGCCCACTGCCACGCCCACCTGGCGCGCTTCAAGGTGCCCAAGCGTTTCGAACTCGTGGACGCGCTGCCTCGAAACGCCAGCGGCAAAGTCCTGAAGGCCGCCGTGCGCGCCCGGTTCGTCGAATGACGCCCCGCGCGATGGAGCGCGCGTTGTGGCTCGCGCTCGCCTGTCTGGCGAGCGCCTGCGAAGATCCCGACTTCTCCCGACCCGACGCCGCCGGCGTCGTCGCGCCGCCCCTGGGCGGTACCGTCGCGCCCGCGCCGGATGCCGCGCTGGTCGGTGGCACGCCCAACCCCGGCGGGGCCACGGTCGATGCCGCGCTCGCCCCCGCCGACGCCGCGACTGATCCAGACGACGGCCTCGAGGCGGACACCGGCCCCCCCGTGACGCCGCCGACGCAGCCCCCGACCGCGGCCCCTCCGACGGCCTCGATCGTCGGCGTGTGGGTGAGCCAGGGAGACGACGTCGCCGCACTGCTCGCCGGGCCCGGCGTGAACGTCGTTCGCCTCGACGTCGAGTTCCGTGCGGACGGGACCTTCACCGCGTCGTACGTGGACCGGGACGATCGGGTCGCCGAGTTCGCCGGGCGCTACCAGACCGACACACGCTCCGATCCCTACGGCATCGTGCTCGACCAGTCGATGCCGCAGACGGTGCGCTCCGAGGGCATCTGGCGCCTCGAGTCCGTCGCTCCGGGCCGCATGAGCGCAGGCGATGTGCTGACCTACGAGGTCGCCCAGACGCAGCCTCCGCTGAACGGCGTGAGCGCGCCGACCCCCTCGGCCGGCTTCGGCTCGACGAGCGCCGGGGACTTCGGCACCGACAACGTGCAGACCTATCGACGGGTCGTTCGATGAGCCCCTTCGGCGCGCTGCTCGTCGCAGCCCTCGCGGCACCCTCGTGGGAGATAACGCCCGAGGTGCCGCGCCTCGAGTACACGGGCTTCTTTTTCACGCGCGCCACCCACACGAACGTCGTGTCGACGGCGGGCTTCTTGAACAATCAGGTCAGCGGTCGATTCGCCACGCGGGACAACGGCTCCACGACGCGGGGCGAGGGCGACACGATGATCGAGCAGCGGGCGCTGGCGTTCCTCGACTATCGCCCGGTTTTGTTGGATGGCCGCGGGGTCCTGCGGACCGCGTTCGAGGTCGACTTCGCCTGGGGCGACGCGTCGAATACGGCGGTGAACAACGCCGGCGGTGCGATCAACGGCGACACGGTGAACCTACAGACGAAGCGCCTCCAGGCGGACTTCGACCTGGGCGCCGGGTTGACTCTCGTCGCCGGGCTGCAGACCCTCGCGGACTCGGCCCGGAAGCCCACGGAGGCCACGCCCGACCAACTCATGTACGGCGGCACCAAGCTCGCGTTCTGGGGCACCGACGCCGCCGGCCTCTCGCTCTTCGGGAAGTGGCATCGCCGGCTGCACGCGCGGGCCTCGTACTTCCTGCTGTACGAGAACGCGACGGACCAGAACGACGACGTGCACCTTACGATGCTGGACGCCGACCTGCCCGTGGCGCCCCAGGTGCAGGTCGGCCTGCACCTCTGGTGGCTCAAGGACGCGTCGCGCGGGCAGGGGAGCGCGCTGGGGGCGGGCCCGGGCGCGCCGCTCGCGGCCTACAACGGCGGCACGCGGTTCCGGCTCGGCCCCGACACGGCCGAGGGCAACCTCGTCTGGGCGGGGGTCGACGCGAGCTACAACCTGGGGCTGCAAGGGGGACCGTTCACCGCGAACGGCTTCCTGGTGCTCAACAAAGGTGCGTTCGAGATCAAACCCTTCGAAGGGCGCAGGCCCGAAGGGAACGTGTACGACGACACCCCCGTGGACCTCTTTGCGCTGATGGCCGACGTGATGGTCGCCTACCGGTGGGGCGTCACGAACGGGGACGTGGTCTCCTTCGAGGGCATCTACGCGACCGGCGACGACACCCCGACGGACCGTACGGTCTCGAGCGTCGTCACGGGCAACGCCTACGGCATCCCGGGCGCGCTCCAGGTCTCGCATCGCTCGCTGCTGTTGATGCCCGACGTGAAGGCGGTCAATCGCCAGGTCGCCGCGGTCTACGACCCCGGCAACCTCGGGTACGGGGTCATGGCCGGCTTCGTGAACGCGTCGGCCGACCTCGTGCGCAACCGCTTGAACCTCAAGGTCGGCACCGCCGCGGCTCAGTCGGCGGCGCGGCCGGTCGACGGCGGCCGGCAGATCGGGGTCGAGGTGAACGGCGAGCTCGTGTGGCACGCGATGCCGTTCGTATGGCTCGGCGGACACGCGGCGTGGATGCGCCTCGGCAGCTTCTACGCGCGGGACCGTGTGAATCTCGACGACCCACCCCGAGACGATCCGTGGACCGTCTTCGCGACCCTGACGTGGGTGCCCAAATGACGAATCCACTGCGCAGATTCGCCCTGGCCGCGCTCCTGCTGACCCCGACGGCGTGTATGACCGGACGCTACGAAGCCCTGCCGACGATGACCTTCGACCAGCTCGCCGCGCCGGCGCCGGTGAAGAAGTTGCCGCTGCCCGACTCGGCGCCGCCCATCGAGATCGCCTACGTGGACGAGGGCCGCGGACCCCTCATCGTGCTCGTGCACGGGCTGGGGGAGCACCTGGGCTACTGGAGCGAGAACCTGCCGGACCTCGTTCGACGAGGGCACCGTGTCATCGCGGTCGACCTGCCCGGTTTCGGCCGCTCGAGCAAGCCCGCCGCCGACTACTCGATGTCTCAGCAAGCGGGCTGGCTGGCGGCCTTCCTGCGGCTCGTCGCGCCCGACACCCCGGCCGTGGTCGTCGGCCATTCGATGGGGGGACAGATCGCGCTGCGGCTCGCCCTCGACGCGCCCGAGCTCGTCTCCGCGCTGTGCCTCCTCGCCCCCGCGGGCATCGAGCGCTTCAGCCCCGGCGAGAGCACCTGGATCAAAGAGAATACGGGCACGATCGCGCTGGCGCGCCAGGACGAGGACCAGATCCGCGCGCACTATCGCAAGAACCTGTACGGCATGTGGGTGCCCGCCGCCGAGCACCACCTCGAGGAGCGCGTTCGCCTTCGCTACACGCCGGACTTCGAGCCCTATCTTTTCGCCGTGGTGCGCAGCATCCACGCGATGTTGGATGGCCCCGTGGCCGACGCATTGCCCAAACTCCCGCGCACGCTCCCGGTCGTGGTGGCCTTCGGAGAGGTGGACGCGATGATCCCGAATCCGTTCCTGCACGGGGGCGCGACGGCCGACGTCGCCGACGAGGCCGCCCGCCTGATGCCTCACGCCCGGGTGCATGTGCTGCCGGAGCTCGGCCACATGTTGCAGGTCGAGGCCCCGGAGCGCATCGACGCGCTGATCGTTCAGGCGGTCGACGCCGCCGCGGCGGTGTCCCGATGACCCTCATCAAGCGCTACCCGAACCGCCGCCTCTACGACACGGACACGAGCCAGTACATCACGCTCGAGGACCTCGGTCGGATGGTCCACGCCGGTCAGGAGGTGCGGGTCGTCGACTCGAAGAACGGCGAGGACCTGACTCGTCGGGTGCTCGTGCAGGTCTTGCTGCTCGATGACCAGGCGCACAAGTTGGACTGCCTGCCCGTCGACTTCCTGCGCACGCTCATCAAGCTCGACGAGCGTTCGATGATGAAGCTCTTCGAGCACTATGTCGGGACGACGCTCCAGACCTTCACGATTGCGCAGCAGGCGATGCAGCAGAACCTGGAACTCTTGCACAAGATGACCCCGGCGCCCGGAGAGGTGCTCGGGTCACTCCTTGCGCGGTTCCGCGCGGCGCCCGAAGGAGACAAACGCTCTTGAACCTTCTCGCCGCAGTCCTGCTCGCCGTGCCCGGGTTCGTTCAGGTCCGACCCTGCGACGACATCGAACCCTTGCGCTGGAAGACGTTCCTCTACGAGTCGGAACGGCCGGAGCTCTTCACCCAGGAGGTCTTCCTGCCGGAGACCGAGTGGGCCGACGACCCCGCCGACGTCACCGGGGGGCAGGTCGTGCGGCGGTGCTTCGACGAGGGCGCGCCGCACAGCCGACGTGTGGTCGTGCACCACTACCCACCCGCGCCGTTCACGACTCCGCGGGTGCGTCCCGTCCTGCTCATCGGCGGCGCCGGCGACAATGCGCTGCGGGGCTTGAGTTTCTTGGCCGTGGCGCTCTCCCGCGCGGGCTTCGACAGCTACGCGCTGACGTTCGCCCACAACCAGGGCGACAACTTCCAGCAAGCCGAGCAGATCGCCAACGCCGTCGCGCTGCTTCGGGAGGAGACCGGCGCCCAGCGGGTCGACGTCGTCGCGTACTCGAAGGGCGCGATGGCGGCGCGCATCTACGCGAGCCACCTCGAGCCGAACGACTTCGCCGTCACCCACCCGACCTACGCCGAACACGGGACCCGGTACCGGGGAGACCTGGGCAGGGTGATCTTCGTCGGCGGCGCCCACGCGGGTCAGGACATCATCTTCCGTTGGAGCGCGAGCAACCTGATCTCGGGCGGGGTGAGCGGTACGCCGTTCAACAGCCCGACCTCGTGGAGCGCGTACTACCCGCAGACGAGCGCCGTGCCGCTCACGGGCGTGGACTGGTCGGACCGGGTCATCACGGGCGACGGCTTCGTCGGACAGGCGCAGCTCCTTGCGGACCTGAGCGCGGTGCACACGCTGCCCGGGCAGAACCCGACGCTGGGTCTTTACGCCACGAGCCAGCTCGACTACCTGACGACCTACGAGGGCGGTCTCGGCTTCGTCAGCCTCTCGCCCGGCATCGAGGCCGGCATCGAGCGCGGTGGTCGAACCGTGGCGCGCTTGCAGGAGAAGGGCGTGGCCCCGGACATCGAGCTGTACCTCGTGGCCGGGGGCAACCCGATCCTCAGCGTCGGCGGGCTGAACTCGAGCCTGCTCGCGTCGGGGTGGGGGGATCTCGACGCGGCGGAGCGCCGAGCGTCGTGGGAGGCGCTTGTCCGGGACGGCCTCGGCAGCGTCTTCCCCTGGTACGAGAGCTTCAGCGCCGACCTGCCCCGCCTCTTCGCGGGCACGGCTTTTCTCGGTGAAATCAGCGGACCGTCGGACGGCCTCGTCTTCATCTCGTCGGCCCAGGACGACTCCGGGTTGACGTCTCGCGGCGCGCGGGTCTTCGGCCGGCAGACCTTCGAGGCACTCAACCACAGCGAGCTCGTGGCCGCGGGCCAGCTCGCGTCGACCTTCTACGGGGACCCCGAACTCGCGGGCGGTCTGTACGACGCCGAGCTCGCGGCGAAGTATGCGGAGCCGGCGAACCAGTCGGTCGAATGGGTCATCGAGGTCCTGTCGCGGGCCACGCCCGAGGGCCCGGCGGTCCAGCCCGACGCCGGGACGCCGCCGGACGGCGGGCTCGCGGACGCTGAGTTTCCGCCGCCCGGGCCGCTTTTGCCCGACGCCGAGACCGAGGTGGGGGACGCGGGGCCTCAGGGGGACGCGACCGCGATGGACGCCGAGGCGCCCACGCCGAAGCCCGAGGACGTGGGCGTGCCCATCGTCGGCGCCGAGGGCGAGCCCCGCAAGGGCGCTGGCGGCGACCGCTTTGGCGGGAGCTGTGCCCAGCAGGGCGCAAGCGCGCCGCCCCGCGGCCTCTGGGCCCTGCTGGCGCTCGCTGGGTGGGCGCTCCGAAAAAATCGACGCCGCCCGCGCTGATTTTCCTCAAGTTCGCCTGGACCCAGTCGAAGACGTTGCAGGGTCTTCATGGCAGGCGCAATCACATCGCGGGTGGGTGGAACCGGGCCGAGCATGGGCTTCGGCAGCGGTGGAAGCGCGCGCCTGCGCGAGAACCACCCCTTCGCCCAGGGACACTGCTCCCCCTGCGACTCGATGTTCGCCGAGCTGAACACCGCGAAAGACTCCATCCAGGCTTCGATTCCGCGCCCCGTGGGGGCCTCCGACCAGGGGCAGCAGGCGAGGGAAGAGCGGCGCGAGCCGGGCGCCCCGCGCTCCGGCGACCTGGTCAAGCTCTCGGCGCAGGGCACCGTCGAAAAGATCGACCCGAACGAGACCCCGGCCACCGAGGGCCAGAAGCGCGAGACCTACGGCGAGCTGAAGCCGAAGGGGCCTCCGGGAGCGCTGCGCAGTCAGGGCAAGGCGGCGCAGAAGCCCGATGATGGACAGCGTGAACTGACCGAGGAGCAACTCCGGCAGATTGCGGAGCTCAAGAGCCGCGACGTCGAGGTGCGTGCGCACGAGCAGGCGCACAAGGCGGTGGCGGGCGCCCACGGTGGGGCCATCAGCCTGACATACGAGACGGGGCCCGACGGCCGACGGTACGCGGTGGCGGGTGAGGTGCCCGTGGACCTCTCGCCGGTCAGCGGTGACCCCGCTGCGACCGTTCGCAAGATGCAGACGATTCGCCAAGCTGCCCTGGCGCCGGCGGATCCGTCCGGTGCGGACCGGGCCGCCGCGGCGCGCGCGTCCCAGCTCGCCCAGAAGGCGCAGGCGGAGCTGGCCGAGGTCACCGCACAGAAGTTGGAAGCGGCGACGGGTGGGTCGAAAGCGCCGGAAGAGCCGGCCGTGAACGCCGCGTCCGAGGGCGACGAGGGGCAACCCGCGCCGCAGGCCACCCGTGAGCCGCCGCCGCCGCCGCCGCCGGGCGCTGCCGAGCGCGCGCCGCCGCCGGGCGCCGCGGAACGTGCACCGCCGCCGGGGCCGCCGCCGCCGGGGCCGCCGCCGCCGGGCGCGGAGGAACGTGTACCGCCGCCGGGACCGCCGCCGCGAGGCGCCGGGGAACGCGCGCCGCCGCCGGGTCCGCCGCCCCCAGGTGCCCCGCCGCGAGGCACCGGGGACGGTCCGGCACCGCCTCCGCCGCCTCCGCCGCCCCCGCCCCCTCGACCCGAGGTCGCGACCTCGTCGCCGGTCGCGCCGACCTTCGTGAGCCTGAACGCCTACGCCTGAGCGGGCGCGCCGCGTTCGGTGGGTCCAGGTCAGCGACGCGTAGAGGGAGCGACCGGGCTGCGGCACGCTGTCGAGGGGCTCGAACTCCGTGCCCACGGGGTGAGACCAGCGCTGGTCGAAGACATTGCGCACGCCCAGGCCCCATTGGACCTGCACCGTGGGCACGTCGCCCGTCAGCGTGGCATCCCAGAGGGGCACCCACGCTGACGTCTCGCCTGTGGCCGTCCGACGCGCGGACTCGAGGCGGAGGCGCTGCGCGAGCGTCGTGCCCGATCGCCCCAGCGGGACCGCCGCCCGCAGCGACACGAGGTGCTCGGGGGAGTTCGAGATGGCGGCACCGTCGCTGAGCGCGCCGACGCGTGTGCGTTGCCAAGCCCACGACGCCGAGAGCATTTGTCCGCGCCGCCAGTCTCGGCGGAGCTCGAGCTCGGCGCCGACCGTGCGTGTCACGTCGTCCAGGTTCTGGTACTGCAGCACGGACCCGGCCGACGCGCTCTCGGGCTCGACGGTGGCGAGGTCGACGAGCCCGTCGATCTGGTTCAAGAACGCGCTCCCGATGAGCCTCAGGTCTGCCAGAAGCGCGTGGGCGTACTCGAACTCGAGGGTCCGGACGGTCTCGGGCTCCAGTTCCTTGGCGGCGATCTGCGTGGCACCGCCGTCCTGGTACAGACGCTCGTAGGGACTCGGCGCTCGAAACGCCTGGCCTGCGATGAGCTTCGCGACACCCGAGGCGAATGGGCGCCCGATGAGGGCGAGGCGTGGGCTCAGAGTGCCGCCGAAGGTCGAGAAGTGGTCGTAGCGGCCCCCGAGCGAGATCGTGAGCGCGGACCACGGCTCGAGCTCGACGACGCCGTACGCCGAGTAGACCTGAAAGCGTGCGTCCCCCTCGTCGAGGTTCACACCCACGGCGTCGGCGCTGCTCAACTGGGCTTCGAGCTCCGTGCGGAGCTCACCACCGCCGGTGAGCGTCAGGCCGTCCATCGGGGCGGCCCGCAGCCGCGCCTCGCCGCTGGCCCAGGTGCCCGTCCATCGGTCGCGGAGCACACCGATGTCCACGGGCGGGGCGTCGTAGGGGTAGCGGCCCGTGAACGCGTAGTGGTCGAGGGCCGCGCGGGTCTGCAAGCTGAGGGACTCCGTGAGGCTCGGCTCCCATCGTGCCTCGACGAACGCCCGCCGGTCGTCGGAGCGCGCGCGGGGGTCCGCGAGGAGGGTGCCGTAGGCCCCGGTCGGGATGCGCTTCTCTCGGAGGTTGTAGTTCGCCTGGAGGGTGAAGTCCCCGAAGAACGCGCGCACATGGCCCGTCGCGGCGTCGAAGCCGTCCGCGCCGCGGCTCGTGCCGTCCGAGGGCAGGGTGAGGCTCTCGGCCCCGGCTGAAGGGTCGAGCGCGACGGTGCGCGACGCATACTCGGGGAAGCGGAGGTCGTCGCCCTGGGCCCGGGCGATGGCCGCGTGGGCGTAGAAGCCCAGGTCGAGCCGTTCGTGCGTCCAGCCCCCCGACGCTCTCGCACGTGCGGTGCGCCGCCCGTCGGCCGCCAATCCGACCTGGGGTCGCGGCATCGTGTCGCCGTCCCACGTGACGACGTTGATGACACCGAGGAAAGCGTTCGAGCCGTAGAGCGCGGAGCCGGGGCCCCGAACGACCTCGATGCGGCGCACGTGACCGAGGTCCGTTTGGAAGTCGTGTCCCACGTAGGATGAGCCGAGCTGGTCGTCGTTCATGGGGTGCCCGTCGAGCAGGACGAGCACCCGATTGCCGTAGTCCCCGGGACGGGAGAAGCCCCGGAAGCCCAGCGCCTGGTAGGTTCGATCATCGGTCTGGAAAACACCGCGAACCCCACCCAGGGCGTCGTAGAGCGTCTCGTGACCGAAGGCGCGAATCTCGTCGGCGGTCACCAGGGTCACGCTCGCGGGCGCGTCGTCGATGGATTCGGCGCTGCGCGACGCCGCGGTGACCTCGTAGACCGGACGCAGGAGGGCGGCGACGGCGACCCGGGCGTCGGTCGAGACCTCGACCTCGGTGGAGAATGGGGTGAAGCCCGGCAGCGAGACCCGCACGGTGTGGCGTCCGACCGGCACGGCGTCGACCACCGCCGGGGTGAAGCCCGCCGGCTGCCCGTCGATCTCGATGAGGGCGCCCGCCTCGTCGGCGTCGACGACCAGGGCGCCCGTGAGGACGACGAGCTGGGCTTCGACCGCGTGGCGACCTCGGGGCTCGACGGTGAGTCCGATGCGCTCCGTGCGTCGGCCGGGCGCGGAGACCTCGAGAACGCGGGGTCCGGGGGCCAGCTCGAGCTGCGCCGGCACACGGCCTTGCACCTCGGGCCGCCCGTCCACCCGGATTTCGGCCCCGGCCGGAGTGCCGTCGACCTTGACCTGTCCGATGATCCGCGTGAGCGGGAGGCGCACGGCGACCTCCGTGCCGAGCTTCGCGTCGACCGAGGCGGGCTCGGGCGCTTCATGGCCCTCGAGGGAGACGAGCACCCGATGGGCGCCCTCGGGCACCGCGAGGAGACGAGGCGTGGCGCCGCGGGCGCCGAGATCGACGCGGTCCAGGTAGACGAGCGCGCCCGGCGGGTCGGTCTCGACGCGGAGCAGCGCGACGCGGGGGCGCAGGCGCTCCAGGGCCTGCTCACCGGCCGTACGAGCCTCGGGCGCGGTCTCCCGGGCGACGAAGTCCGCGTAGTGTCGGAAGGCCTCGGGGAAACGCCCGAGCTGCTCGTAGCATCGCGCGATGTTGTAGGCGACGTTGTGGTTCGGCACGAGACGGTTCGAGGCGAGGAGATGCTCGAGGGCGTCGGCCCACCGGCCGGCCTTGTAGTCCTCGACCCCTCGATTGAACTGCAGGTCGGCCTCCTCGGCCAGGTCGACGCGTGCATCGGTCTGCGCGCTGGCCGAGCCGAGGGGCCAGAGAGCGAGCAGGCACACGAAGAGGAATCGCATCGTCACCTCGTCGTTCGAATGTCGAGCTCAGGGGCCGGGACGGGCGCGGGTCGTGGGCGCGCCGCACCCGTAGGTCGACCGCGCACCAGCTCGCGCTGCACGATGGTGCCGGGCGCGACGGCCCCAATCTCGAAGGTCTGCGAAACGAACCCCTCGAGCGTCAACGTGAGGCGACGCGCCGCGATGCCCTCGGGGGGGCGCGCCGGGAGCGCGAGCGGGGTTCGACCGAGGACGCGCTCGCCCTCCAGGACCTCGGCGCCCGCGGGCACCGTGATGACAAAAAACGTCGGAACCTCCGCGGGCGCGGCGGCGGTCACCGCCTGCGAAGCCAACGACGGCGGCGCCGATGGGGCGGCGGACGCCGGCGCGCGAGACGCGGGGGGCGGTGTCGAGCTGCCGGTCGTGTCGGTCGAACCGCCGCGGCTCAACAGAAACACCGCGAGCGCGGTGGCGCAGGCGAGCGCCGCGATGACCCACAGCTTTCCAGAGTTCCGGCGGCTCGGCGCTTGCGGGTCGATCGACGGCGTGGGCGAAGGCGTGGAGAGCCCCGTGCCGTCGTCGACCGCGGGCACACCGAGGAGCGAAGGGCGGTCCGCGGGGGATTGGGGCGCCCCGAGCGCCGCCAACGCGGCGTCGATCAGCGCGATGACGGCGTCGGTGTCCGCGGGGCGGTCCGCCGGCTGTTTCTCCAGGCACCGCATCGCGATGTGCTCCGCGGCCGCGGGGACCTCGACGCCGGTCCGTTCGCGGATCGCGCGGGGTGCGTCGTGGACATGCATCATCATGGTCTGGACGGACTTCTCGCCGTGGAACGGCGGCTTTCCCCCCAGCATCTCGTAGAGGAGAATCCCGAGGGCGTACAGGTCGGCGCGGTGGTCGACCTCACCGTGGCGGATGACCTCGGGCGCCATGTACCGCGGTGAGCCTAGAAACTTGCCCGCCGCCGTGAGGTCGCCCGCGTCGTCGTCGAGCACCTTGGCGATGCCGAAGTCGAGCACCTTGATGGCCTCGCCCTCGGAGTCCGTCGCCACGAGCATGACGTTGGACGGCTTGAGGTCGCGGTGCACGACGCCGGCCCGATGCGCCTCTCTCAGCGAACGCGCGATCTCACGGGCGATGCGCAGCGCGCGCACGGGCGTGAAGCGCCGTTCTTCCTTGAGGGCCTGGCGCAAAGTGCGGCCCTCGATGAACTCCATGACCATGAAGTACGTGTCTTCACCGACCCCATCGAGGCGCCCGTAGTCGAAGACCTTGACCGTATTGGGGTGCGTGAGGCGCGCGCAGGTCGCCGCCTCGAGGAGGAACCGACGCTGGAACTCCGGATCCTGGTCCCGCTGGACCGTGCGTGAGTCCAGGACCTTCAGGGCGACCGCCCGGCCGAGCGGGATCTGCTCGGCCAGGTAGATTCGACCCATGCCCCCGCGGGCGACGAGACGAGCGACCCTGTATCGGCCCGCGACGACGTGGCCGACGAGCGGATCCGTCTGATTCTCGGAGGGGGTCGCCGGGCGAGGCGCGTTCTCGTCCGTGTCGGTGCTGTGCGAGGGCTCACCCGTCTCGGGGTCGCGGGGTGCGCCTTCGGTGCCCGTGCGTGCCGCCATCGGCGGGAACGATGGCCCCATGCGCAAGACGGGTCAAGGACGACCGGCAGCCCGTGCGCGCCTCAGGCGGCCTGCGCCCGGGTGCGGAGGGAGGTCACGAAGTCGACCAGATACTGGCGATCGACGTCCGCAAGCCCCTCGAATCGGACACCGTAGCCCGCGCCGGGCATGTGGTGGACCACTACACCCTCCGCCCGCACCTGCCGCTCCCCCGCCTCGAAGGTGAGCGCGATGCGCTGGTTCAGCGGGCGTGGGTCGCGTGCGAACAGGAACAGACCTCCGGCGCTGAGGTCACGGCTCGTGAGCTCATGACCCTGCGCTTCGCCCTCGAGGTGCACGCGCAGGGCGAGGGGAACGCGGGGAAACTCGCGTCGGTCGGCGTAGGCATCACTCATGGCGGTTCTCCGTTCGGGCGGGCGTTTCTCCCACCGGAACGGACGCAAGCGTGATGGCCTTGAACCGGGTGGGTCCCCGTGGCCCGGGCAAGCTGCTTTTTCAGCAGCCTGCTAACGCGGGGCGCGGGGGAAAAAGCGGACGCCGGCGCGCGCGGGCTCCAGCGGGGCGGTCGTACTCGCCGTTTCGCCCGGACCGGGGCCCAGCGCGGCGAGGCGAGCCTGGGCCGCGGCGATGCGCGGGTCCGAGCCGGTCTGCGCGGCGAGCAGCGTCAGCCAACCGCGCAGGGGCGTGGCGGCCTCGGCGTCGAGCGCGACCAGCTTCGAGAGGGCGTCGACCGCGCGGCTCGAGTCCGTTCGGGCGAGCTGCTCCAGGAGCGGGCGCGCGGCGGTTCGCAGGTCACAGCTCAGCAGCAGGTCCGCGAGGTGCGCACGCGCGGCGGGCGCGTAGGGGCTCTGCGGCGCGCTCGCGACGAAGCGGCTCCAGGCATCGATGGCGTCGCGAACGCGGAGCCCGAGGGTGAGCGCGGCGGCTTGCGCGACCTGGGCTTGCGCCTTCGTGTCGGCGTCCGCGGCGCGTTGAGCCTGCTCTCCGTAAACCTGGGCGGCGCGGTCGAAGAGCCGCTGAGCGAGGAGCGACGCGGCCGGATCGCCCGCCTTCAGAAAGGGCAGGCCGGCGAGGGTCGCCTTCAGCGCGGCCTCGTGCTCGGGCGGTCCGACACGCCGGCGGGCGAAACGCGCCGCATCGCGGGCCGCACGCTCCGGTTTCACGGCCGTCAGCAGAGTCGAGACCGCGCGCAAGGCCAGCGCCGAGTTGGGCTCACGGTCGACGATGGGGTTGAGCTGGTCGAGGAGCGCGTCGATGCTCTCGAGGTCGTCCGTGGACTGGAACGGAAGCCGCGCCTGGAGGTGGTCGAGGAGCAACGTGTCTCGCTCGGGACCGGGGGCCAGCGTCCGCAGCAGCGGAACCTGAGCGTCCACCAGGGCCCGCACCTCGGGGGGCAGGGGACCCCGCGTGGCCGGGGGGCCGTCGAAGAAGCCGCCGAGAGGCGCTCCGGCGCGCCCCGCGCTGCGGGCGCGACTCAGGTGCATCGCCACCAACGCGCGTGCCGCCTGGAGGCGACGCGCGGGCGTAGGGTCCTCGCTGCGGACCTGCTTGAGGAGGACGGCGGCGCGGTCCGCGAAACCTACGGCCCCAAGGCGCCGAGCCGTTTCCAGGGGGTCCGCGTCCTGAGGGAAGAGCGAGAGCCGCGCCTCGACGAGCGGACCGAGGCGCGCACGCAGGGCGTCGTCCAGGGGCTGCCCGGCGTCCAGGGGTCCGGTGATGCGTCCGATGAGGCGCGCGGCGAGGGCGTCGCGGGCGGCGGCGCCGATGGGGGACTTGCCGTGCTTCGATTGGAAGGGACCGGGCGCGACGAAGGTTCGGACGAGCTCGAGGAGGAGCGCGTCGGCCTCGGCGGCAAAGCCGTGCGCGCCGAGACCATCGACCAGGGCGAGGCCTCGACCGACGAGGTTCGGACGCGTGGGGTCGCTCGCGAGGTCGGCGCGGTAGACCTCTTCGGCGAGGGCCCAGCGGTCGAGGCGCACGAGAAGGCGCGTGACGTCGTCGCGCGCCGAGTCCGTGACACGCATGACCGGCGCGCCCGCGACGAGGGCGTCGGCCCACGCCATCGCCTCTCGGATCTGGGCGTGGGCACGCGCGGGCGCATCCTCGGGCTCGACGAGGGCGTCCACGAGCTTGCGCCAGACCAACGCGGCGTCGAGGGATTTGCCGGCCCGCACATGCTCATCAGCCTGCAGCGCAAGGGCCTGCGCGCGCGTCGCGGCGTCCTTCGATTGCAGCGCCGTGGGGAGCGCGCGCGCGAGCACGTCCGTCTGGCCGCGCCGCCACGCCGCCAGCGACTCCAGCAGAGCCGCGAAGGTCGGATCGAGGAGCGCGCCTTCGTCCAGCACCGCGGCCACGGCCGCGAGATCGCCGCGCTCCCACTGGAACGCCGCGATCCACAAACCCGCGAGGCTGGCGGCGGTCTCCTGGGGTGCGACCTTGCGCAGTCGAAGGAGCAGCTTCTCGGCCCGGGCGCGCCGGGTCTCCTCGGAGAGCGCCTGGTCCTGCAGTGCGTAGGTGTGGGCCAGGGCGAGCCAGGCCGCACGGGGGAACTCGGGGTCCTTCTCGAGCGCGTCCTCGTAGGCGGCCGTGAGCTTCCGCAAGAGGAGCGCGTACTCTTCGTCGACGCGGACCAGCGCCGTTCTCAGCTGCTCGGGCGAGTCCGGTCCAACACGACCGTGCAGGTCTCTGCGTCGTTCGGCCGCGCGCTCGAAGGACTCCCGGGCTTGTTGCAGCGTCGCGTCCTGCACGCCCGGCAGCGCGGGTGTCGGCAGGCGCGCGTCTGGAAGGGGCCAGCGCAGCGCGGCCGGCACCGGGGCCCCTGCGCGCGCCGCGCTCGAGTCCAAGAGGCGTCGACCGAGATGTGCGACGAGCGCGCGCTGGATCGTCTCGTCCGGGTGGGCCCGTCGGGCGGTCTCGGCCGCTTGCCAGGCCTCGAGCAAAGGGGCCGGGACCTCGACGACCTCGGCCTTGCCGCGAGCGCGTCCCTTTCGACTCGCCGGCACCTCCGGGGGCGTGGCGCTCGTGGCCGCGGCGGTCTCGGCCCGGTCCGCCGTGGCCAGGGCGGTGGTCTCGGCGAAGCCGGGGCACCGCCGATTCACCGCGCCCAGCTCGGCGCGCGCCAGGTCCAGGGCACACGCGGCGGTGTCCAACGCGAGGGGGTCGAGGGCGGCCCCCGACGGCGTGGACCAGGCCACGCCGATGAAGGCCGTCAAACGCGCGATGCGTGCGGGTCGGAGACGGAGGGCGATCATGCCGCGAAGTGTGTGCCCGATGGCGGCGGTGGTCAAACTCGGGCATGCTGGGAGCGCATGGCGCGAGATGGCCGACCTGTCCCCCCCACCTGGGCGATGACGCTCCCGCCGCGGCGGGTTTCCGAGGTCGGGGAAGCCACCGAGCTCGAGGCGCCGCCCGATCGGGACGGAGGCTCCTCGTCCGGTCCCGCTGGCCGGCGCGCCTTCGACGAAGCGATGTCCGCTTCGACCTTGCGGACGCTCGACGCGTCGACGCACGACCAGGTCGGCCACGCCGAGACCGCGGACGAGGACACCTTCGAGCCGCCGCTCGCGAACCCCAGCCTTGCCGAGGCGCCTGGCCCCACCCTCGATCGCCGGTACGTCGACGAAGGCGTGATCGGGCGGGGCGGGATGAGCGTCGTGCATCGAATGGCCGACGCGACGATCGCACGCTCGGTGGCCATGAAGTTGTTCCGCCCGGGGGCGACGATCACCCCCGACGAGGCCCTCCGATTCGTCGAGGAGGCCCGCATCACGGGCCAGCTCGAACACCCGAACATCGTCCCCGTATACGACCTCGATCTCGGCGGCGACCGCGCCGTCCCGAGCTTCGCGATGAAGCTGGTCCAGGGCGAGACGCTGGCGCGGGTCATCCAGAACGAAGCCCGCCTGCCGTTGAATCCCCAGCGCCTCGAGCGCTTGCTCGACATCTTCCTGCGCGTCTGCGACGCGATCGCCTACGCCCACACGCGGGGCGTCGTGCATCGCGATCTGAAGCCCGAGAATGTGATGGTCGGACCCTACGGCCAGGTCTACGTCATGGATTGGGGGGTCGCTCGCCTGTTGCCGGCCCAGGGGCGAAGCGTCGAGCCTCTCCACGGGCTCCGGGCCCCGGTCGACGAGGCGGGCGCCATCGTGGGCACCGTGATCTACATGGCGCCGGAGCAGGCGCGGGGTCGAAGCGAGCAGATCGACGAGCGGACCGACGTCTTCGGCCTGGGCGCCATTCTGTACGCGATCCTGACCGCGCGCCCGCTGTATCTGGCGCCCACACTCCTCGAGGCCTTTCAGCTCGCGCGAGATTGTCGGGTCGTGCCGCCCGAGGTCGCGGCGCCGAACCGGGTGCCACCGCCGGAGCTTTGCCGAATCGTCGCCAAGGCCTGCGCGGAGCGACCCGAGGACCGTTACACGACCGTGGACGCCCTGCGCGCCGACGTCGCCGACGTGGTCCGGGGTGGGGGGTGGTTCCCGACGCGCGTCTACGAGGCGGGGACGGCCATCGTCGAAGAGGGGACCGACGGAGACGAGGCGTTCATCGTGGTCGCGGGGCGTTGCGGGGTCTTCAAGCAACGCGAGGTCAAGCGTGAGCAGGTCTCGGAGCTCGGGCCGGGGGACGTCTTCGGCGAGGCCGCGGTCTTCAGCGCGCGTCCTCGAACGGCGACGGTCGAGGCCTTGACCAGTGTGACGGTGAAGGTCGTCACTCGAGCGGCCCTCGACCGGGAGCTCGAAGGCCGCGGGTGGTTGAGGAGCCTGTTCGTATCACTCGCCGAGCGATTTACGGCGGCAGACGCCGAGTTGGGCCGTTACAAGGGCGGCCCAGGGGTTTGAACTCATGGAAGAAGGCGAAATCGAGCGATTCAAGCTCCGACTCAAGGAGCGCCACCGGGCCCTCGTGGACGCGGGGGACGTGCCCATCGAAGCGACACGCAAGTCGGAGACGCAGATCGGCGGGGACGAGGACGAGCAGCCGCTCACCGAGATGAGTCAGGCGCTGGCCTCGAGTCGCAACCGCGTTCGGACTCAAGAGATCCGCGCCCTGGAGGACGCGATGCGACGCCTCGCCGAGGATCCGGAGCGCTTCGGCCTGTGTGAGCTCTGCGAGGAGGCCATCTCGGCGAAGCGCCTGGAGTTCATGCCGCACGCGCGCCTGTGCGTCGTGTGCCAAAGCAAGACCGAGCCGAGCCCGCGCGCCGGCCCACGAAAGAACCTGACCGACTACGTTTGAGTCGGCGGCGCCGCGCGACGGACCCCGCGGCCGACGCGGACGCTCAGAGCAGGTCGACCTGCTCGAGGATGCGCAGGCGCTCGGCGCGGATCGTGGCTCGAGCGCGGGGATTCGCCGTGTCGAAGACGCGTTCACGCACCCGCGCGAGGGAGATCGAGATCGTGTCGACCCCGTCGTCGAACCAGGCGAGCGCGGGCGGGGGCAGGTCGATCACGCCGTCGTCGGGCACGGTGCACTCGACGACCTGGTCGGCGTTCGCATTGCTCAAGGTCAGCAGGACGTAGTCGCCGTTGCCCGGCGTCCACGTGACGGTCGCGGCGTCACGGGCCAACTCGAGGGCCCCGAAATCTCCGGCCACGGGCGCTGTCACGACCACGTCGTCCGGCACGGCGAGATCGCGCTGAACGGCCCCGACGCGGTCACTGCCCGGACCGCGGAACTCGAGGAGATCCCCCGGATTCCAGAGGTCGGACAGCGCGTCCGCGGGCGGCTCCGAGAGGTAGTCGAATGTACGGTTGTCGACCGTGAGCGCGATGGGCTCGACGCCCCCGGTGATGGTGATGTCGCCGCCGTCCACGGGTCGGGAGCGGCCCGGATCGCCGGAGTCCCCGATGAGGAAAAGTGCGCACGGTCCCTCGGTGTCTCGAGGGGCAGCGGCCATCGGGAACGAGGAGTAGTCGCGGAAGTACGCGGTGATGTCGGCGCGGGGGGCCTGGTCGAACCCGAAGCGGCTGAACTCGGAGACCTCGCGGAGGCTGAAGAGGCCGAGAACGTTCGGGGACTCACCGACCGGCGCGCCGGCATCGGACTCGGGCGGTGCGGCGTCTTCGACGCCCGCGTCGTCGGCCGGCTGGACCGCGCCACCGGCCGGAGGATCACCGCCTGGGGCCGGCTGTCCACCGACGGCGCCGCCGGGGTTCGGAGCGCCGCCGACCGAGCCGCCGTCGCCGTTGCCGCCGACCGAGCCGCCGTCGCCGTTGCCGCCGACCGAGCCGCCGTCGCCGTTGCCGCCGACCTGCCCGCCCGCGGGCGTGTCGCCGCCTTGCGGTGTACCGCCCGGTTCGGCGCCGCCGGTCGCACCGCCGACGGGTTCGCTGCCGCCTGGGGGCGGCTGACCGCCCGGAGCGGCACCACCGGGCGCGGCGCCACCGGGTGCGGCGCCGCCCGAGCCCCCGGGTACGGCGCCACCGGGCTCACCACCGCCGGGCTGCCCGCCGCCGATGCCCCCGCCGAAATTGAACCCTGAGTCGGGCTTGACGCCCTGCTCACCGCCCGCTGTGGACTCGCCGCACGCCACGGCCACGAGGCCGCACAACACGCTCGCACGCAACAGCGTCGCCATTCCGCTCCCCCGGGCCGTGAGAGTCGACGCGACGGCCGCGTCGACGTCTTAAGCCTCCGACTCTTGTGCCCTGTCGCGCAAGCCCTTCACGGTGTCCATGACCGCGACGCGCCGATCGGCGCTCTGGGTGCGGGCGAGTTCGCGGCCCTTCCAGTGAAGTTCCACGTTGCTGGAGTTGAGCCGCGTGACGCCTTCGCCCTCGGTCACTCCGAGGAAGCGCTCGAGGTCCTTGCCGCCGAGACCCAGCCGATTGCCGAGCTGCTCCCGGTTGAGCGCGCCGGTATCGAGGCACTCGAGGAGCTTGTTCACGCGCTGCGAGGTGAAGAGGTCGTTCGCCGAGATGCGCAGCCGCGACGAAGAGTCGGCCTCGGGCGCCGCCTGCGCCGTGGCCTGAGCCCCGCCCGCGCCCGCGCCCGCGCGCTTCTTCGGGGCCCCCCCGGCGGCTTTCGCCGCGCGGGTCGCCTTGTCGCCGGTCGACTTGCGCGTGGCGGCCTTCTGGGCCTTCTCGCGCTCGGCGCGTTTCTCTTTCTCCTCTTCGATCGACTCGATCGTCACCCCGGGTGTGGGGGCGACTCGGCTCGCGCCGTTCGTATGGTCGCTGACCATTCGACGCATGCGCTCGGCGAAGTTCGGATCGAGCCCCACCGTGCCGTCCTTCTCGTGCAGGTACGCGCGCTTCACGAGGTCCCGCACGATCTGCGGGAACGTCATCTCGTAAAAGCGGGCCGCCCCACCCTGAAGATTCCGACCTGCGGCCTCGCGCACGCCGGCGACTGGCCCGGGCGCGCGTGCCGCTGCTTCGATGAGCAGTCGGTCGAAAGTCTGCGTGACACCCAAACGGCGCCACAACTGATCGTTGAGCACGCTGAGCGTACCCGCCTCGATGGTGACCGCTTCGGTCAAGGGACTGCTCCTCAGAGAACGCCTGTGGACAACGGGCCGCATTCTTTCAGAGGTGCGCGGCCATCACAACGATTTGCGCACGTTCGATGTCACGGCAGGGGGCGCACGAGCCTGAAGCCGAGGTCCTGGGCTGTCCGATCCGCGGGCACGACGTCGCGGACCCACAGCGGTCGGGTGCCCTGTCCACCGACCAGGAAGGAGCCGCCCCGCACGGCCATGCGTGTGTGTCCGCCGGGCTCGATCGACGAGGTCCACTCGCGCACGCCGCCCGCGAGGTCGTGCACGCCGTAGGGTGAGCGGTCACCCTGCATGTAGCCGACCGGCGGTGGACGCCACTGGGGCCAGGTGTCGGGCGTCGCGGCGTAGGTGCTCTCCCAGCGGTTGCCCCACGGCCACTGTCGACCCTCGGGACCCCGGGCCGCCTTCTCCCACTCGTCCTCCGTGGGCAGACGGTAGCTGCAGCCGTCCTCGCGGCCGAGCCAGTCCGCGTAGGCCGCCGCGGCCGAAAACGTGATGCTCGACACCGGCTCGTCCGGGTCCACCGGCCCGAACTCCGAGTCGGCCGCGGGCAGCGCGACGTGCCCGTGGGTGTCGGCGCGCCACGCGAGGCGGCGGCCATCGGCGGAGCGTGGGATCCACGCGGGGAGTTGGTGGGGGTGTCGCCGCGCGACGTCGTGGAGGAAGTGCAGGTACTGCCCGCAGGTCACCGGGAATGCGGCGATCAGGAAGTCCGGCAGCGCCTGCTCGACGGCGGGCGTGAAGAGGCCGAACTGCGCCCCCATGCGAAAAGTCCCCGCCGGGACGTGCACAAAGCCGGCGGCGACCGTTCCTTCGGGCAGGAGGCGAAGTCGCAGTCGGGTGCTTTGCCCGGCGAGGACGGCGAACGTGGTGGTCAGGGTCTCGTGGCCCTGCAGCGTCGCGGTCACCTGGTAGACGCCCGCGGGCAGGCCGTCGAGCTTCGACGGCGAGGGGCCGAGCTCTCGGGGCGAAGCGGGCGCGAGCATACGATCGCGCTCGAAGCACCGCCAAAGCACGAGGTCCGCGCCGCGGGGTTGGGTCTCGAGCTGGACGGCACCCGTGCCCGCGAGCAACGCCGCGTGCTGGCCGTCGTCGAACTCCGCGAGCATGCGGCGGTGGTACGCGGCGGCGGCCTCGTCCCCGCGCTCGACGGCGCGGTCGTGTCGAAGAATCACCTGCTCGCACAAGAGCGCGCGCGCTTCGCTGTGGTCGGGGTCGAGCGTGACCGCGCGGGTCAGCAGGGCCATCGAGCGCGCGTGTGCGTCGGCGACCTCAATCTCGATGGCGCGGATCCGCGACTCGGCCTCCCACACCTCCTGCTTGCGGTCCGGGGGGTCCTCGGGCGCGCTCTCGGCCCGCGCCGAAGCGAGGGTGTCTCGGACCAGCGCCAGGTCCTCCAGCAACGCCTGCTGGCGCGCGATGGACGCCACGCCGATGCTGACGAGGTCCTCGACGCCCGGCCGCTCGATGGAGTCGGGCCGCTCGAGCCATTTTTCGAGGGCGCGGGCCAGGGCACGCGCGTCGGGGAAACGCCCCGCGGGATCGCGCGCCATGCAGCGCTGCACGATGTTGTCGAGCTCCGGCGGGATGTTGAGCTCGGGCGCGCGCAGACGCAGGGGCATCAGGGGCTCGGAGAGCACCCGCTGCACGATCTCGCGGTTCGTGCGGCCGATGAACGGCGGTCGCAAGGTCAACAGGTGGTAGAGGATGGCGCCGAGCCCGTAGACGTCCGTGC
>JBMOFP010000077.1:0-27843 GCA_049318805.1 Bradymonadia bacterium
TCGGCTTCGTCGACGCCGCGACCGGGGGCTCCGGGGGTGGCGGGGGCGAAGGCGGCGCCGGCGGCGGGGGCGGTGGGATGCTCGAGAAGCGCCTGCGCCTCTCCTATCTGAAGGAGGTTGTCCCCAAGGACAACAGCCCGGGCAGCCTGGACCTGGTCATCTACGACTTTGCGGACGACCGTGAAGCGAACCTCACCCAGGGCTCGGCCGACATCGACTGCCGCTCGAAGGGCTGCACGCTCAATCGGAACATGACCTGGGCGGGCTGGATGGCGCGCGAAGAGGGGGCGGGCTTCGCCCTCTTCATCGCACCCGTGGACGTGCAGCGGCTGCAGGTGCAGCTCGACCAGCGTCGACGCGTCGCCGACCAGGTCATCAACTTCGAGTTCACGAACGACGGCGTGCGCGACCTGGTGGTCCTGCAGCGCGGCATCGCGGAGGGGCCGGAAGGGACGCTCGAGGTCCGTGTGGAGCCCCTGATCGCGGCCGATCCCGCGACCTGCGAGAACGGCGCTCCCCCGGACGACATCTCCGCGTGTTCCGCCCTTCTCGGGAACGTGGACGGCAACGGCTCGTTCCGGGTCACGCCGTTCGGGTCGCTCATCATTCTGATTCGAACGACCCTGTCCACGATGTCTCTGGACTTCTTCAACGTGCGGAATGGCGCCAACCAGACCCTCTTCACGTTCGGCGACCAGGGAGGAACGGGCTCGGAGTTCACCGGCCGGCAGCCCATCGCGCTTTCACCCGACGCGGAGTACCTCGCGGTCACGACGAAGAACGGCGGCGTGTGGAAGATGCACAACCTGCAGGCCTCCCCGATGCCGCCGCTGCCGGCAGCGGTCGACCTTTTCGAGGTCGCCCGGCGGGGTGAGGACTGCATGCGGCCCGCGCCGTTCAACTACAACACCGTGGCCTTCGACCCGCGCTTCAGCCCGGACGGCGCTCACATCTTCTTCCTGGCGACCGGGAACTGCTCCATTCAGGCGGGTACCTCGAATCGCACGGACACCGACATCTTGCGGGTGAACCGCGACGTGGGCGCGGGCTCGGTCGTCAATGTGACGAAGAACGCGCGGGCGAATCACTGGAGCAACCACGAGATCTCGGACTTCGACCTCTCGCCGGACGGCACGAAGCTCGCTTTCGCGGCGCCGCGCCAGTTCGACTCGGAGAGCCGCTCGATCTGGTTGATCGATCCGAACCCGGACGCGGCGAACGCGCCGGTCTTCGACTGCAGCCGCACCCCCGCAGGCATGGAGCCGGTCGGGATCGACGGCAAGAAGCACTGCGAGTTCCTCTTCGAGGAGCGGGCGAACGCTCACGTCGTGTTGCGGAACATCCGCTTCCACGAGGTCGAGGTCCGCGGCAACTGACCGCGCCGACGACGCCCGACGTCAGGTGTCGTCGTCGTCGTCGTCGGGCATTTCGTCGCCCGCGTCGTTGATCGAGGGATACTTCCCGATCTCCTTGCGGGCGATCTTCCAGGCCTTCTGGACGATCCAGGAAAGGGACCGGTCTTGCCGGGTCGCTTCCGCCTGGATCTCCTTCAGCATGTCCTCGGGAAAGTAGAGACTCTGCTTGCGTTTGTCGGAACCGGCCATCACGAACTCACCTCCGAGCGATGCGTCGATGGTAAGCCGGTCCGGTGACGTGTCAATTTTCCCTACCTGCCCGCACCGGTAAGGGGAGCGGAGGGAGAAACCGACGGCGAGCCCGAGGGTGGGGCAATGGAGTTGGGTGGGGCGGGTGTGGGCTGCGCGTTCGTGTCGACGAAACGCAGGCGTCCGAACTTGTCCAGCGCGTGGAAGTCGGGCACGACCGGCGGCGAGAACGCGGCAGCGACCTGGCGCCCGCCCTTCGGGGCATCCCAGCGGAACAGGTTGATACGCCACGTATCACCGTGGCGGGGCGCGGCGACGAGCGGAGGCACCTCGGCGAACGGGATCGCGAGCTCGGCGCTCCAGCCCTTGTCCTGGTCGTCGCGCGCGTTGAGGGTGCCGTCCACGTGGGCGCCGGTCTTCAAGCCGCTCATGTTCCACTGCCGCGCGGTCTCGAGGTCCTTGCGGTAGGCCGCGAACTTCGCGTCGAAGACGACGTTGGCGGGAGTCACCTGAAGCTCGAGGTAGTCCTTCCGATCGCCATCGGGATCGATGAAGACCTCGACGACCTCCTGTTCCCAGGTGTTGGAGTCGCGCTGCGTGAAGTCGCTCCACACGTCCGTGTCCTCGGACTCGACGAGCACGTAGAGGTTCGTATCGTCCCAAAGGAAACGCGCGCGGGTCGCCGGCGCGTCGCCGCCCTTGCCGCTCGGCGGAACAAAGGCCGGCGTGGAGGTCGCCCGGGCCCACGCCGGCTCGTCGCCCTTGCCGTCGGTCGTGATGGTTTCGCCCGCGGTCAGGCGGGTCGACGTGGCCTCGGGCAGCACGGGCTGCACCGCGGCCCCACGAATCTTGATCGACGCGACGATCACGCGGCCGGCGTCGTCGACACGCTCCTTGCCCAGGGTGTCGAGGTTGGCGACCTTGAGGCGGTGTTCGCCGCGCCAGAGCCCCCAGTAGATGTGGGCCTCACCCCCGGGGAAGTCGGGGCGGACGGTGATCTTCTGGGTGTCCTTCACGACCTGGCCCTTCTTCAGCTTGCGCAGCGGAAGAAGCCCCTCGACGAGGTCGTGGTCCAGGTTCATCCACGCCTTGGCGTCGTTCTTGCGGCCCTGGAAGTGGACGAAGACCTTGTTGTCGGCCATCGAGTCCGCCAGCGCTTCGACGTAGTAGGAGATGGTGAAGGTCTCGCCGGGGGCGACCTCAGTCCGGTCGAGGTCGTACCCGACCAGTCGGACCTGGTCCTCGATGACCGCGCCCACCTTGTGCTGCGGGCTCGGCGAGGACACGAGCGCCGCCTCGACCTTCTTCTGCTGGGCGGGCGTGAGGCTCACATCGGCGTGCTCGGAGCACGCGGCGAGCGCTACGGCGAACGCCGCGGCGCCGAGACGAAGAAACGAGCGATTCGACACGACGACCTCCGTTGCGAGACCGCCGGAATGTAGGGCCGACACCGACCTCACGCAACGGTCACGGCACCTCGACCTCGCGTCCGCCGCGCAGATCGAAGACCAGCTCGGGCGCATCGCCGAGTCCGCGGTCGCGGCGAAGGTCGATGCGGTAGCCGACCGCCTGCCACCGCAGGCCACCGTAGGGGGCTTCGTCGAAGGGCTTCCCCGCGCCGAGGCGAGCGTCGATGCGACGCGCCAGGGCGTCGAAGTGGGCGGGGTGCGCGTAAGCCGGGCGCAGGGTCAGAGCAACGGTCTCGACCCGCTCCGGGGCCTCTCGGGTGAGCTGGTAGGTGGCGTAGAGAAACGGCAGCGCGTCGGCCAGGGCCTCGGTCAGGATTCGGGGCGTCAAGGAAGAAGGACGCGCGTTCGGTCGTCGTGCGCGGAGCACGGCCGCCGGGTCTCCGGGCGCGACCCCGAGCCACGCCGGGGGCGAGCCCGCCTCTTGAAGCACCTCGGCCGGCGGCGCGGGGACCGCAGGCGGTGGCCCGATGTTCGGGGCGGCGGACCCGGGCACACCGCCGTCGGGCACGCCGCCATCGGGGGTCACCGCGTCCTTGTTGCAGGCCGCGCCGGCGAAGGCGACGGCCAGGACCGCGGCGTTGAAAAGCCGAAAGGCGACGACTATGTTCGCGCCGCCTCGGTGGGCCGCCTCGAGGTCGGTTCGGTGCCGCATCCCTCCGGAGAATTCGCCCATGGCGTCGCGCAGTCAAACGTTTCACTTCATCGGCATCGGGGGCGTCGGGGTCAGCGCCGTCGCGCGGGTCCTGCACGCGCAAGGGGTGCGCGTTCAAGGCTCGGACGTGCGTGAGAGCGCGCTGACCCTGGGGTTGCGCGCGCTCGGGATCCCCATCCACCTCGGGCATCGGCCCGAGAACATCGCCGGCGCCGACGTCGTGGTGCACTCGACGGCGGTGCCGTTCGACAACGTCGAGCGTGTCGCGGCGCGCGCCGCGGGCGTGCGAGAAGCCCACCGGAGCGAGCTGCTCGGGCTCGCGATCGACGGCTTCGAGAGTGTCGGAATCACCGGGACGCACGGCAAAGGCACGGTCTCCGCGATGATCACCCACATCCTCGTCGAGGCCGGTCGCGACCCCACTTTTCTCATCGGCGGTGTGCTCAACAACTACGGCACCAACGCCCGGGCCGCGCACGGACGCGTCGCCGTGGCCGAGATCGACGAGAGCGACAAGAGCCACCTGAACCTGCGTCCGAACCATGTGGTCGTGAACAACCTCGAGGTCGATCACCTGAACTTCTACGCAGGGCTCGACGACATCATCGAGACGATGGCCGTCTTCGTGAACGAGAACGACGCCGCGCGGACGATCGCGCTGAACTGGGACGATGAGGGCGTCCGCACGCTGGCGGCTCGACTCACGCGGCCGTTCTTGAAGTACGGGACCGGCGACGATCCGAGCCTCGACTTCGCAGCCCGCGAGGTGCACGACGCCGGGGACTCCGTCGAGTTCACCGCCTGGGCGGCCGGTCGTGCGCTCGGTCGAATCCGGCTGCCGATCCCCGGCGCGTACAACGCCGACAACGCGGCGGGTGCCCTCGCGATCGCGCTCGGTGCGTTCGACCTGCCGTTTCCGGTGGTCCAGTCGGCGCTCTCGACCTACCGGGGCCTCGAGAATCGTTTCACCGTGCGTCGGGTGGCCGGGGTCACGATCGTCAAGGACTACATCTCTCACCCGACGGGCATGCGCCGTGTTCTCCAGAGCGCTCGCCTCATGCCCCACGGGCGCGTTCGGTGCGTCTTCAAGCCTTATCGTTTCACGCTCATGCGGTACCACGGCGAGGAGTACGCCCAGGTCTTCTCCGCCGCGGACGACGTCGTAATCACGACGATGTACGCGGCCGAGGAGCGCCCCATCGACGGCATCGACACACCGTGGTTCGTCCAGACGCTGCGCAACGCCGGGAATACCGTGCACTTCGTGCCCGAGAACGACGCGGTGGTCCCATTCCTCATGCAGGACCTCCGAGCGGGCGACATGATCGTCTTCTTCGGCGGCGACGACTTCTTCCGGATGGCCGACGCCTGGGCCGAGACCCTCGGACCCGCCGGCGCATGAGCCTCGATCTCGCGGGGGAGCGTTTTGCCGTTTGGGGGGCCGCACGGAGCGGCATCGCGGCCAGCAACCTGCTGGTCGAGCTCGGCGCGTCCGTCGTGCTCAGCGATTCACGCCCCCTCGAGTCGATCGGGCGCGAAGGGCTCGATGCGCGGGTCGAGCTTCGCGGTGGGGGCAACGTCGTGGAAGGGGCGCGCTGGGTCGTGCCGAGCCCCGGTATCCCGCCGTCCGCGCCAATCTTCGCACAGGCCCGCGCCCTCGGCGTGCGCCTGATGAGTGAGATCGAGCTGGCGGCGCGGGTGTGTCGCGCCCCCATCGTCGCGATCACCGGCACGGACGGCAAGAGCACGACGACCGAGATGGTGGGCGCGCTCGGTCGCGCCGCCGGCCTGGCCACCGAGGTCGCGGGCAACATCGGCACCCCGCTCAGCGAGCGTGTCCGCGCGGTCGGGCCCGACGGCCTCGTCGTCGCCGAGGTCTCGGCCTTTCAGCTCTGGAGCTGTGGGCACTTCCGACCGCGGGTGGCGATCGTCACCAACGTGGCGCCCGACCACACGGACTACTTCGGTGGCGACCACGCGGCCTACATCGCGTCCAAGGCGCGTGTGCTGGCGGACCTGCAAGCGGGGGACGTGGCGGTGCTCCGCGGCGACGACCCCGTGGTCGCCGGCTTCGAGACTGCGCCGGGCGTGCACCGGGTGACCTTCGGCCCGGCCGCCGACTTCGACTTCGGTTGGGACGGGACACACTTGCTGGAAGGGGAGAGGCGCATCCTGCCTCAGTCGGAGCTCGGCGTGGTGGGGCGCCACAACGTGCTCAACGCGCTCGCCGCGCTCGCCGCCGGTCGCGCGTTGGGGTTGTCGTGGGCCCCGATGCTCGAGGCGCTGCGCGCCTTTCGGGGCCTCCCGCATCGCATGGAGGCCGTTCGCGTGCGCGGGGGCGTGACGTGGCTGGACGACTCCAAAGCCACGAACCCGCACGCGGCGGTCGTTGGGCTTCGGTCGCTCTCGGGATCCTACGTCGCGATCGTCGGCGGATTCGACAAGGGCCTGGACCAGTCGGACTTCGAGGCGGAGCTCGCGGCGCGCGCCCGCGCGGTGCTCGCCGTAGGTCCCGACGGCAGCACGGCGGCACGCACGGTGCGTGCGCTCGAGGGGCGCGTCGCGGTCTACGCGTGTGCGTCGATGGACGAGGCGGTGGCGCGGGCCGACGCTCTCGCGCAGCCCAGCGACTCGGTGGTCCTCAGCCCCGCCGCGTCGAGCTTCGACCTCTACCGCGACTATCACCACCGCGGACAGGTGTATCAGGCCGCCGTGCGCGCCTTGCCGGAGCGCTGACGCGCCTCCGCGCTCACGTCTCTTCGATGCGCACGAGCACCTCGCCCTCGGCGACGGCTTGACCCTCGGCGACGACGATTTCAGTCACTCGCCCGGCTCGATTCGTCTCGACCGGCATCTCCATCTTCATCGACTCGAGGATGACGACCACGTCGTCCTCCGCGATCGTGTCACCCACGGCGACCTCGATCTTCCAAACCGTGCCGGTGATGTGCGCGAGAATGTCCGCCATGTTCAGGCTCCCTGCTTTCGTTCCTTGACCCAGCGTTCGAGCCAACCGGTGTCGTAGGTGGCCTCGGCGAAGGTCGGTGACGCGAGCACCTCGTCGAGGAAAATCCGATTCGTCGTCAGGCCTTCGATGGTGAACCGGCCCAGGGCGGCCCGGGCCCGGGCGATGGCCTCGGCGCGGTCGACCCCGTGCGTGACCAGCTTCGCGATGAGCGGATCGTAGTAGGGGGTGACGTCGAAGTCGGCGCGGACGCCCGTGTCGACACGGACACCCTCACCCGTCGGGGGCTCGAACGCGGTGATGCGGCCGGGCCTCGGCAGAAAGCCCTTGTCGGGGTCCTCGGCATAGACACGCAGCTCCAACGCCGCGCCGTTCACCGTGAGGGCGTCTTGATGCAACGTGAGCGGTCGACCCGCGGCAATGTCGAGCTGCCACCCGATGAGGTCGACGCCCGTGATGGCCTCCGTGACGGGATGCTCGACCTGCAGACGTGTGTTCATCTCGATGAAGTAGAAGGCGCCGTCCTGGCCGACCACGAACTCGACCGTGCCCGCGTTGCGGTAGCCGATGGCCCGGGCGGCCGCGAGCGCCGCGTCCGTGAGGCCGGCCCGCAGGGCGGGGCGCGAGGAGACATAGGGCGACGGGGCCTCTTCGATCACCTTCTGGTGTCGCCGCTGGACCGAGCACTCGCGCTCGAAGAGGTGAACCCCATGTCCGTGATGGTCGAACAGCACCTGGACTTCGACGTGTCGCGGGCGCTCGATGAACTTTTCGAGGTAGACGGCGTCGTTGCCGAAGCTGCTGCGCCCTCGGTCCCGGCAGCTCGTGAGCGCCTTCGCGAGGCGCGCGGGGCCGTCGACGACCGCCATGCCGATGCCGCCGCCCCCGCCCGCGGCCTTGACGAGGACGGGGTAGCCGAGCCGGTCGGCGATCTCGGCCGCCACCGCATCGTCGACGACCGGTCCATCGGATCCCGGCACCACCGGACAGCCTGCCGCGCTTGCCGACGCTCGGGCCTTCGCCTTGTCGCCCATGGCTTCGATGGCCTCGGGCGTCGGTCCGATGAAGACGAGCCCAGCCGCCTCCACGGCCCGCGCGAAGTTCGCGTTCTCCGACAGCAGTCCGTAGCCCGGGTGGATGGCCTCGGCGCCCGTGCGCAGCGCGGCGTCGATGATGGCGGACTGTTGCAGGTAGCTTTGAGCGACCGGCGGCGGTCCGACCGTGACCACCTCGTTCGCGGCGCGCGCGTGCGGGGCATCGGCGTCGGCCTCGGAGCACACCGCCACGCTGGCGATGCCGCGCTCCTTGAGGACGGCCGCGATGCGACACGCGATCTCGCCTCGATTCGCGATCAGGACCTTTCGAAACGGCATGGGCGCCTCCGTCGAGTGCGCCCGAGTAGCACACTCGTCGGCCAGTGACCAGAGACCGCGGAAGGCTCCGGGAGTGGCGATTTGTCGGCGGGCTGGTACCCTGCAGCCGTGCGTTACTGCGTGGATTGTCAGGGCACGCTGGTCGGTCCTGAGGCCGAAGCCTGCCCGGGTTGCGGTCGGGTCATGCCCTCACGGGGGTGGCCCGACGACACGCTGCTCGGCACCACCGTCCTCGGGCGGCTCCGCCTCGTTCGCCGGCTGGGGTCGGGAGGCATGGGCACGGTCTACCGAGCCCAGAGCCGAGACGGCCGCCTCTATGCCGTCAAGACGCTCCACCCATGGCTTTCGCAGAGCGACGACATGAACCGCCGCTTCCGCCGGGAGGCGCGGGCCGCCGCGCGCCTCGAGGGCCCGCACACCGTCCGCGTGCAGGACTCGGGTGAGCTGCCCGACGGGACACTTTTCATCGTGATGGAACTCGTCGACGGGGAGTCGTTGACGGACCGTGTCGAGCGGGAGGGCTGGCTCGATGCCCCGACGACGCTCCGGATCTTGCGCCAGCTCGCGCTCGGGCTCGACGAGGCCCACGCCCTCGGCCTCGTGCACCGGGACCTCAAGCCCGACAACATCTACCTGACGCCGGGCCCCGCGGGCGACCACGTGAAGATCCTCGACTTCGGCATCGTGAAGTATCTGGACGCGGCGCTCGGGACCATCGGCCAGACCGACACGGGGCGGGTCTTCGGGACGCCCGAGTACATGTCGCCGGAGCAGGCGCGCGGGGACCCCGACCTCGACCACCGATCGGACATCTTCAGCGCGGGCATCCTGGCCTTCGTCTGCCTGACGGGCCGGCTCCCGTGGGAGGGCGCCGATCCACGTGCGGCGATGGTGCGGCGCCTCACCGAGGACGCCCCGAGAGTGACGGCGGTCCGGCGCGACCTGGAGGTGCCCGCCGCACTCGTGGACCTCGTGGCGCGGATGCTGGCGCGTGTGCCCGCCGACCGACCGGCCGACATGGCCGAGGTGGTCCGCGCCATTGACGCGCTCGAACGCGACCAGGACAACCAGGGTCCAACGCGCGCTTCCCCCCACCGTTCGGCGTCGCCGGAGCCGCCGGGCTCGGAGACACGTCGAGTCACGCGGGGGCTGGCCAAGGGACTCTGGTCGACGGGGCTACTCTTTTTCGCGGCGATGGCGGGGGTCGCGTTCGCGCTGGCGCGATGCACCGACCTCAAAGGCCATTGAGCAGGTCGTCCAGCCAGGACTCGACCCGAGCCGGTGGGGCAGCGGGTCTCCAAGTGTACTTGCAGGCTTGTCTCCCGAGGAGCACGGGCTCGACGGCATCGCACCGCGTGGTCGCGACCCGCATCCACTCGGAGGTGAATCGCAGCACGGTCCCCTCCGGGCTTGGAGAGGCGTTCAGCTCGAAGCGCAGCTGGTAGGCGCAGCGCGCGCGCGCGGCGTCCTGCGCCTGCTGGTCACCGTCCACGTCGAAGGGCATCGGCCCGGGACCCGGCGACGCAAAGGTCTGCGGCCACTGGAGCCCCTCGCGTCCGGGGGGCACCCAGCAAAACCAGACACTCCGTGTCCGTTCGGCGTTGCGCGTCGTGGGATCGAGCGCGATGCCCTGCTCCAGGAGCCGCGACGTCGCCGTTTGCATCGCGACCGGCGCGGGCTGACGCACCACCGCCTGGCCGCCGCCCCCGCAGGCGCCAAGGACACCGACCAGCACGAGCGGCCGCCTCATGTGAGCTCCAACTGCTCCAGAGCCGGTGCGTCCCGATGAAAGTGCTGGTACGCCCGATGCGTGGCGACGCGCCCGCGGTGGGTCCGCTTCAGGTAGCCCTCTTTGAGGAGATACGGCTCGTACACGTCCTCGATGCTGTCCTTCTCCTCGCCGATGGCCGCCGCGAGGGTGTCCAGCCCCACAGGCCCCCCATCGAACTTGTCGATGAGGGTCAGGAGCAGGCGACGGTCCATGCGGTCGAAGCCGGCGTGGTCGATCTCGAGCGCCTCGAGCGCCTGCTGAGCGAGCTCGGCGGTGATGACGCCGCCGTTCAGCAGATCGGCGAAGTCGCGGACGCGCCGCAGGAGGCGATTGGCGATGCGGGGTGTGCCTCGAGACCGCTTCGCGAGCGCGAGCCCGCCGCCGCCCTCCAGCCGGGTTCCCATCAGTCGGGCCGAGCGTTCGACGATCTGCTGGAGCTCCTCGACGGAGTAGAACTCGAGGTGCTCCACGATGCCGAAACGGTCGCGCATCGGCGACGTGAGCAGGCCGGCCCGGGTCGTCGCGCCAATCAGCGTGAACGGCTTGAGGTGGATGGGGTAGCTGCGCGCATAGACCCCTTCGCCGATGACGACGTCGAAGCGACGGTCCTCCATCGCGGGGTAGAGGTTCTCCTCGACGACCGCACTGAGCCGATGGATCTCGTCGATGAACAGCACGTCGTTCTCGCCGAGATTGGTGAGGATGCCGGCCAGGTCGCCCTTCTTCTCGAGCGCCGGGCCGCTCGTCAGGTGGAGCTCCACGCCGAGCTCGTGGGCGACGATGTGCGCGAGCGTGGTCTTCCCGAGCCCCGGCGGCCCGCTCAGCAGAATGTGGTCCAGGGCCTCGCGACGATGGCGGGCGGCACGGACGAAGATCCGCAGGTTCTCCTTGACCCGCGTCTGACCGACGTACTCCTCGAACTGACCAGGACGCAGGCCGCCCTCGCCCCGGACCTCAGCCGCGTCGGCGCTGGCCTCGACCAGCCGGATGCCCGCGTCGGCCGCGCCCGGCTCGGCCTTCGGCGAGGTGTCGGTCGACGCGTCGACCTTCTTACGTGCCACGAGGACTCCCCTCGACCGTCCGTTCTTCGAGCGCAACATGGCGACAAACTGCACGCCTGTCCAGTGTTCAGGCGAGGTCATTTCTGTATCATGCGCCGCCCTTTCCGGGCCTCGGAGTCGTCAGATGAACCGGTCGTTCGAACGCGTCCGTCACGCTCCGCTGGGCCGGAGCGTGCGCCTGGGCGGTCTCATGGTGGTTCTCTGGGCGCTGGCCGGGCCGGCGGGGGCCCAGAACGTCCAGAAGTTCGACCCGGCGGTCGCGTCGACGAACTACGTCACGGTCGAGGGGGCGGCGACCGCACCTCACTTGACGTTCGTGCCGTCGGTTTGGCTGAACTGGGGGCTCAACCCGCTCGTGCTCCGCAACGCGGACCGCGAGATCGAGACCTACGTCGTCGAGCACCTCTTCACCCTGAATGCGCTCGGTGTCGTGGGCTTGGGTGACCACTTCGAGCTGGGTGTCGACGTGCCCGCGCACTCCCTCTCGGGCGACGGCACCGCCGATCGCGACCCGAACGGCGTCGCGCTCGGTGACCTTCGCCTGCTGCCGAAAGTGCAGCTCTTCGGCCCGAAGGCCCGCAAGGCCACGGGCCTGGGCCTCGCGCTGGCGATGCCGGTGGTCCTGCCCACCGGTGACAAGGAGAAGTTCGTCGGCAGCGAGCAGGTCTCGCTGAACCCTCGGGTCATCGCCGAGGCCCGCGTGGCCGTGCTCAACGTCGCGGCAAACGTCGGCTATCGGTTCCGGCCCTCGAACGACGTCTATCAGCAGCTCGAGGTCGGCAACGAGCTGACGTACGGTGCGGCGGCCGCGCTCGCGCTGAGTGATCCCGACTACCAGCTCATCGCGGAGCTGGCGGGGGCGGGCTCGGTGGAGGACGTGCGGGCCGACAGTGAGAACAGCCCGATGGAGGCCATCTTCGCGTTTCGAGCCTACTCGGACCTGGGCGCGGTGTTCACGCTCGGCGCCGGGCGCGGCCTGATCCCCGACTATGGCGCGCCCGCGGTGCGGGTCTTCGCCGGCCTCGCGTGGCAGCCCGAGGAGAACGACCGGGACGGAGACGGCATCCTCGACCCCGTGGATGCTTGCCCAGACGAGCCCGAGGACAAGGACGGCTTCCAGGACGCCGACGGCTGCCCCGATCCGGACAACGACAAGGACGGCCTGGTGGACGCCGTGGACCGTTGCCCGGACGATCCCGAGAATCGCAATGGCTTCGAGGACGACGACGGTTGCCCGGACCAGGCGCCCGAAGAGCCCGCACCCGAGCCCGTGGTCGGTGACCGCGACGGCGACGGTCTGAACGACGACGTCGACCGTTGCCCGGACGAACCCGAGGACAAGGACGGCTTCGAGGACACGGACGGCTGCCCCGATCCGGACAACGACAAGGACGGCATCCTCGACGTCGACGACCGCTGCCCGAATGAACCGGAGACACGCAACGGCGTGGAGGACACCGACGGGTGCCCGGACGAAGCGGTGTCGAGGGTGCGCATCACCAAGGAGCGCATCGAGATCCTCGACAAGGTCTACTTCGAGACCGCCAAGGCCGTCATCAAGCCCGTGAGCTACGCGATCCTCAACGAGGTCGCACTCGTGCTCGTGCGCAACCCGAACATCCGGCGCGTCCGCGTCGAGGGCCACACCGACAGCCAGGGCAAGGACGCCTACAACCTCGAGCTGTCTCAGCGACGGGTCGACTCGGTGCGGGCGTACCTGATGAACCAGGGGGTCGCCCCCGAGAGGCTCGACGCCAAGGGCTACGGCGAGACGCAGCCCATTGCCGACAACGGCACGGCGGATGGTCGCGCGGAGAATCGACGCGTCGAGTTCCGCATCATGGAGACCGTCGAGCAGTAGGCGCCCGTAGGGTCAGGCGTTGAGACGGCGCAGCGCCTCGCGGAGCAACGCCTCGAAGCCGAGACCGGCCGTCTCCTTTTCGAGCGAGGCGATCAGCACCTCGAGGTCACGGGGTCGGTATCCCAGGTTCGTCAGCGCGCTCTGGAGGTCGGCGAGGTGGGCGGCCGGCGTGCCCGAGGTGCGGGGGACCGCCGGCGCGGCGCGCGCGAGTTTGTCCTTCAGCTCGAGCACGAGGCGCTCGGCCGTGCGCTTGCCGATGCCGGGTATGCCCGAGAGCTTCTTCAGGTCTTCTTCGACCACGGCCCGAACGAAGACCTCGGCGCGCAGCCCGCCGAGACACGCCATCGCGAGCTTCGGACCCACACCCGACACACTGATGAGGTGTCTGAAGACCGCGCGCTCCTCGGAGGTCTGGAACCCGTAGAGCGCGATGACGTCCTCGCGAACCAGGGTGTGCACGACGAGCACGCAGGGTTGCCCCTCGTGTGGAAGCCGCTCGAGCACACTGAGCGGGCAGTGGACCTCCCAGCCGACCCCGTGGGACTCGACGATCACAGCCTCGACCAGCTTCTCGACGAGCACACCCGACAGCCGACCGATCACGGCGCACCTCCTGGTTTCTTGGGCTTCGATTGCGCGAGCACGAGGGCACGCAGCGCGGCCTCGCTGCGCTTGTGCCCCGCGCGCCGCGACGGCTGCGGGGGGAGCGAGACGGCGGCCGGAAATGCGAGGTGCTGTGCGTGGCAAAGCGCCACGGCGAGCGCATCCGCGGCGTCTTCTTGAGGCGGCTCCGGCAGGTCCAGGCGTTGGGTCACGACCTGCTGAATCTGGGACTTTTCGGCGCGGCCGGCCCCGCTCGCAGCCTTCTTGACCTGCTGGGGCGTGTACTCCCCGACGTCGAGGCCGGCGCGAGACAAGACCAGCAGGGCGACACCGCGGGCGTGCCCCAGGACCAGCGCGCTTCGGGCGTTGCGGTGCTGGAAGACCCCCTCCATCGCCGCGGAGTTCGGCCGATGGGCCTCGAGCACCGCCCCGAGCAGGTCGAAGAGCGTCCGCAGGCGATGCGCGAGGGCTTTGGACTCGTCGAGGACCAGCACCCCATTGTCGACGTGGACGAGCTTCATGCCCTCGACGTCGACGATGCCCCAACCGCAAAGCCGGGAGCCCGGGTCGATGCCGATGATCCGAGCCCCTCGGCGCGGCGCGGTGGACGAAGGCGTTGCGGAGGGGACACGGGCGGGCAGGGGCACGGGCTCGGTATCGCGGTGCGGGGCGCGGCTGTCAAGGGCGTGTCGGTTGACCGCAACCAGGGCACCCCGCAGGATGCGCGCGTGTTCGAGGTGATTCGGAACCGGTTCTGGGTGCGGGTGCTGACGCTCCTCGGCGTGCTGGGCGCGTGCGGCCCCACGACGCCGACCGTGACGATGAGCACGGTGCCGGCGCCGCGCTCTCTGGCCCCGGCGCCCGCGAGCTGGGCCGTCGGCGGGGCACGGGCCTTCCGAGCCACGCGTGAGGACGAACTCCTGCGAGGACCGGCCGCCCTCGGCGTACCGGGCGACTTCGTCCTGCGCAACGAGCGGCTCGTGGCGGTGGTGCGCGCACCCGAGAACCCCGGGCCACTCTCTGGGCGCGGCGGGGGGATCGTCGACCTGTCGCCCGCCGGGGGCCTCGACGCGTTCGGCGAGCTCGCCCCGGTCTTCGACGCGGACGCTCGGCTCTTCCCAGTGGTTCGAGAGGTCGCCGTCGCCCAGGACGGGCGTCAGGGGGGACCCGCGATCCTCCGCATGTCGGGTGTCGACGCCCGCGACGAAGACCTGCGCGTCGAGGTGGACTACGTGCTCGCGCCGGACGCCGACTTCATCCGCATCACGACGACCGTGACGCACCGAGGTCGGGCGCACTATCGCGACCACGTCTTCGGCCACGGGATCGCGTGGGGCGCGCTCCGGCCGTTCGTGCCCGACCTGGGCGAGCCGAGCCCCGGGGCCCGCTCCCGAACCACGTGGATAGGCGGGGACGGAGAACAGTCGGCGGCTGCGCTCACCTCGGAGGGGGGGCTCATCGAGGCCGTCCACGGCCGGGACTTCAGCCAGACGGTGGAGCGACAGGGCTACGTCGCGCCGAATACGACGATCACGCACACCGTCTCGTTGTACGTCGGTGGGAATGGGGGCATCGCCGGCGTCGCCGGGGGGCTTGCCGCCGATCGCGGCACGGTCACGGGTCGCGTCGAAGGGCTCGTCACGGAGCGCCGGAAACAGAAGCCCGTTTCGGGGGCGTGGATCGTCTTCAAGTCGACGCGAACGCAAGCGACCGTAACGCGGGCTCGGGCCGGCCGGGACGGGCGTTTCTCCGCGCAAGTCGAGCCGGGACACTACACGCTGACGGCCTGGGCGCAGGGCCGGGCACTGTCGCCGCCGAGTCGGGTGGACGTGGGCGCCGACGCGCTGGCCCAGACGCACCTGGTGCTGGAGCCGCCCGGGCGCGTGAAGTACACGCTTCGCGATCCGCTCGGTGCGGTGCTGCCCGGGCGGTTGAGTTTCACGGGGCTCGCGGGCACGACGACGCCGTGGCTGGGACCTCCGGGGGGCTCGCCCTGTGCCGGCAACCAGGTCTTTGCCCTGGCGGACGGCACGGCACGCGTGCCGCCCGGGCGATACCGGGTCGTGGTGAGCGCCGGGCCCGCTTTCGAGTTTGCCGCGCTCGACGTCGACGTGCGCGCCGGCGAGACGAGCCCGGTGGCGCTCACCTTGCGTCGCGCCATCGACCCGGGACCGTACATCGCCGTGGATCCGCTCACTCGAACGCTTCAGGGGCCAGGCTCGGGTGTCTCCCCCGACGCGCGCCTCGCCGCATGTCGGGTCGAGGGGGTCGACTGGCTGGTCGCCGCCGATGCCCTCGGCGGGCCGCAGTGGTCTCGAACGACGACACGCCCCGTGCCGGGCATGCTGGCCACCGGCGGGCTTCTCCTCGGGGGCGCGGACGGCCGCTTCGCCGTCCTGCCGATGGTGAACGTACCGCGCCTGCCGACGCCCCTCGCGGAGCGCGCGATCGACCTCCTCCCGTGGATGCGCACGCTCCCCGGCCGACCCCTCGTCGCGGTGTTGCGGCCCCGGGCCGGCGACAGCGGCTTCTTCGCGCGGTTCGGCTGGGACTCGGCCGCTGCCGAGCTGCCCCGCGGTGGCTTCTCGCTCGACTTCGACCTCATGCAGGTGCTGGGGCCGACCGCGGCCCCGGGCGAGGAGGACGCGATCCTCCGCGACTACTACGCGCTCATGTCGCGTGGCGCGGCCGTCGTGCCCCTGGGGGCCAGCGGCAGCGCCGAGACCGCGCGCGAGTGGTGCGGCCGGCCCAGGACTTGGTTGCGCGGCCCGGTGCGCGATGCCGCCGGGCTCGAGGCGGCTCTCCGCCGAGGTGACGTGGTCGTGTCGAACGGGCCGATGCTCTCTCTCGAGGTCGAGGGCATCGGGCCCGGGGGCACGGTGCCCGGGCCGTCGGCCGGACGCATCGCGCGCGTTCGGGTTCAGGCCGCGAGCTGGGCGAGCCCCGAATGGCTCGAGTGGGTCGAGAACGGCGTGGTCGCGGAGCAGACCGTCTTGCCCGGAAGCGCGAAAGAACCGCTCGACGCGACCTTCGAACGAACGCTCGGCCCCAACGTCGAGTGGTTGGCCGTCCATGTACGGGGCGACGCCGACCTCGCACCCGTGTATCCCCCGGGCGCCGGCGCGAGCCGCGTTCGCGCTTTGACCCACCGGATTCGATTTTCGACGGCGCCGGTAACACCGTCGCCGTCGTCCGGTGTTCAGTCTCGCGACCCGAATGTGACCAGTCCGTGAAACTGTAAGCGGTGCTTACGAATCACATTGCCACGATCCCCCCCGCTGATCAGGATGCGCCATGCTCGAAACAGGCAACCAGGGTTTTTCCGTCATTTCGGCCTTCTTGAACTTCGCGGAGCTCGGGCCGGAGTGGGTCATGTACCTCATGCTCGCGCTGGGCTTCGTGATGATCGTGCTCACGGTCGAGCGCGCGTGGCTCTTCGCCAGCACCCGGGTCGAGGTCCCGGCCCTCGCCCGTGCCCTCGTGCAACAGCTCGACCAGAACGACGTCGAGGGGGCTCGAAAGCTGGTGGCCGGCGGCCGAGCCATGGAGGAGCGCGTGGTCGCGGACGCCCTCGAGGTCTGGGGCCGCGGACCCTTCGCGGTCGAGCAGATCTTCGCGAGCAGCGTCGCGCGTGAGCGCCAGCGCTACGAGCGGTTCCTGACCTACCTCGGCACCGTGGGCAACAATGCCCCGTTCGTCGGTCTCCTGGGGACCGTCATCGGCATCATCGTCTCGTTCCAGGCCCTCGGGCGAAACCCGAAAGGCGGCCTCGAGGTGGTCGGTCCCGGCATCGCCGAGGCGCTCGTGGCCACCGCGGTCGGCCTGATCGTCGCAATCCCGGCGGTGGTCGCGTTCAACTACTTCAAGGCCCAGGTGAAGACCCGGGTCGGCAACACCGACTTCCTCGGCCGCATCGTCCTGGCCGCCATGTCCAAGCCTGAGGCGAAGTGACATGGCCGGCAGCTCAGGCTCGAACGACGACGACGGCATCAACGAGATCAACGTCACGCCGCTCGTCGACATCATGTTGGTGCTGCTCATCATCTTCATGGTGGCCTCGACCTACATCGTGAAGCCCAGCATCGAGGTCGAGCTGCCCAAGGCGGCCACGGGCGGCGACACACTCGACTCCACGCTCTCGCTCGTGCTCACGAAGACCGGGGAGTACTACCTCAACGGTGAGCCGACGACCCGCGAAGCCATCGCCGCGAAGTGCAAAGAGGTCAGCGCCCGGGACGACAAGGCGCAGGCCATCATCGCCGCGGACGATGCCGCACTGCATGGCCAGGTGGTGGGCCTGATAGATCTGATCCGGCAGAACGGCGTTCTTAAGTTCGCGATCAACATCAAGCCGCAAGATGAGCCCTGACGCATGTTCGCCCTGCAAGACGAGCCCGAGAACGCGAAACGACTGCTCATCTTCGCGGTCGGTGCCCTTGTCGCCGTAGGGCTCCAGGGCGGCGCGTTGTGGGCCGCCAACGAGTATCGGGCACCTCCGCGGGAGAAGAGCGAGCTCGTGACCTTCGAGCTCGTGAAGGCGCCGCCGAAGCCCAAGCCGGTGGAACCCCCCCCACCGCCGCCGACCGTGGCCCCGCCGACCGCGCCCCCGCCGCCCAAGCCGACGGCCCCCCCGACACCCAAACCCAAGGCCCCCGAGCCCCCACCGACGCCGATCAACGAGCCCCCGAAGCCCATCGAGCCCCCGAAGACGCCCGTCCCCATCCAAACAGGCTTGAGCCTCGACAGCACCGTGCAAGCCGGCGCCGGGCCGGCGTTCCAGGTGGGCAACACGCAGATGGGAGAGGTGGGCCGGGTCGCGCGCACGCCTGTGACCCAAACGCCGCCGCCTGCCGTGGCGGCGGAGCGTGGGCCGCCCGGGCCGCCCGTCGTGGTCGGGGCGAAGCTCGTCGGCAAGCCCACCCCGGGCGATGTCTACACGGCGGAGGCCAAGTCGGCAGAGATCGAAGGAGACGTGATCCTGGTCGTCACCGTCGACGAGAAGGGCGTCGTGGTCAACGCTCGGGTGGTGAAGGGCCTTGGTTACGGTCTCGACGAACGTGCCGTGCAGCTCGCCCTCAAGCACCGGTATGCGCCGAGAACCATCGACGGTGTGCCCCAACGCTCCCAGGAGCGTCTCGCGATCTCGTTCCGCCTGGAGGACTTCTGAGATGTTCCTGCGTAGGTCCATCGGGCTCGGCCTCGCGCTGAGCCTCGTTACAGCCGGGAACGCGTCCGCCCAGGACACGCCGCCCTCCGCCCCCGGCAGCCAGGCCGCGCCGCAGAACGTGCTCACCAAGGCGCCGGAGCTGCTCCAGTTCGTCGAGGCCGTTCGCCCGCCGGGGACCGAGGCCCTCGAGGGTGTGGTCGTCCTCATGTTGACTTTGCAGGCCGACGGGCGCGTCAGCGACGTGGTCGTGGAGTCGGCGGCGGGGCAAGGTTTCGACGAAGCGGCGGTGGCCGCCGCGCGGCAGTTCGTCTTCTCGCCGGCCGAGGTCGACGGTCAACCCGCGGCCGTGCAGCTGGCCTACCGCTACAACTTCACCGTCAAGACCCAAGAGATCGTCGTCGCCTCGGACGCCCCCGTCGGCGCGGTGCAAGGCGTACTCGTCGAGCGGGGCACCCGCGCGCCGCTCGTGGGTGTCACGGTGCGCATCGAGACCCCGCCTCTCGAGGCGGTCACCGACGCCGAGGGTCGGTTCGAGTTCCTGGGCGTACCCGCCGGCAAGGTGAAGCTCGTCGTGGACGAGGCCTCGTACTACAAGATCGAGGACCTCGAGACGGTCGAGGCCGGCAAGGCCACGGCCGTCAAGTACTACGTCGAGCGGACGACCTCGCCTCTCGAGGGCGTCATCGTGGTCGGTCGCCGTATCAAGAAAGAGGTCAGCCAAAAGACGCTCACGTTGACCGAGATTCGCAAGATTCCCGGCACGAGCGGCGACGCGCTCAAGGTCGTTCAGAACCTGCCCGGCGTGGCGCGCGCGCCCTTCGGCGCCGGCCTGCTGGTGATTCGCGGGAGCAATCCCGACTCGTCGGGCGCGACCATCAATCGGCACTTCATTCCGCTCGCGTTCCACTTCGGCGGGCTCCGCAGCACGTTCAGCAGCGCGCTCCTCGAGAGCATCGACCTCTACCCCGGCAACTTCGGCGCGGAGTTCGGTCGCTTCAGCGGGGGCATCGTCGATGCCCGTGTGCGTCGTCCCAAGACCGACCGACTTCACGGCTTCTTCGAGGCCGACTTCTTCGACGCCGGCGTGCTCGTGGAAGGGCCCGTGGGAGAGAACGGCGCCTTCGCCGTCGCGGGCCGTCGGAGCTACATCGACTTTCTGCTCCCGGTCTTTTTGCCCGACGACGCCAACCTCGATTTTGTCGTCGCGCCTCGCTACTACGACTACCAAACGATCTACGACTGGAAGAAGGGCCGCCACCAGCTGAAGCTCTTTCTCTTCGGCTCGGACGACGAGCTCAGCTTCCTGCTCGACCAGCCGGCGGGCGACCCCGCGGTGCGCGGCAACTTCAAGAACAAGACGACGTTCTACCGGGGCTACGCGAACTGGATCTACAAGGTCACGGACGACGTCACCCAGGACCTCAGCGTCTCCGTCGGCAAGAACGAGCTCTTCTTCGCGGGCGCCGATCGTTTCTACTTCGACAACGACATCTGGGCCATCACGGTGCGCGAGGACATCGAGGTCAAGATGGGGGAGCGCCTGAAGCTGCGCACCGGCGTCGACATCGAGTCGTTCATCGCGCAGATCAACATCACCGCGCCCCAGCCGCCGAAAGAGGGCGACGACCAGGGGGCAGGGACCCCCCTCTCGGTCGATCGCCTCATCACGGCGAAGCGCCAGGCGGTGTTCGTGAATCCCGGCGTGTGGCTGGAGCTCCAGGCGCGCGTCACCGACGACCTGCTCGTCGTGCCCGCTGCCCGCATCGACTACGACTACAAGATCGACGACCTCACGGTCGATCCTCGGCTCACGGCGCGGTGGCAGGTGGTCGACGGCACGACCCTGAAGGGCGGCGTGGGCGCGTACATGCAGCGGCCGGGTTTCGACGAGAGTGACCCCGACTTCGGTGATCCCACGATCAAGTCCGAACGCACGATCCACACGACCGTGGGCGTCGAGCAGCGGATCGACGAGGGGCTCACCCTCGACACCAGCTTGTTCTACAAGAACATGTACGAGCAGGTCGTGCGTGCGCCGACGGACACCACGATTCAAGGGCTGCAAGCGAACACCGACGCCCAGGGCATCGACTACGAGAACATCGGGAAGGGCCGCGTCTACGGCCTCGAGGTTCTGCTGCGTCGTGAGCTGAGCAACCGCTTCTTCGGGTGGATCAGCTACACGCTGTCGCGGTCCGAGCGGAAGGACAGCCCCCAAGAGGCCTGGCGAGTCTTCGACTTCGACCAGACCCACATCCTCACGGCGCTCGCGCAGTACAAGATCACCTCGGCGTGGGAGATCGGCGCGCGTTGGCGCTACGTGACCGGCAATCCGGAGACGCCCTTCAAGGGGGCCGTCTACGACTCGAACACCGACACGTACACCCCGATTCCGGACGGCGGCACCAACGACGCCCGGCTGCCCGCGTTCCATCAGTTCGACCTGCGTGTCGACCGGAACTGGATCTTCGACCTGTGGGTGTTGACGGCGTACCTGGAGATCCAGAACGCCTACAACCGGTCGAACCCCGAGGGTTACACCTACAACTACGACTACACCGAGAAGAAGCTGCTCAGCGGCCTGCCGATCATCCCGTCGTTCGGCCTCCGGGGAGAGTTCTGAGATGCGCACCACACCCCTGACACTTTGCGCGCTCGTTTCAGTCCTGGCGGCCTGCGGGGATGATTTCGACCCCAAGAGCCTGCTCAACAAGTACCGGGTCGTCGGCATCACCTCGGACGTCAACGAGACGACCGTCGATGGGCGCGTCACGCTCAAGGCGTGGGACTTCGTGCCCGCGAGCGTCGGTCAGGTCATCGAGGGCGCGCAGCCCCCGACGTACACCTGGTCCTTCTGCCCGTTCCCGCTCGGCGCGAGCGCGCAGTTCCGTTGCTTCGAGTACGAGGGCAAGTCCCTGGAGCTCCCGGTCGACGGCGAGACGGCCGAGGTCGTGGTCGACTTCGGGCCAAACGGACTCGACCTCACGGGGACCGTGCTCGCCGACCTGCAGAAGATTCTCGGAGAGCTCGGCGCGCCCGCAGAGGGCGAGGAGATCGAGGTGCCCACGCGTATCCCCGTCCAGTTCCGGCTGGTCGCGGGGCACCCGAGCATCGGCGAGTTCGAGACCGTGAAGTCCTTCGTCATCCGACTGCCCACCGCGCCGCCGGAGCCGCTCCCGAACAACAACCCGCGCGTCGCCGGGTTCACCGCCGACGGGGTCCCGTTTTGCACGGCGTCGGTCGGTCCAGGCGCCCCCGAGTGTCTCGCCGCCGCGCCTACGGAGACGAAGCTCCGCCTCGAGGTGCTCGTGGACGATCCCGCGCGCGACCTTTGCACCGAGGACGACGTGGACCAGGCGCGCTGCGTTTCCGGCGACCCCGCGATCGAGTCGCTCGTGTACTCGTGGTTCACCACGGCGGGCGAGCTCGAGTTCGACCTGACCAACGACGAAACGCCGACGAATACCCTCGTGTTGCCGCGTCGTCTCGAAGTTGAGACGGCTTCGTCGCAGCGTGTCCGCGTCTTCGTCGCAGTCCGCGACGGGCGTGGTGGACTCGACGTCGTCGAAGCATCTTTCGACATGACATCGTTGCCCTGAACCCGCTCGCCGGTGAACATCCGCGGCGATGATTTCGCCGTTCGTGCTCACGCTCGTGCTCTCGGCCGTTTCAGGGGAGCCGGGACTTTGGATGCCCACCACGGGGCGGGCCGGCGAGCGCCCGCTGAACGCTTTGGGCGCAGGCGGCGACGGGGCGATCTACGCCACCGGTGGAGGGGCCGTGTATCGGCTCGAGCCGGGCGCCGACTGGCGACGCATCGGTCGCACTGCGCCGCGCCTGCGGTGGGACTCGGACGGCGAGGTCGAGGCCCGCGGCGCCTTTCCACCCGCCGTGCTCGCCGCGGTCGAGGCCGAAGCTTCAGCCCTGCTCGACTTCGCGACCGTCGAGGGAGACGAGGCGCAAGTTGCGCCCGAGCGCATCGCCGAGGCACTCCGGGACTACGTGGAAGAGGCCTCGGAGAACCCGGCGAGCGCCCACGGCGTCGCGGCGATCACCGCGGCACCGGCAGGTGTGTGGCTCGCCACGGGCTCCGGGCTCTACTTCGCCGACCGAAGCGGCGTCCTCGGACCGGTCGGGCAGATCGAGGGTCCAGTGAGCGCCGTCTTGCCCCAGGCGGACATCCTCTGGATCGCGACTCAGAACGGCGTCTACCGCACGCAGAACGGTCTGCCGGCCACGCGCGTCCGGACGGGTCGAATCACCGGCTTTGCCCAGGGGGAGGGGCAGGTCGCGATGATCGCCGACGGCGTTCTCCACGTCGGCAACTCGGTCGAAGGGGCCTCGCCGCTGAAGATGCCGAGCGGTGATCCGCTGCAGCTCACGGGGGATGCCCGCGGACTCTACGTCAGCACACGCATGGCCGTGCACCGGCGCAGCGCGGGACAATGGCGACTCTGCGCCGGCATCTCGGGGGAGGCCCGACGCCTGGTCCTCGATGGCAGCAACCTGCTCGCGGTGACCGACGACGCGGTCTGGGTCTTCGCCGACGATTGCCAGCGGGTCTCACGCATCGGGCCCCCGTGGCCGGGCGGATTCCAGTTCACCGGCGTCGCCGGCCTGGGCGGCCTGGTCTGGGCGGCCTCCAACGAAGGGGCGTTCCTCCTCGGCCCCATGGACGCCGACACCTCGCTCGCGGTCCAGATGGAGGGCTACGAGCGGGCGGTCCGTGCCATTCCTTCCATCGACGTGCTCGTCGTGCGCGCGCTCGAGGCCCACGGGCTGGACGCCGCGTCACGCGACTTCGGCTCTCGTCCGCTCGCGCGCACCCTCCTCCCGGATGTGGTGGCGGATGTTCGGTCCCAATGGAGCCGACGCGAGCGGAACGACCTCAACACCCAACTCGTGGACATCGACATCGTCAATCCGCGCTTCGCGTGGCAGGTCTGGTTGACCTGGACGGTCCCCCTCGATCGTATCGGGGTGCTCGCATCTGCGGAGCGGGATGCCGCGCTCGAGGCCATGCGGGCCGAGCAGGCGACCGACGAGGTCGATGGCGAGACGGTCGTGGACCTCGTCGACGCCGAAACGCTGGACCTCGTGCTCGACGACGACGAGGCCGGCCTCGTGATGCTCGAGGCCGACGGCGAAGCGGATCTCGAGGACCGGATCTCCGAAGACATCTCCCGAGAGCGACGCGCCACCGCGCGGGAGCGACGCAAGCTCGTCTCACAGGTCCAGCGCCTTTATCAGCAGCGCCAGAATTTGCTCTACCGACTGTGGGTGCTGAGGTCGAAGGACCTCCAGCAGCGCGCCCTGCTCGTCCTTTCCGTCGACGAGCTCGAGGAGCGACTGAGCGCGCTCACGGGTGGGGCCTTTCGCGTCGCGGCGCGCACACCGATCGAATCGAACGCCGAGAAGGAGTCCATGCCATGAAGCGGGGAATCGAGTGGATGATGGTCGTCGCCCTGGGATGGCCTTTGACGGCGCTCGCCGAGCCCGTCGCCGACGCGGACGCGCGGAAGCTGCTGTCGCGCTTCGATGCGGAGCCCACGGTCAACGAGGTGCAGCAGGCCGCATTGGGCTACGCCCAGATGCAGCCCGAGCTCTTCGAGTCGCTCCGGAGCCGCTCCCGGTCCTCGGCGGCGCTCCCGGAGCTCCGGTTCCGGGTCACCAAGGACCAGTCGAACGAAGGGCGCGACGTGCGCCTTTTCGACGAGAACGCCCAGCCGGTGCCGCGTTTCGTGAACCAGAGCGCGACGGAGACCGACGACGACGCACTCGAGCTCCAGGGCGAAGTGAAGTGGAAGCTCGGCGACATGGTCTTCAACGCCCGCGAGACGGCGGTCGTCCGCGAGAACCGACTCGTGGCGCGTGAACGGCAGCGCATCCTGCAGACCGTGACGCAGACGTACTTCGAGCGGCGTCGGGCGCAGGTCGACATGCTGCTGGCACCCCCGGGGGACCCCGCGGCCCGCACGGTGGCCGAGCTCAAGATCGCGGAGCTCACGGCCGAGCTCGACGGGGTGACGGGAGGCGCCTTCTCCCGCATGGTGCGCGAGCGATGAGCCGCCTATTCGGCCTGGCCGTCGGGCTCCTGCTCGCGGCGTGCGCGGAAGACTGCAAGCAGGGTGATCCTTGCGACGACGACTGCCCTCCGGGCTTCGCGGCCACGTGTCTCGTCAAGGGGGTGTGCAGCTGCAACCCTACGGGCGGGCCGATGCCCATCGGTGACGGCGGGCTTTTGGGCGATGGCGGCCCGCTCGCGGATGGCACCTTTGTGCCGCCGGCCGAGTGTCCCGCGCCCGAGGCAGGGCAACTGATCGTCAACGAGGTGATGATCGACGGCCTCGACGACGACACCGACGAGTACATCGAGCTCGTGAACACCACGGACCTCGCGCTCTCGCTGGCGGGGCTCAAGATCCGCTCCAACAGCGGCATGAGCCTCAACGAGCGGGTCAGCTTCACCTCGGGCTGTATGCCGCCGCGCGGCGCGGTCGCCCTGTTCAAGGACGGCGCCCGCTGGATCTACGAGCCGCCCATCGTGCCCGGCGCAATCGTTGCCGTCACCAAGGGCTTCGGCTTCTCCAACAGCGCGGACTTCACGTTCCTGCTCGAGGACGCGGCCGGTGTTGCCCTGGACACCTTCAACGGCCCCGCGTCCCTCGTCGACGAGAACTTCAGCGTGAACCGCTCACCCGACGGCCTGCCGGGCGCGGTCGTCGTGCGCCATGACACGCTGCCCGAAGCGGCGATGCGGCCGAGCTCTCCGGCGCGCTGCGCCAACGGCGGCACGTTCGCGGCCCGCTGTAACGATGCGCCCACACCCGACGCCGGCCCTCCCCCGGGCGATGGCGGACCCCCCCCCGGCGACGGGGGGCCACCTCCGGGTGACGGCGGACCCCCGCCCGCGGACGGCGGACCTCGCCCTGATGGTCCTCCGGTCGTCGAGTGCCAACCCATCGCACCCGGGGCGATCCGCATCAACGAGGCCATGATCGACCCCGCCGGCGACGAGGGCGACGGTGAGTTCGTCGAGCTCGTGAACACGACCGACGGTGACCTGCGGCTGAAGGGCGTCTCGATGTACTCGCTGGGCAGCGACGGCATGCCCGATCTGCGCTTTACCCTCAGCGCGGGCATCCTCCCTGCGCGCGGCGCCGTCGCGGCGTATCCGTCCATCGAGGCGTGGCAGTTCGACCCACCGACGCCCGAGCCAGCCGCCAAGTCGGCGGGACGATTCCAACTGCCGAACACCGCCGAAATCGCGTTGAGCTTGACCGACTGCAACCAGGTCGAGATCGACACGTTCGTCGGGCCTGCCGCCCTCATCACCGAGGGCATCAGCGTGGCGCGTTCTCCGGACCTCGCCGGCGGAGACGCCGCGCTGGTGCGCCACAATGCCGCGTCGATGCTGACGTCGTCTCCGGGTCGATGCCTGAACGGCGGTCGTTTCATCGAGGGGTGCGTCGCCCCGCCGGCGATGCCGTGACGCAGCGCGCGCGACGCCGTCGCCTGACCGGGACCGTGGGCGTCGCATGCGCGCTTCTCGGCCTCGCGGGTTGCCCGGACCTCGAGTTCCCGGCTGGGGCGGGGACCGTCGGCGGTGGTCGCGTCTGCACCTCGGACGAGCTCATCGCATTTCGTCAAGCGTCGACGGCAGAGTCCCGTGATGACCTCTGGATCGCGGTCATGGACGTTGGCCATGGGGACGCGATCTGGATTCGCACACCCGGCCAACGCGATGGCTCGGCGCGCGAGATCCTGGTCGACGCCGGCGACGACGGCACCATCTCGGGCATCGACGGTGCCTCCGCCGCGCACGCCTTCATGACCGAGTACGAGTTTCCGCCGGGTTCGAGGTTGGACCTGTTCTTGGTCTCGAACGCGGACTTCGACCACTACGGGGGCGCGCTCTCGTTTCTCGATGGGCCGCTCGCCTACAAGGTCCAGGACTACGTCGACCCGGGCCTCGAACTCCCGGACAAGCCCACCTATCAGCGCCTGCTCTCCGCCGTCACCGCGCTCGAGGCGCAGGGCAGCCTCACCGTGCACCGCCCTGCGCGCACGGGCCTCCCGCCGCTCTTCGGCACCCTCGGCGACGGGCGCGTCCGGTACGACCTTTTCTCGGCCAACGAAAACGCCGAGACCGTCAACGACTCCTCGGTCGTCATGCGGCTCGAGTACGCCGGTGTACGCGTCCTGCTGACGGGGGACGCCGAGAACCCGACCCTCGACGCCCTGGCCGCGGACTCGACCCGCGATTTGCGGGCCCAGGTGCTCAAGGTCGCGCACCACGGCAGCGCCGACAGCAGCTCCACGGCCTTTCTGCAGCGGGTCTTCCCTCCGGACACGACCACCGAACGCTACGCCCTCGTGAGCGCGGGCGGCCGCGCCGCGCTGCCCGCAGAGTCGACGCTCGAACGGCTCTACGCGGCCGTCGGCCTCGACAGCCTCTATCGAACCGATCGCGGCGATGCGGGCAAGCCCGTATCGGCCACGCCCGGGGACGACCACATCCTGGTCCGCATCTCCGTGGACGGACAGCTCACCGTCTGCCACACCGAGCCGGACGTCTGAGAGGGTCGACCCTCTGATCGAGCGCCCGCGGCGGGGCGTGTGTGCCGGGTGCACTCCGCCCCACAGTTGCGGTGCTCCACCACAACGTCGGTCGCCCCCCGACAGCGACGACGGGGGCGCACAACGACCGACCTGAACCGAAGTGCGGCAATTCGTGCTTCCACCCCGTTGACACCCCGTGATCGCGCTTCTATAAGCGCATGAGGATCACCACTCAGGGACCAGGATTCCGCCATGTCCCCAGGACTTCACACCTGTTCCGTCTGCAGCGGCGCCTTCGAGATGCGCTTTGCCTACCAGATGCAGAAGCAGGACGACGCTGTGCTCCGCTTCTGCAGCCAATCCTGCCATGAGCGGCACCTGTTCGCGGCCCACCAAAAGACCTGCACGGTCTGCGAGAAGCAGTTCGAGCTGCAGTACGCCTACCAGCAAGTGATGGTGGGCGGTACGGCCAAGTACTACTGCTCCACGGACTGCAGGGAAGGTGAATCACGCCCTGCACAGGCCACCGTGGGCCACATGCGGTGCATCGCCGTACTCAACCAGAAGGGTGGGACCGGCAAAACCACCACGAGCGTGAACGTGGCTGCGGGCCTGGCCGACGCGGGGCACCGTACGCTCCTCATCGACCTGGACTCGCAGGGCAACGTTGCCGTCTCTCTGGGGCTCAACACCCCGAAGACCTTGACCGAGGTGTTGCTGGGGCAGGCCGACCCGAGCGAGGTCATCGTCAACGT
>JBMOFP010000078.1:0-27594 GCA_049318805.1 Bradymonadia bacterium
GCCCGCCTTGCCGCTCCGGCGTGCGCTCCTTATCATCGCTCCATGAGCACCGCCCTGAAGCTGCCCACCGTCGAGGAGTACTTCTCCGCCGACCTTGCGGGCGAGAACAAGCTGGAGTTCGTCGACGGCGAGATCGTCGCGATGGCGGGGGGCGATCCCGTTCACTCTCGGCTCGCACAGAAGCTCGGTGCGATGCTCGAGCGGGCCCTCGCAGGCACCCCATGCCTCACCTTCCAGTCTGACCTCCGCGTGCGAATCGGCGACGCCGGCGACGACTACGTCTACCCGGATGCGACGGTGGCCTGCCCGCCGCGCACGTTTCTGGACACGCGCCCGCGGACCCTCGCGACGCCGACGGTGGTGTTCGAGGTGCTTTCGCCGAGGACGGCGGCGCACGATCAGGGGCCCAAGGCGGCGGCCTATCGGCGCACGGCGTCGCTGCGCGAGCACGTGTTCATCGACTCAGACACCCGCCACGTGATGCACGCGGTCCGCCAGGACGCGCACACGTGGGCGGTTCGTGACTACGTGGGCGATGAGGCCTTCACGCTGCCGACGCTGGGGATCTCTCTGTCGCTCTCTGAACTGTACGAAGGCTTCGAGGCGCTCCGCGACGAGCTGCTTGGCGTCGAAGCGGCGGGCTGAGCGGTACTTCCTGGCGGGCGCCGTGACCGAGTACAGCACCGAGCGCAAGGGCAGTGCCGCCCCCCGCTCACTCAGTGGGTCTGGTCTCCGCTCAGGATGTCTCCACCGCGGCGCTCACCGCACACATCATCGACGCCCAGCTCGGTGACGTCGAGCGGGCCGACGAGGCCCGCAAGGAAGGTGCGAACTCCAGGGTCTCTCTTTGGCGTGGGTGTCGGCGGCGGCATGCAGAAAGACGAACGCGTCTTCGACAACGTCATGACCCCGTGGATCCGGCAACTCGCGGCGAGCATCAAGGCCGCCGAACTGTGATCTTGAATTGATTTCAGCCCGGCCGCGACGACCCGGTCGCCGCCCTTCCCGCACCGCCCGGTCCCCATCTCCCGCCGAGAGGCTGTCACTCTCGGTCTCCGCCACGCAGCGCAGCCGCCGGCCCTCCGGGTCATCGAGATCCGAGGCGGACAACTGCCCCACGGAGACCAGCTCGTCAAGCGGGGGCAGGGAACGGCCCCGCGGAGACTGCGTGGGTCGTGCCCGCGCGGTCGACCTGGAGCAGAGCTGCGGCCTCGCGCTCGCGCTCGAGTGCAGCCTGACCCAAACAACCGAGGTTCAGAAGAACTCGGTGCCGTTCACTGCCCCCAGACCCGGCGCAAGTGGAACCCCACTGCCAGAGGTCACTGACTTGAATGACCGGCGCCGCCCGGGACTTCAGAGAGATGCCCGAGAGCATTCGACGAATTGAAATAGCGCCGGCAGAAAAAAAGCACGACCCGGTTGACGTGCAGCGCAAGATTTTGTAGAAGGAAAAAGGCACAGAACAACCGACGAGGTGTAAATTGGAAGCTCTCAGCGAGGCGGTAAGATTAAGGCGTGGTGCAGGAATGGGGAACTACTGTAGTGGGGGGCCCTGGGCGTATGCTGGGGCCATAAGTGCGCTGATCGGGCTGGCAGTCGCCGGGTGCGAGGCTACGCCATCGGACGCAGCACAGGAGCGCGACACCGCCCGGTTGACCGCGGCGCTGGCCGACGAGCAAGGCATCCAAAACGAGGAAGTCACGCTCGAACTCATTGACGACGCCGTCCGTGAGCCTGCTGCGGAGTTGATTGCGATTGCGCCCCCGGAACCGCGGATTCTCGAGTCCATTGTCGCTGCCGGTGTCGATTCCGACGATTCTCCAGGCGATTCGCCACCGGTGCCGAACCGGACTCGGTTCGTCGAGCGTCAACGCCGGGTTTCTGGGGCATACTGTCTTCATGCAGACATTGCCGCTCACGTCCGTATTCTGGACCAGGAAGAAGTCGTGAATAGGCGATTCGAGAACGACATTTCGTACGAGTCGGTGACCACGTACTCCACAGCGGAGATTCGCCGAATCTATCATGTGTCTCGTTCGCTCGATGGCATCAGTCCGGCACAGACTTTGACGATCACGCACTTCAACGGGTCTCACGGGCTAGCGTTGAAGGCAGGACGGGAATATGTCGTCTTCATCCGTCAGGATGCTGATGGGTGGATTGGCGCGGCGTCAGATTCTGCGTTCCCAATCGTCGACGACTACGTCCAGAAGCTTGATGAGGGACTTTCCACCGTATCGAGTACGATTCTGGCGGCGTGCACTGGAGGTGCAAATTGAACCGCGGTCTGCTCTTCTTTTTCTGGGTGCTGGGCATGGTGGCCGCTACCCCCGCATCGGCCACGCTGTACGGCTGCGTTCGAGGCGACGGGATGTATAGCCCGACGCCGAGCGTAATCGAGTACTGGATTGACGACAGTATCGCATTGCCGGCTTCAACGAAGCATTTGGGCAATCTGACGGGCGATGAAGCTGTTGCAATGATCAGAGTGACCCTCGACCGCTTTCACCGTGATACCGGGGCCCGTGTGTACTTCAAGTATATGGGTATTTCCACGGACAAAGTCTGCCACGGCGGCTCGAACTACAGTACGCCGACGTACATCATCCAAAAGGAGACCAACTGCTCCGCTTTTGGAGGGGCAATCGCTGGAAATACTTACTATCTGAACGCGAATGGCTCCATGAAGTGCTCCAATACCTCCTTGAAGCGCAATTCAGTAGATTGTCCGGCTCACCACTGGGGGGCATACGCCGACGAGAACCCTGCCGGCGAAGATTCCCTCATGAAGGTGTTTACGCATGAGACTATGCATGCGCTTGGCTTCGACCATGTTCAGGAATGCATGGACACGGCCTCCGACAACGCGGCCATTCGAAGCGGATATGGGACAACCGATGAGGACCACAGATCACTTACACGGGCTGATAAACGTTACGTTCGTTCGCACTATGGATATGACAACGTGCCGCTAGAATATCTGTACAGCACAAACTTTGAGCCTTCGTCGTGGACGGCTGGGATTGGCGTCGATGCGGATGTTGTTTCACCGACGGATATGGCGTCCAGCGATGATGGCAACCGCGGGGTTGTTTACCTGAAGGCGTTCGCGGATTCTATCTCCGAGGCGCGGGCCTATATCTGCGAGCCATCATGCAGTGTACAGACTCCCAGTGCACTCGATACGTTCACTGCGCCCGCACTTACGACCTCGGTAGGTCAAGCGACTGAACACTGGATGGTCGCAGCGCTGTACAACGACTCGTTTACATCGTTTGTCAAAGATATTTACGTCGCTGAGAAGGATCACGGGGGCGCGAGTTGGACTGTCACGAGCCTCGACGTGAATACGGAACGGACCGTCGTGAGCGTTGACTATGACAAGGTTTCCGACACCTATATTGTCGGTTATCTCAATAACAGTGATGAGATGGAGTTTCGGGTCCGGTCGCGGACGGGTGGGAACTGGGCTGGGACGGATTCTAACATCCGGGCCTTTGAGGGAGCATCTGTGGCGTGCGACGAGGTTGATTCGGAGCCGGACGGGAACTGCGTTGCCGTTTGGGCGAACATTGAGGAGAATACAGGGATCCGTTGGGCCCGCTTCAGAGTGGATATGGCGAGTCACGCAATAACATTCGGAACGATTCGGTCTGCAGGATGGACGACCATTGCGCGCCCAACGATTGTGAATCGTTGGGCGTCGAATACAAACCCTGAATTCCTCATGGGGTTTAGCCAAGGCGGTCTGACGACCTACACGCGAACGCTTACAGACAGTGGGACGACTTGGGGCGGCGGAGGGGCTGGCACATTCGGCTCTGCATCTGCTGACGCTTGGTACAGTCCCGCAAGCGTCGGGCAGCGCATCATATCTGGCGCAAACTATTCCTACATGTACTTCGCCGAGTGAGGCCACACCGTGAACTCATCGATTCGTCTTGTGAACCCCCTCCGTAGCTTGAGTGCTGGGTGTCTGGTCTATCTCGCCAGTGCCACGTGCATGGTATCGTGCGGGGCCAAGAACTCCGATGAGATTACCGATGATTCCGGCGAGATGGGGCCGGACACGGGCACTCCGTTGGCCGACGCCTCTCGCCAGGTCCTGGATGGCCCGCCGCAACAGATTGATGCCTCGGTCGCACACCTGGCCGACGCCACCGTTGAGTCCACGGACGCTGGACTCGACAAAGCCGACGTAGACCCTGTCGCCGAGTGTGAGCCCCGGGCGCTGTCGCAGTGTTTCAGGGGGGCGAGCTTCGCCGACTGCGGTGGAACGGGTGCGTCCCCGGGTGTTTGGTGCCGAGCGGACGCCGACGAGTGCTTGTGGTTCGCCGCCAATTGTCCCGCCGTCGGCTTCAGCCGTGCCATCGAATCATGCGATTCGGTGCGATGCCTCGACAACTTCGTGGCCTGGGGCGTCGAGCCGTGGACGCGCGAGCGCGCCGCGACGCTCCCTGTCGAACTCAACACGAGCGAGCCCTTGTCGGGAGCTCGAACGGTCGAGTGCGATTGCGCGGACGGTCCTCCTTGCCTGGGAACGCTTCCCTTTTGCAATGCCGAAAGGACTGACGGGTATGGGGGCGCTTCGGATCCCCAGCTCGACGACGCCGAGTGGTCTCTTCCCAGTCTGGTGACCATTCACCTGTGGGCCGAAGGGGGTACCGCGGGCCTCGGGACCGATCGAGCCCTGGTCCTCGAACTCGACTTCTACCGGGCGATGGGGCATGTCGCCCGCGCCTGCCTGGTCGGCGTCTCGGATGCCGATGCGTACGGCGACCCCGTGTGCGCGTCCGACGGTCGGCTCCAGGTTTCTGCCATTCCGGCTGAAGCCAGAGACGTTCGCGCCCTGCACGGTCGATTCGACCTGTCTTTCCCCGACTTCGAGCCGCAGGGGACCGACAGAGAGCCGAAGACCCGCGGTCTGCGCTTGCGCGGCGAGTTTTGACGCCGAGGGGCGGCCAATTGCGGACGTCCCTCGCCGGGGGACCGCGCGCCGTGCCCGCGCTGGATGCTTGGCACACCCCCGGCGCTCGTGCTACTCGGGCGCGCATGTCCGATACCCAGACCGAATCGCCCGAGTCTCCTGATCCGCTGCTCGACCGCGCTGCCACGCTGGCGGACATCGCCGCGCATTGGGACACGCTGCTCGACAAGCCTGGCTTGGTCGTCGAGGCCCGCGTAGAGGCCGTCGACGCCTCGACGGTCACCGTCGCCCTCGCCTCGGGCCACGCCCGCGTGCCCGCCGCCGAGTTCGGCGACAGCCCTCCGGCGCCGGGCGCGACCGTCCGTGTCTTTGTCGAACAGGTGCTCGCGGACGGGCCGCGCGTCTCCCGGCTCAAGGCCGCGGGCCTCGACCTGTGGGATGCGATCGACGACGCCGGGCGGGCCGACCGCGGCATTGAAGGGCGCGTCGTGGCCCGGATGCAGGGCGGCTTGAGCGTCGCGCTCACGGTCGGCGACGCGCCGCCGCTGAAGGCGTTCCTGCCCGAAAAGCGCGCCGACGCGCCCCTCGGCGTCACGGGCACGTTCTTCGTGCGCGAGTGGGACGACCGCAAGGCGCTCTTTGTGCTTTCCCGTGAGCCGGGGGCTCTGCGCGAGGCCCGCAAGGCCCGCCGCGAGGCCGTCCGAGCGGTGGAGACCGACGCGGGGCCGGACGCTGCGCCGTCTACGCCGCGGGCGCCGGTGGTCCTGCCCGAGGTCGGCGCCGAGCTCGAGGGTCTGGTCGTGCGCCTCGCGAACTTCGGTGCCTTCGTCGACCTGCCGGGCGGCGCCACGGGCCTCCTGCACGCGAAGGAGATGAGCCACGGGCGCGGCACGAACCCGGGCGACTTCGTGAAGGTCGGCGAGACCGTGAAGGTGAAGGTGCTCGGCATCGACGGGGACCGCATCCAGCTCAGCCGCAAGGTCTTCCTGGCCGATCCGTGGGAGAGCGCGTCGACGCGGCTCGCCGTGGGTCAGCGACTCCAGGGCAAGGTGATCGGCTTCACCGACATCGGCGCGTTCGTGGAGATCGAGCCGGGCGTCGAGGCCTTCGTACACGTCAGCGAGCTGCGCTGGGGCGCGGCCCCGAAGCACCCGAAAGACGTGGTCAAGGGCGGCGACGCGGTCGAAGGTGAGGTCATCCTCTTCGACGCGGCCAAGCGTCACCTGAAGCTCAGCCTGCGCAAGCTCCAGCCAGCGCCGGTGGACACACTGCGCGCCCGCTTCCCCGTAGGTTCGAAGGTCACGGGCAAGGTGAAGAACGTGGCGTCCTTCGGGGTCTTCGTCATCCTCGACGAGGCGACGGGCCTCGAGGGCCTCGTCCACGTCTCGGACCTGAGCTGGGATCCGGGCGCACGGGCGAACGACCTCGTGAAGCCGGGCGCGCCGATCGAGGCGCTGGTGCTCGGCATCGACGAGGAGCGTGGCCGCGCGAGCCTCGGCGTGAAGCAGCTCCTGCCGGAGCCGGAGCGGCCGTCCCTCGAGGGCTTCGGCGTCGGACACACCCAGTCCGGGCGCATCGCCCGCGTGAAGGACTTCGGGGCCTTCGTCGAGCTGGCGCCGGGGGTCGAGGGCCTCCTGCACGCCAACGAGATGCGGCTCGGCCCCGGCCAGAAGCCGCGCAGCAAGTTCAAGCCCGGCGATGCCGTCGAGGTCGTCGTCACCTCGAGTGACGTGGCCGCCCGCAAGCTCGGACTCGGCCTGGTGGCCGAGGCGCCCGGCGCCCCCGAAGCCACCGAGCCCACGCCGGAAAGCTGATCGGAGGCCGCCGCGCCGCGGGCTACCAGCGGCCCGAGCGCCAGATCCGAAAGAGGAGCCGCAGCGTGATCCACCCGGCCACGGTCCACGTGAGCAAGGTCACGCCGTGCACGCCGAACAGCGTGAAGCGCGCGTCGTAGCGGGTCATGGTCCCGACCACCGCGAGGGTGCACGCGATGGCCGCGAGCGCGGCCCGGTTGAGGCGTCGGTCCCGACCCTCCTCGGCGCGCTCGAAGTCGCGGTCCTCCGTGCGCACGGCGACCTTGCCGTCCTCCATCTGGCCCAGGAACTCGCTGGCCTTCACCGGGAATACTCGGCTCAGGCGGCCGAGGCCCTGGAGTGCGTCGCCGGCCGCGCGCATCACGCGCTCCGGCGAGTACCGCTGCGCGACGAGCTGCTCGACGTAGGGGCGACACTCGCTGACCAGATCGAGGTCCGGCGTGAGGGTCTTGCCGATGCCCTCGACCGTCATGATGGCCTTGAAGAACATCGTGTAGTCCGGCGGGATCCGGACCTCGTGGCGAATCGCGCCCTCCACCAGGTCGCGCAAGAACCGGCCGAAGTCGACCTCGGCCAGACGCTTGTTCAGGAAGTACCGCTCCATCAGCTCGATGGTGTCGGCCTCCCACGCGCCGTAGTCCACGCGACCGGTGCGGATGCTCAGCTCGTAGAAGCAGCGCGCCACACCCTCGTAGTCGTGCGTCACCACGGCCAGCAGGAGCTCCGCGGTCGCGTCCTTCATGGTCGGGGTCATGCGACCCACGAGGCCGAAGTCGATGAGGCCGATGCGGCCGTCCTCGAGCACGAGGATGTTCCCGGGGTGCAGGTCCCCGTGGAAGAAGCCGTCCTCGAAGACCATCTTGAAGAGCGCGCGCACCATCTCGCGCGCGATGGCGTCGAGGTCGTGGCCGTGCTCCCCGGCCAGGGTGACCTTGGGCCCGACGAGGCGCTCCATCACGAGCACCCGGTCGCTGGACCACGTTCGATAGAGGCGCGGGACGTGAATCGACGGCCAGCTCGAGAAGTTGCGGTCGAACCGCTCCAGGTGGTTCGCCTCGTGGTTGAAGTCGAGCTCCTTGCGAATGGCCTTGTCGAACTCCGCCGCGATCGCGACAGGGTCGAAGGCCTTCAGCTCGGGGATCGTCTCTTCGAGCTGGCGCGCGACGAAGTAGAGGATGTGCAGGTCGCTCTCGATGGTGTCGCGAATGCCCGGCCGCTGCACCTTCACGACCACGTCCTCGCCGGTCCGAAGACGCGCCGTGTGCACCTGCGCGATGCTCGCGCTCGCGAGGGGCCGCTCGTCGAAGGTCTCGAAGACCTCGGTCAGCGGGCGGCCCAGGCTCGTCTCGACGACGGCCCGGGCCTCGTCGAACGTGATCGGCGTCACGCGGTCCTGGAGCTTCGAGAGCTGGTCGCAAAGCGCCTGGGGCACGAGGTCGGGCCGCGTCGAGAGGATCTGCCCGAGTTTCACGAAGGTCGGGCCGAGCTCCTGCAGGGCCTCGGCGATCCGCTCGTGGGGCGACTTCTTGGACTGCTCTTCGGGGCGCGCCCGCACGAGCAGTTTGAGAATGGCCTTGTCCTGCAGGTCCCACGCCTCGACCACGTGACCGAAGCCGTGCCGCGCGAGAACGGCGACGATCTGCTCCAGGCGGGCGAAGTCCTTGATGGCCGTGCGGGCGGCTCGAAGGTTCGTGTAGACGGCGCGCATCGTGGACATGGCGCGGCAGTGTAGCAGCGATGCGGGCCCGGGGCTTGAACGCCGGGGCGCGTATCGCTAGGGTGCGCCGCTTTTTGGCTTCGAAGAGGGGTGGACACGATGCGCGTTCAAGGATTCGTTCTCGCGATGCTCTCGACCGTCGCCTGCTTCACCGTCGCGTGCGAGGACGCCGCGACGGAGAGCAAGGCAGACGCGAGCGGCGATTTTCGACCCCCTGTGGGCCGCGACGCGGCGATGGGTGGCTCTCCGGGGCTGGGCGGTATTCCCGGTCAGGGCGGCGATCCGGCGCCGGGTGGCGATCCCGCACCCGGCGGCGATCCCGCGCCCGGCGGCGAACCCGCGCCCGGCGGCGATCCCGCGCCCGGCGGCGACCCGGCACCGGGCGGCGATCCCGCGCCCGGCGGCGATCCCGCACCCGGCGGCGATCCCGCACCCGGCGGTGACCCCGTGCCCGGCGGTGAGCCTGGCCCGGTGGGCGGCGACGAGCCGGTAGACCCCTGCGCGGGCGTGCGGTGTCGCAACGGCTTCGTGTGTGTGGACGGCGCGTGTGTCGCCGACGACCCTTGCCAGGGTGTGGTCTGTGAAGCGGGCGAGCGCTGCGAGCCGGCGACCGGCGCGTGCGTGCCCGAGCAGCCCGGTGAAGAGGGCGGGCCCGGAAGCGCTTGCGACGGCCCCGAGACCTGCCCCGGCGGGATGTGCTTCAGCGAGGCGGACTCCGAGGGCGGCCTGCCCGGTGGCCTCTGCGTCGTCGAGTGCCTTGGAGATGCGGACTGCGCCGGGGGCGTGTGTGATCCGGGCCTCGGCTTCTGCCTCGAGCGCTGCGGCGACGCGGTCCCGTGCCGCGGGGGCTGGACCTGTTTCCCGGTCCCGGACGCCGACTTTGGCGTGTGTGTGCCGGACTGCAACGCCGCGGGGTGCGACGTGGGCGACGTGTGCAACGAGGGCACCGGCCTCTGCGAGCCCGAGGGCCAGGGCGGCTGTGTGGTCGATCCCGATTGTCCCGAGGGTCAGCGCTGCGACCGGATCTCGGGACAGTGTGTGGATGCCGCGGGCTGCGTCGGCGACCTCGACTGCGCCCCGAACGAGCGCTGCGACGCGGCCTCCGGCGCGTGCGTTCCAGCGGACGGGGGCTGTATGCGCGACGCCGACTGCGCGCGCGGTGAGGTCTGCGACGTCGACACGGGTCTCTGTGCGGAGCCCGCACCCGCTTGCCGTGTCGACGCGGACTGCGGACCCGGCGAGGTCTGCGATCCCATGAGCCGCACCTGCGAGCGCCCGGCGGGCTGTTTGGACGACAGCGACTGCGCCCGCGACGAGTTCTGTGACTTCGAGACGGGCGAGTGTGTCGCCGGTCAGCTCGATTGCCGCGAGACGGGGTGCCCGCTCGGTCAGCTCTGCGACCGCGCCACCGGGCTGTGCGAAGCGGATCCGGACGCCCCCGGGCGCTTCGACGACTGTCTCGCCGAAGGTGTGTGCGGCCCGGGTCTCGTGTGTGTCCTGTTCGCCGAGGACTTCGCCGTGTGCCTCGGGGCCTGCGACGACTCCGTCCCACTGAACGCGTGCGAGCCCCGCGAAGCGTGCCTCGCCTTCGACCCCGAGGTGCCCGCGGACGCCTTCTGCCTTCCCGGAGACGGGTGTGGCCCGGGCAACGTCGCGTCGTGCGGCGCCGACGCCTCGTGCACCCGCTTCGAGAACGCGACCTTCTGCCTGCCCCCGGGCAACGCGGATGTGGGCGAGCCGTGCGACGACACCGCCGACGTCTACTGCCAGGCGGGCCTCGTGTGTGAGCTCGGTACGTGTCACGCGGCCTGCGACGCACGCGGCGGCTGTCCCGCCGGCGAGCGGTGCATCGACTGGAGCCGTCGTGTGGACGGTGTCGACTACGCCTTCTGCCACGCCGACTGCGACGTCTTCACGCAGCAGGGCTGCGGGCGGGGTGAGGTCTGCGCGATCGCCGGCATGGACGACGACGGCACGACCCTCGGCGTGTGTGTGGCCGCGGGCGCGGGGCCGGACGACGTTGGCGACACGTGCACCGAGTCCCAGGACGCCTACTGGGGCACCTGCGGCGCCGACGCATTGTGCGCGCAGGTGGACGCCGACGCCCCGAGCCCTGTGTGCCTGGGCTTCTGTGACGCTCAGGACACCTCGAACTGCCTGGGCGCTTCGGTCTGTGTGACGAACGTCTTCTCAGAGGGTCTCGAGGCCCTCGGGGTCTGCCTCGGCGAGTGTGATCCCTTCGCCGCGGGCGGTTGCGCGCGCGGTCAGGTCTGCAACTTCACGGGTCGGGTGGGGGCCCGCGCCGGCGCGGTCGAGCCCGCCGAGGGCCTGTGCGCGCCCGGCGACCAGAGCGCGGCGGTCGGTGAGCCCTGCACCTTCGACGAGGTCACGGGCGGCAGCGACTGTGTCGCGGGCAGCCTCTGCGCGGCGATCGCGCAGGGTGAGCCCGCGGTCTGCGTCGACCTTTGCCGCGACGAGGCGGGCGCCGAGCCCTGTGCGCGGGGCACCGAGTGTGTCACCGGTGTCTTTGGCGGCGACGCCCTCGGCTTCGGCAGCGCCCAGATCGTCGGCGTCTGCCTCGCCACGCCCTGATTGACGGCCCCCGGCATCTCGACCACGATGCCGGGCATGAGCGCCCCCGCACTGAAGGGTGTGATCCTCGCGGGCGGACTCGGCACACGGCTGAGCCCGCTGACGAAGATCACGAACAAGCACCTTCTGCCGGTGTACGACCGGCCGATGATCTACTACCCGATCCAGACGCTCGTGAACGCGGGCATCAAGGACATCCTCATCGTCACGGGCGGCAACCACGCGGGGGAGTTCCTGCGGCTGCTCGGGAACGGCGCGGAGTTCGGGCTGAAGCACATCAACTACACGTACCAGGAGGGTGAGGGCGGAATCGCCGACGCCCTCCGGCTCGCCGAGCACTTCGCCGGCGGCGACCGTGTGTGTGTGGTCCTGGGCGACAACCTCATCCAGGGGAACGTGCGCGCGGCCGCCGAGGCCTACCGCCAGCAGCGCTCCGGCGCTCGCATCATCCTCAAGGACGTCGAGGATCCCGAGCGTTTCGGGGTCGTCCGGTTCTCCGACGACGACACGGGCCGCATCACCGAGATCATCGAGAAGCCGGCCGATCCGCCGAGCGCCTCGGCCGTCATCGGCATCTACTTCTACGACTCGTGGGTCTTCGACGTGATCCGCACGCTGAAGCCGTCCCGGCGCAACGAGCTCGAGATCACGGACGTGAACAACGCCTACCTGCGCGCGGGCTTGCTCGAGCACTCGAAGCTCGACGGCTGGTGGACCGACGCCGGCACGTTCGAGAGCCTGCACCGCGCCAGCAACCTCGTGAAGCAGACGGGCGCCAACCTGCTGTGAAGACCCTGTTGGTCACGGGGGGCTGCGGGTTCATCGGCAGCGCCTTCTTGCGCCGCTTCGTCCCGCGGCACCCTGAACTCCGCTTCATCAACCTGGACCTGCTGACCTACGCGGCGGACCCCGAGAACGTCGCCGAGGTCGCGGACGCGCCGAACTATCAGTTCGTCCACGGAGACGTACGCGACCGCGGCGCCGTGCGCGCCCTGGTCTCCGAGTCGCACGTGGACGCGATCGTGCACTTCGCCGCCGAGAGCCACGTGGACCGCTCCATCGAGGATGCGACCGCCTTCGTGAGCACGAACATCGGCGGCACCCACGCGCTGCTGGACGCCGCACGGGCGAAGGTCGGGACACGCTTTGTCCTGGTCTCGACGGACGAGGTCTACGGCTCCCTCTCCGAGGACGCGCCCGCCACCACGGAGGACGCGCACCTCCACCCCGGCTCGCCCTACGCGGCCGCCAAGGCCGGCGCGGACCTGCTCGCGCAGTCATACGTGCGGACGTACGGGCTCGACCTGTCCATCACACGCTGCGCCAACAACTTCGGCCCCTGCCAGTTCCCCGAGAAGCTCATCCCGGTCCTGGTCCGTCGCGCGCTCGCCGGCGAGCAGCTCCCCATGTACGGCAACGGCCGCAACATCCGGGACTGGCTGCACGTCGACGACCACGCCGACGCGGTCTGGGCCGTCCTGCACCGCGGGGTCGCGGGCCGGGTCTACAACGTCGGCGCCGACAACCCGCGGCGTAACCTCGAGATCGCCGAGCTGGTCCTCGCGCACCTCGGCCTGGGCCCGGACCGCATCGCGTTCGTCACGGACCGCCCCGGCCACGACTGGCGCTACTGCGTCGACGACACGCGCCTCCGTACGGAGCTCGGTTGGGCGCCCCAGGTGCCCTTCGAGGCGGGGCTGAGGGCCACCATCGACTGGTACGCCCAGCATCCCCTGTGGATCGAGCGCGCGCTCGCTCGGGGCGCCGCGACCTGGGGGCCGCGGTGAACATGCCTCCCGCTCTGTGGGCGATGCTCGTGGCGCCGATCTGGGTCGCGCTGAGCACGCTCATCGTGGCGCTGCTCGTGGAGTACGCGGGTGTGACCTGGATTTCGGTCTTGCTGCTGCTGGGCTGGGGCCTCGGTACGGTCGCCGCCCTGGGCCTCGACCGGCGCACCCGCGGACCCGACATGCCCGGCCCCGGCTTCGGTCGGCCGGACCCGAGGCTGGTGCTCTGGGCGCTGCTCGCCGGCGTGGGCACGGCCATCTTGAGCAGCGAGGTCGACAACCTGATGCGGGCTCGTTTCGAGACCGTCGAGCCCACCCGCCCTGAGACGAAGGCGCTGCTCACCGAGGGTCCGATGTGGCTGTACGGCCTCGTCACGGGCCTCTTCATGCCCTTGACCCGCGCGATCGTGGTCCACGGCATCGTGCTGCGGAACATGGTCTTCTCGGCGCCCATGAGCTGGTCCATCGCGTTCTCGACCTTCGCGTACTTCTTCTCGTTGAGCGGCGACCTCTCCGACTGGCTGAAGCTCGCCCTGCCGGCGGGTGTGGCCGGCTGGGCCTATGTGCGCGCCCACAACGTGTGGGTCTCGACGGCGGCGCTCGTCGGTTCATTCTCGGGCGTGTGGTTCGAGGTGGTGGGCGTGGGACCGGGCATCCCCGGCTTCGACCACGTCGATCCGACGCAGGTGCTGTTCCAGCCCTTCTGGTTCAACGCGCTCGGTGTCGTCGCCCTGGCGGCGGGCGTCGGTCTGCTCATCCGTGAGTTCGAGCGGCGCCCGTTCTCCAAGCTCGTCCTGGCCGCGGACGCGCGCCGACCCGGACCCTCGGCGGACGACTGAGCGGCCGGCGTGGGTAGGTCCCTGGGCCTCGCGTCGGCCGTCTACGCCTTCTCGATTCTGCTCTCGCGGGTCATCGGCCTCGTCCGCGAGGCCGTCATCGGGCGCACCCTCGGCAACGGGCCCGAGGCGGACGTCTACTTCACCGCGTTCGTTCTCCCGGACTTCCTGAACTACCTGCTGGCCGGGGGCGCGCTCTCGCTGGTCTTCATCCCGATCTTCCAGGGATACCTCGTCCGTTCCGACGAGGCCGGCGCGTGGCGCGCCTTCTCGAACATCGGCAACGCGCTCCTGATCCTGGTGCTGGGCGGCACCGCGGCGTTGATGTGGCTGGCGCCCTCGCTCTCGGAGTCCATCGCGCCCGGGCTCGACGCCTCGCGACAGGCGCAGCTCGTCGGGCTCATCCGTTTGCTGCTCCCGGCGCAAGTCTTCCACGTGATGGGGGGGCTGCTCTCGGCGACGCTCCAGGCGAGGGACCAGCACACGATGCCGGCCCTGGCGCCGCTCGTGTACACACTCGGGGTCATCGGCGGGGGTGTGCTGCTCGGGCCCTGGCTCGGCCCTGAGGGCTTCGCGTGGGGGGTCTTGGTCGGTTCGGTGCTGGGGCCTTTCGGTCTGCCGCTCTGGGGCGCGTGGCGGGCCGGGTTGAGGTGGCACGGCGGACTCGGGCTGAACGGTCCCGACGTGCGGATCTACTTCCAGCGCTCACTGCCCGTCATGCTCGGCTTCAGCGTGGTGGTCTTCGACGACTTCATCCTGCGTCGGCAGGGCTCGCTCCTCGAGGCGGGCACGGTTTCGCGTTTGACCTACGCCAAGACGCTGATGCGCGTGCCGATGGGGGTCTTCGGCCTCGCCGCGGGCATGGCGGCCTTCCCGTCCATGGCGCGCCTCTTCGCCGAGGGCCGAAAGCCCGAGGGCTACGCGCTCGTCGTGCGCGCGGTGCGCCTCACGCTCGTGCTCGCCCTGGCCGCCCAGGCGGGGCTGACGGCCGCGGGCACCGAGGTCGCGACGGTGGTGTGGGGGGATCGGCGTTTCACGGCCGACGAGCTCGCCGAGGTCGGTCGCTTTACGGCGTGGGTCTGCCTGGGTTTGTGGGGCTGGTCGGTGCAGGGGCTGATCGCGCGTGGCTTTTACGCCCTGGGCGACACCCTCACGCCCACGGTGGTCGGCTCCGTCGTCACGCTCTTGCTCTTCCCGCTCTACGTGGTCCTGGGCGAGACCTGGGGTGGGGATGGCCTCGCCGTCGCGTCGAGCGTCGCGATCTCCGCGAACGTACTCGCGCTGTCGTGGGCCCTGCGCCGACGCGTCGCTCTGGACACGCCGCCGACGGCGCCCGGTATGGTGGACGCGCTGCTGCGACTGGCCCCCGCCGTCGCGCTCGGCGTGGGCCTGGCGTCCGTCGTCGCCCCCTACTTGCCTCCGGCCCTGCCCGCGCTCGTGCGTGGCAGTCTGCTCGGTGGCCTTTCGACGCTCACCTGCCTGGCGTGCGCCGCGCTCCTCGGGGTCGGTGAGGTGGGGGAGGTCGCCCGCGGACTGAGGCACCGCCTTCGACGCCGTCGCGGCGCCTGAGCGCGCTCAGCGCACGCAGCGGACGCCGCCCACCGAGGCGCCCTCGGCCTCGGCGACCCGTCGCGCGACCCGGAAGTTCTGGTTGTCCGCTTCCGTGGATTGCCCGCCCCGCGTCACTCGATTGCCGCACTCCGGCGCGTCGTTGACCGGATCCAAGGCGGGGCTCGCGTCGTAGTAGTCCTCGTCGTAGCAATCCTGGACCCACTCCGAGGCGTTCCCCGCAAGGTCGATGACCCCGTAGATGCTGTTGCCGTCGGGGTCCGTCGAGCCGACCGGCGCCGTGAGCCCCTCGTCGCAGTTCTCGCGCTGGACACGGGTGCACTGAGGCGCCGGCTCGTTGCCCCACGGATACGTGACCGCGTCGGCCGCGTCGCATCCGGCTTGCCCGCGCCGGTCGCAGCCCCCGCGGGCGGCCTTCTCCCACTCCGCCTCGGTCGGCAGACGCTTCCCGACCTGCGCACAGTAGTTCCCGGCCTCGGTCCAGGTCAGGCAGTTGATCGGGTGGTCGGCATAGACCTCCGGATCGGCCCAGGTGCAGCCGTCGTTGTCGCCGCCCTCGGGCTCCGCGCAGCGGCCCGCGAGGACACACGCCTCGTACTCCGCGACCGTCACCTCGCGCCGGTCGATCACAAAACGCGACACCGTGATGTCGCGCTGCGGACGCTCGCCCGGAGGGCTGTTGTTCGCCGAAGAGCCGCGGCGGAAGAGCCCGGCCGGAACCTCGCGGGACTCCATCTCGGTGGGCAAGGGCTCGACCCGCTGCAGCAAGAGGGTGAACGCACCCGAGGCGTTGCGGTCGAAGCCGTCCACGAGCACGTAGACCAGCTCACCGAGCCCGAGTTGCACGTAGAGCTCGGAGTAGCGTTCGTTCCCGACGTCGTCGTTGCAGGCCAGCGTCGTGTCGGGGTCGTCGCAGGTCGTGCGCACGGACAAGACGGTGTCGAAGGCGGAGCCGATCGTCGTCATGCGCCACAAGCCGGCCTCGAGCGGGGCGAATCGATAGATGCGCTCGGGTCCGCTCGCGTTCGCGCAGGTCGCGTCGAAGTCGTCGTCGCCGGCGGTGTTGCCGCGTGACTCCCCGGCAAAGAGAGGCAGCGCCGCGAGGCACGGATCCACGAGGTCGACGGCCTCGATGACCACCTCGACGTCTTGCGCACCCAGCGTGCTCTCGATCACGAGGAAGTAGGTCTGTCCTCCGGCCATGGGCTGCTCGAGGTCGCCCCGGGCGTCGGGCTCGAGGCAGCCCAGCTCCGAGCCGGCGATCCCGCACTGGGCGCGAATCGCCAGGCTCGCGGTGCGTCGGCCCGCGCCCAGGCTGAAACGGTAGACGCCGACCTGGGGGGCCGTGAACGCTACGACCCGTTCGCCTCGGTCACTCCCATTGCAGTTCGACGTGAGCGCGTCCGTCTCGAACGTCTCCGTAGAGGTCACTCCCAGGCCGACCTGGGTAGGGGCAGCGCAGACATCGCCCGCCGGGCACGCGCTGAAGTTCGTCCACGCGCCCTCCACGCAGCTCCGGGTCTGGCGTCCGCCCGCGGGGCAGTCCCGGCTCTCCGAGGTCCCTTCGAGGCACTCGTCCGGGTCGTCGCAGTCCGCGTAGTCACTCCATTGGCCGGCGTCGCACCTGCGGGCCTCGGTGCCACGACCGTTGATGCCGCAGGCGCGGCGCTCCGTGGACCCGTCCCGGCAGGCGTCCGGATCGCGGCACGCGCCGAACTCACCGAATTCACCCTCGAAGCAGATCCGGCTGCGTTGGCCGCGCCGGTTCACGCCGCACGCGCCGGTGTCGACGCTGCTGTCCACGCAGGTGTCGGGGTCCATGCACTCGGACCACGCCCCGTAACGACCGCCCTCGCAGGCATGGGCCTGAACACCGCGTCCGTTGAGGCCGCAGGGCACGGTCTCCACGGTGCCGTCCGCGCACTCGCGGTCCGGGTCGTCACACGGGGCCCACGCGCTCCAGCGACCGATGTTGCAGGTGCGCTGTTGCTCACCGTTGCCCTGCACACCGCAGGCTTGCGTCTGGCTCACGTCGTCGATGCACTCGTCCGTGTCGCTGCACGCACCCCAGGGGCCGTAGGTCCCGTCGGCGGCGCAGGTCCGCTCTTCCAAGCCTCGGGTGTTGAGGCCGCACGGCCGCTGGTCGATCTCGCCCTCCGCGCAGCCTGGATCGGGAGGCACCTCGCCTCCAGCGCCTCCCGAGCCGCCGGTGCCGCCAGCGCCGCCCGAGGATGCGTCGTCGGGTTCCACACCCAGGTCGTCTCGTGGCGCGGGGGGCGCCCCGTCGTCGGCGCCCGGGCGCTGAGCGTCGTCTCGGGCGATGGGTCCCGGGTCGGCGTCGCCCGCGGAGGTGGCCGCGTCCGCCTCGGGGCGTCCACCGCCATCCGCCGTGGCCCCCTTGAGCTGGTCCGGGTTCGCCGCGGTGCACGCGACCGCGAATACCAGCCCCGCGAGCCCATGCAGACGCGGCGCGGGCGTCACGCGATCTCCATCGTCTTCAGAAACTCGACCTTCGGGTTCTGCTGAGCGGCGTAGTTCATGGCCCACTCCGTGTTGGCGACGAACGTGAGGTGGTCGCCGAGATCACGGTAGATGCGGTCGCGGTTCTGCTGCACGAATTTCTTCAGCGCCTCTTCGTCGCTGCACCGCAGCCAGCGCGCCGCTTGGAACGAGGTCTCCTCGAACCGCGCCCGCACGTTGTACTCGGACTCCAGGCGGGACTGGATCACGTCGAACTGCAGCGCACCCAGGGCCCCGATGAGGTAGTCCTGCCCGTCCATCGGGCGGTAGAGCTGGGCGGCGCCCTCCTCGGCGAGCTGCTCGAGGCCCTTCACGAGCGACTTCGACTTCAACGGATCGAGGAGTCGCGCGCGCCGGAAGAGCTCCGGGGCGAAGGACGGGATGCCCGTGAACTTCAGCACCTCGCCCTGGGAGAAGGTGTCGCCGATGCGGATCGCACCGTGGTTGTGCACCCCGATGATGTCCCCGGGCCACGCCTCCTCGGCCAGGGTCCGCTCCCGCGCCAGGAACGTGGTCGCGTTGTTCACCGCCATGTCTCGGCCGCTCCGCACGTGGCGCATCTTCATGCCGCGCTCGTATCGACCCGAGGTGATGCGGATGAACGCCATCCGGTCCCGGTGGGAGGGGTCCAGGTTCGCCTGGATCTTGAAAACGAAGCCTGTGAACTGCGGTTCGTTGGGCTCGATGTAGCGCGTCGTGGTGGGGCGCGGCTGTGGCGGCGGCGCGAACCGCGCGAAGCAGTCCAGCAGCTCCTTCACGCCGAAGTTGTTGATCGCGCTGCCAAAAAAGACGGGCGTCTGCTTGCCGCGATAGAAGGCCTCGCGGTTGAAGGGCGCGCTCGCGCCGTCCAGCAGGTCCAGGTCGTCCCGCAGCTTGCGTGCGGCCTTTTCACCGATGGCGTCCACGAGGGCAGGTGAGGCGGGATCGATCTTGACGATCTCGTTCCTTCGCCCTCGGGTCGTGTCCTCGTAGAACACCACCGACCGGTCGATGAGGTCGTAGACGCCCTGAAAGTCCTTGCCCATGCCGATGGGCCAGGTCATCGGCGCGCACTGGATGTTCAGCCGCTTCTCGATGTTGTCGAGGAGCTCGAAGGGCTCCAGGGACTCACGATCGAACTTGTTGCAGTAGGTCATGACCGGCGTGTCGCGCAGCCGACAGACCTCCATGAGGGCCAGGGTCCGCGCCTCGACGCCCTTGGCGGAGTCGAGCACCATGAGCGCGCTGTCGACCGCGGTGAGCACCCGGTAGGTGTCCTCGCTGAAGTCCTCGTGACCCGGTGTGTCGAGCAGGTTCACCGCACAGCCGCCGTACTCGAAGCTCATGACCGCGGTGCTCACGGAGATGCCGCGCTGCTTCTCGATCTCGATGAAGTCGCTGGCCGCGAAACGACCACTGCGGCGGGCGCGCACGGCGCCGGCCATCTGGATGGCGCCCCCGAAGAGGAGCAGCTTCTCCGTGATCGTGGTCTTGCCGGCGTCCGGGTGCGAAATGATCGCGAACGTCCGCCTGCGGGCGATTTCGGCTTCCTGGTGCGTCATGACGCGCGCCATGTACCGACGCGCGGTGCGGGCGTCAACGGTTCCGGCCCCGCCCGACGCCGAGCAGGCACACTTCCCCGGCGCAAAATCGGCCGGTCCACGCTAGCGTGCGTGCCCATGAAAGCGACCCTGGCACCCCTCGCATCGTTTCTCTGGCTGCTGGCGTTCACGGGCACCGTCGGGGCCCACGAGCTCGGCATCTCCCGCAGCAGTTGGCGCCCGGAGCCCGGAGGCTTCGCCGTCGACCTCACCTTCGCTCGGGTCGAGGTGTTGCGCCTCGGGCCCGCGGTCGATGCCAACGCGAACGGCCTCCTCGATCCCACGGAGCTGGACGCCGTTCGCCCGGCCTTCGCGCAGGTGCTCGACGCGGTGCGGGTCCGCGCGGGGGGCGAGTCGTGTGCGGCCACCTGGACCCCGGCGGTGCTCTCCGAAGAGGACGGGCTCGACACCACGGGGCACTTTGCCTGCCCAAAGGGCGCCGCGGGCGCGACGCTCGAGGCCGACCTCCGCTTCTTCGACCGCCTGGCCCCCGGGCATCGTCACCTCGCTCAGGTCTTCGGGGGCGAGGCGCCCGTGGCGCACGTGCTGCAAGCCTCGGCCACCACGCTCGCGCTCGGCGACGCCCCCGAGGGCGCGGCCAGTGGTTTCGGCGAGGTCTTCGTGCTCGGCCTGGAGCACATCGTCTTCGGCTTCGACCACCTGGTCTTTCTCTTCGGCCTCCTCCTGGTGGGCGGCCACTGGCGCGGGCTCGTCGCAGTGGTCACGGCGTTCACCGTCGCGCACTCCGTCACGCTCGGCCTCGCCGCGACCGGCGTCTTCGTGCCGCCAGGCGCCCTCATCGAGGCCGGCATCGCGGCCTCGATCGTCTACGTGGGCGTCGAGAACTTCTTTGTGCAAGACGCCGATCGGCGCTGGCGGCTCACCTTGCCGTTCGGGCTCATCCACGGCTTCGGCTTCGCGGGTGCGCTGGCCGAGATCGGGCTCGAAGGGGACAACCTGGTGAGCACGCTCCTGGCCTTCAATCTGGGTGTGGAGACCGGACAGCTCGTGCTCGTGGCGCTGGCGCTCCCGGTGCTCATGTGGGCCCGCCGGAGCCCGACCTTCGTTCAGCGGGTCGTGCCCGCGCTCAACGCGGTCGTCATCGCACTCGGGGTCTACTGGTTCGTGGACCGCGTGAGCTGAGCCCCGCTCCGCCGAAGTGAATTCGGCTTTTTCGAAGCCTCGGTGATTCGGCGGGGCCGTCCTGGCCCGGGCAGGCTGCTTTTTCAGCAGCCTGCTATCGGCCGCACATGATCTCGAGCGCGGCGCGGGACTCGTGGCACTTCACGCAGCCTCGGTCGTTCTGACGCAGCGCCCGGTCGCACTGGGACCGGAAGCCCGGCGGGTGCGGGTTCGCGCGGATCGCGGGGCTCGCCTGCACCCCGTGACACTGCACGCAGGTGCTCTCCTGGTGGCAACCGACACACTGGCGCAGGTTCTTGCGGGCCTCGAACTTGTGATGCGCGGCCGTGGGGACCGCACCCAGGGGCGCGACGAAGCCCTCGGGGTGGAAGCGCCCCGTCGCGTTGCCGGCGGCCGAGAAGTACAAAGACCCGACGGTGTCGCTCACACCGCTCCGCACGTGGCAGTCGCGGCAGAACGTCTGTTGACGGTGGCAGGACTCACACGAGGGATCGTTGCGGCGGGCTTCCGGGGCGTGGGTCAGGATGTAGTCGGCGGCGTGGATCGAGAGGGGTTTCGGCCCGCTCAGGTGGCACGTCGCGCACTCGGACTCCATGTGGCAGTTCGCGCAGTAGGCGGCGTCGGCCTTTGCGGCCGGGCCATGGCTGCGCACGATGTCGCCGGTGTGGTCGTCGTCCCTGAACTTACCGCGGGGCAGCAGCTTGCCGCCGGGGAGGTCCGTGACGAGCCGGCCGTCGGGTTTCGAAAGGTGGCAGGTGTCGCAGCGGTCGGGGGCGCTCCGGCCGTCGTGGCACCCAGTGCACTGGTCCATCCACGGCAGGTGCTCGCGGGTGCCCAGGCCGGCCTGGGCGATGCCTCGGTGACACGCGTCGCACTCGATCCCACGCTCCAGGTGCAGCTTGTGACCGAACTTCAGCGCGGCCGGGGGCATGTCCACGCGCGGCGGGTGCGGTGTGGCCTTCGAGGTCTCGTCCTTCGGCACACCCTCGGGCATCACGGGCACGTAGCCCGGATGGCACGTCTTACACTCGGCGGGCGGGTCGGCCTCGGCGATGGGCTCTTCGAGCACGTCGTGGCAGTCGAAGCAGACCTTCTCCTCGGGCAGGTTGCGGTCCTGAACGCGGACGGAGGTCTTCACCGACGCGTGGCAGTCGTTGCAGGTGGCCTTGGCCTTGCCCACGTGCACGGCGTGGTCGAAGGCGAGGGGAATGTGCTGCGGCGGATACACCGCGTCGAACGCGGTGCGGGGTGTCTGCGCGCGCGCGCCGAGCACGACGCCGAGCAGAACGACCAGCCCGCCGAGCAAGGGCACCCACCACCGAGGTCTCACAGCCACTCCTCCAGGGTCGCCCGGGCGAAGACCCGCGACCGAAAGGGCGTAAACCGGCTGGAGTGTCCCTCGGCGAGGACCTCGAAGTGCGCGGTCTCGGAGACCTGCCACCGGGTGCCCAGGACCGCCCACCCCGACACCCCCTTCAGGTTCGACTGCTGGGCGTCGTCGAACTGGACGGCGCCGAGGCGGCCCGTCAGGAAAAGCGGCGCGAGGCCCGCGGTCGGCGTGAGCGGGATTTGCGTGAAGACGTCGCCGTAGTGTCGTTGGCCACCGTAGCCGAAGCCGACGCGGCCCTCGACGCCGACGTGCAGCTCGCCGAGCTCATCGAGCCAGCGGGTCACCCGCGCGCCGCCGTCCCATGCGATGGGGTGGCGATCGAGGCCTGTCGTGCGTGCGTCCTCGGGCACCACGGCGCCGACCGCCTCGGCGCCCGGGACCTGAGCGTCGGCGGGCCCCGCGTCGAATCGGCGCGCGCCCGCGTCGGCGACGAAGTGCCACAGACCCGGCGTGAGGCGACCGCGGACCGTAAAGTCGTGCCAGGGCTCGACGGAGAACGCGTTCCAGATGCTGTCTGCGCCGAAGGTCGGCCGCTCCCAGCGCCACGCCAGCTCCATGCGCCACAGGTCGGCATCCCCATAGCTCGCCTCGGCGAACAGCTCGCTCGTCCATCGATACATCAGGTCGTAGCGTGTCCCCGTGGCGAGGCTGAGCTCCGGGATGGGCATGAGCTCGACCGCTCCGCCGAGCTCCTCCCGCTGCACGGCGTCGGTGGCCTCGAACTGTCGCCGCCACGCGAAGCGCGTCTGGAGGACCTCGAGATTCGCCGACTCGACGGCGGCCCCCACGACATAGGCGGGCTCGGTCGGCAACGCGGTGCCATCCGGCGCGAAGACGTCTGGCCCGAGCCCGTTCCACTCGCGGCGCACCGCGAGGCCCCCGCTGCCTTCGACGGTCACGAAAGGGAAGCCGAGTCGAAACGTCGCGCCGTCCAGCGCGTCCAAACCGACGGGCGCGAGGGCGTCCACGAGCAGATGCCGTCCCACACGCAGGTCCGTCTTGACGCCGGCGGGGAGCCGTTCGCGCCACCTGAAGTGCGCCTGGTACAGGTCGAAGAGGGCCCGACGATCCTGGGTGGCGCGGCGTTCGAGGTCGGTCGGGCCAAAGTCCGCCGCGATCTCCAGGTCCGCGACAAAGGAGAACCGTTGGGTCTCCGCGCCGTCCCCCTCCAGGTCCCACGCGCCCAGGTAGAGGCGCGGGCGCACGTCCAGCCGATCGACCGGCTCGGGCACTGTCCCTTGCCACCTGTCGGCGGTCAGGCGGGTCTCGGCGCGGACATGCCACTCGGTCGCCCGTGCGTTGCCGAACCCGGCGGGCAGCAGTGCGGCGGTCAGCAGAGGGACGGTGGCACGGGAGGGCAGGCGCACGCCGCGAATCTACCACGCCGCGAAAAAAACACCCGCGCAGAGGCACGCGAGGTCCGCGCGCAACTTCTGCCCGTAGCGCGCAAAAACTGCGCACCGCCGAGGTGGGCGCGCGCACTCGCTCGACCTAGGGAGACAATGTGGCCCACGTCTTGCCTATAGGGGTCGTCATGCGAAAGCCCAGCCCCAGAGGCTTCACCCTCATCGAGCTGATGTTCGTCGTCACACTGGTGATTACGATCATCCTGATCGCGGTGCCCTCGTTCCGGACCTTTACGGCCCGAGACCAGGACGCGAGCGTCGCGACCTTCGTCACGCACGAGTTCAATCGGGTCAAGGGTCAGGCGCAGCGTCGGAGCCGGGCTTACCTGGTGTCCTTCCTGCGGATGAACCGGACCGCGCCGACCGGACGCATCGAGATCCGTGAAGGCGCCGGCTCGAGCTGCACCGAGCTCGCGGCGAACGTCAACGCCCGGAGCCGTGTGATTGCGAACTACAGCATCGGGAACGACGAGGTCGTGACGGAGCAGATTCCGGGCATGAAAACGACGTTCGTCGGGCTGGCCGGATGGGTGCCGCCGGGGGGCAACCTCGGCAACCCCCTCGTGACGGACCTCGTTTTCTGCGCGCGGGTCGATGGTTCGCTGATGCGGATCGAGGGCAACGCGGTCACGCCCGTCAGCGGGCAGACCCAGCTGCTGGTGCAGCGGTACGAGACGGCCGAGGGTCCGGCGAACGGGCCCCCGCGCCGACTCCGATTCGACTTCGCGCAACCGGCGCGGCTCGTCCTGGAGGCCCTGTGATGCGTCGACGCGCCCCTCGCGGCTTCACGCTCATCGAGATCATCGTGGCCGTCGCCGTGAGTGCGGCGGGCTTCGCGGCGGTCTTCGCGCTGCAGATCGCCAACATGCAGGGCAACCTGGCGAATCGGGACCAGTCGGCCGGCGCCGCGCTCGCGGACCTGTCCCTCGAGCGCCTCAGGACCGACGCTTACATGTGGTCGGACCCCGCGGCACCGCCCGCCCCGCTGCTCAACGCGGCGCCTCGGACCTGGCACACGCTCACGCCCGCGCCCGTGGACCAAAACGGGCTCGTGCTCGGCACCGGTGGTATCCCGGGCAGCGCCCTGTCCCGGCAACGGTTCTGCGTGCACTACTGGATCGACCCGCTCACCGACACGTTCGCGGGGGTCATGAACGTGCGCGTTCGGGTCATTTGGCCGCGAGACGTCCGGTCCGTGGACGGCCTCGCCGAGGTCTGCCGCGAGGTCGAGGCCGACGCCTTCCTGGGGCGTCCGGTCGGCGAGCGCGTGCAACAGTTCTCCACACTCACTCTGCCCGGAACGGTGCGCGCCCATGCGGACTGAACGGCCTCGCCGCGCGCGCGGCTTCACGCTCATCGAGTTGCTCATCGCCGGCCTGATCTCGGCGGTCGTGCTGCTCGCCATCTACTTCGTCTTCTCGGCGAACTCGCGTCAGTACTACCAGCAAGAGCAGATCGTGCAGATGCAGGAGTCCATGCGATTCGCCATCGACTACCTGAAGAACGACCTGCGGAACGCCGGGCGAATGGCCGTCGTGAATGGCGCGGACGCCAGCGCGGGCATTCGGGATCCGGGCTTTTGCGAGCTCTCGACCGCGGCACGGTATCGCGCGGTCGATCTGCTGGACGACGACGACGTGGACTCGCCCGGCATCCTTCGGAGCAACCTGAACGGGCTCGAGCCGGACCGGGTGCGGGTCTTGACCGACGCCTCGGGCGGCACCCCTCTCACGGCGTCGACCTCGGGCGGGCAGACCATCGTCATCGCCCCGGCCGCCCGGCAGCGTTCGCGCGCCGCGGACGCCGTGCTCGGCAGCGAGAGTCAGTTCAACGCCGTCTATCGTCCGGGGCATTTGCTCCGGATCGAGAACCGGGAGCGTCGGTTCGACGTGTCGACGATCACCGCGGCGGCCTACAACGGCGGCGTGCCCACGGTCACGGTCGAGGGCTTCCGGTGTGCGGACGTGCAGCTCTGCGAAGACTGCGTCGTCAATGCGCTGCAGTTCGTTCAGTACCGGTTGGAGTCCGACCCGCCGAACGAAGCGGCGGCGGTGAAGACCGACCTGATTCGTGAGGTCATCGACTCGACCGACCCGGCCCTCGAGCGGCCCATCGTCGGCTCTCGGCTGACCATCGCCGAGAACGTCGTGAACCTGCAGGTTTGGGGGCGATACGACACACGGAGCCCGGGCGATCCGGCCTCGCTCGACGTCGATGCGGATCCCACGGACGATGTCGGGAACTGGCCCGGCACCACAGTCGAAGCCGACCGGATGAACGTGTCTCCGCATCGTCTGCGCGCGCTGACCCTGCTGCTCGCGACCCGCTCGACGCGTGAGGACCCGGAGCTCACGGTGGCGCCGGACCGGGCCGTGCCGGCCGGGGAGCGCATCGCCGCGGACCGTACCTGGTTCGACGTCGTGCCCGAGGAGGACGGAGTGACGCCGTCCTATGCCCGGGTGACGACCCTGACGGCGCAGGTCGAGACGCCCAACCTCTTGACGGAGGCGAACCCATGAAACCCATTCGACGTGCGCGCCGCGCCCCACGGGGCAACGCGCTCATCATGGCCGTGCTGATCATGTTCGCCATGCTCGGGCTGGGCCTGCTGGCGATGCGGTCCACGACCCAGGCGATGGCCGCGACCGGCAATACCCGCTTGGCGCAACAGGCGCGGGCCGTGGCTGAGGCGGGCCTCTACCACGTCGCGACCCTCATGCATCGCAACGGAGTCGGCATCCTGACCGAGCGCGGCGCTTGGGACGAAGGCAGCGTGGTGATCGTCGACAGCAACGGCGCGCTCACCTTCGAGGAGCCCGACGGCGAGGTTCGGCCGGGCACTGCGCAGCCCGTGCCGGCGATCTTCAGCGCCCCGCCGGGGGACGACGCGCCGCCGCCGGCGCTCGGTGATTTTCAGGCCGGCTCCGGCCTGCAGCCGAGCTACCGGGTCACCGTGGACGGCTTCCGGCAGAGCGCCGCCGAAGGCACGAGCGGGACCAACCAGGGCCAGGTCTTCGTGGATTGTTTCGTGGAGTTGCAGGCGGTCGGGTACGTGGCGCGGGAGAACCTCCCGGTGGCCGCGAACCTCGACGCCGCAAACGTCGCCGAGCTCTACGCCGAGCAGCGTCTGAAGGCGGTCTTCCGACTTCGCAGTGTGCCGCAGGAGGTGTGTGTCCGATGAAACGCTCCGACTTGAAGTTGCTCGTGGCTGTCCTCGCCCTCGCGCCCCTGTCGGCGGGGGCGCAGCTCCCGGCCGGTGGACCGAAGCCCGACGTGATGGTGCTCATCGGGTCGAGCCGAACGATGGAGTTCGGGGTCGACTACGACGGAACCGGGAGCCCGTTGCGGGCGGTCTGCTCGCCTCCGGGTGCGCAGCGTGTCGCCGGTCAGACCTACACGCGAAGCCGCCTCGAGACCATCAAAGGGGTCCTGACGGGCCGGTCGGCCTTCGAGGCCGCCCAGGGGTACTGGTGCCGGGAGGCCGACTCGCCGCCGTTGTGCGGCGCCGTCCCGAACGCGGGGCAGGCGCGGATCGACCAGGCGTGCGGCCTCGACGCGGTCGTGGGTCGGAACCAGGCGATGTGCTGCATCAGCAACGTGGGCGCGGGCCAGTGTGCGCTCTGGCAGCCCTGCGGTGCGGATTCCGGCGGCTTCCTCGACCAGAACGGCCTCTTCTCGCCGCTGGGGAACGTCGCCACTTTCGAACCCGGCAACACCTTCACCCAGGACGGCCTGATCTACTCCACGCAGGACAGCGTGCGCTGGGGTCTGATGACGTTCGACGGGCACCCGGACGGCGGCCAGCGCGAGGACGGGCTCTTCTCGTACCCGCGGCAGTTCAACGTCGGTCTCGATCCCGCATTGCCGGGTGCAGCCCCGCAATTCTTCGTGCCCGCGAACTTCGACCCGGTTCAGCACCGGCCGCTGGACGGCCTCTTTTTCGCTCGGGACCTCGCTGAGGCGCAGAGCTTCAATCGCGCCGGTTTCCCCATGAACCTGGGCATCCGGAACGAAGCCTCGCCGTTCGGCGGCCTCGTGGCTTCGGGGTGGCGCTATGACCCCGCGCTGAACCTCCGGACGAACGTGGGCGAGACGAGCCCAGACCTGACGCAACACAACGCCTTCGTGATGGAGCGGGTCCGCGGCGTGACCTCATCGCGCGAGGCCCCGCTCTCTGCGGCCCTCGCCGACGCCCTCGACCACTTCGAGCGTGAGGCGGCAGCGGGCGGTGACCCCTCCTTCGTGTGTCGACAGAAGTCGATGGTCATGATTGTCGACCAGGGCTCTACGGACTACACCGGCGGCAAGCCGTG
>JBMOFP010000079.1:0-27468 GCA_049318805.1 Bradymonadia bacterium
TCGCGTGAGTGAGCACAAACTCCCGTACATGGCATGCTCACCTGTGAGAGCATCGTACCGGCACCGGGCTTTCAGACGGTGGCTTGCGCTGTCATTTGCCGTGGCTGGGGGGTGTTCGCCCTCCAGCAGAGCTGGACCATTCGGATTCCACACACATACCGTCAGAGTGGAGTTCGACTTCGCGTTGACGAGTGCAAGGTTCACCTTCGTGGATCCGGCGACTTCCCGATCGCTTCGTCTATGGGCTGACTTCGGCGACAGGGACGAAGACGTTCGCTCCTACTTCGTAGACACTCCAGTGCCACTGATAGACTACGATTCGTCGGAGGCCGGTTGCGCTCTCGAGCCACGTCCAGGTTGCTACTTCAACCTTCTTGGAAAAAAAGACGAGTGCGACGCGGACTGGTTTCTCTTCGTGCAGACCTTCGAGCCTACACATGAATACACGATTCGCCGCGTTTGCAATGAGTCATATGTCATCCTCTCGTTGCCAAAAGCGGGCTGGAACTCCATGGCGGCCATCGGCGCGTCCGCGCTCATCGGGGCCGGGGTCGAGGTCTCGCGTGAGTGAGTGGATGCCCGCTCGCGGGCTCGCCGTTCTTGCGCTCAGTCGTCGGATTCTCGGAACCGGCGTGGGCGTGTCTTGCGTCGTTGCGTCGGTGCTCGTGGCGACGGCATGTGGCATTGGCAGTGGTGAAAGTACAGGTAATGGATTCACATTCACAGAGTTGTCGGTAGCGTTCGATGACGAACCGTCTCGAGCGTGTTTTGTGTTCCGGGACGACGCGAATCAGGGATTGGATGGATTCTGCGCCGACTTCGTGGAACTCGACGGCGGCCGACCGGCGATCGAGTATCTGAGTTCGCCGTCGTCGGCGCGCGTCCAATCACAGGTCATCGATTCAGGCTGCTCGGCGGCGGCGGTGGCGTCGCCGTCGTCGTGGGCAGGGTGCCGTGTGGACCTCCGCATCGACGCGGAGACGTGTGAGACCGCGATGGTGATGACTGTCATCACCGTCGATCCGGACCGGGTCCGCGAGGTTCGAGGCGTCTGTTTCCTCGGCTCGGTTCGAATCGAACGTGACCCCCCTGGCTGAGCGGCCACCTTGGTCAGCGGAAGGTGAACTATGCCGACTCGGTTCGTCAGTCACGCGAAGACGCTGTACTTTGCCCCTGGGCCAACTCAAAGTCGCCGAATCGATCTTGGAACCGCTGCCAGGAGAACTGCGTGGTCGAGAACGAAGACCAACGACGTACGCCGCTCGTCGTGAAGTTCGCGGTCGGGGCCGCGGTCGTCGACGCAATCGTGGGATTCTCGACGCCCGCTTTCGTCGTGGCTCATCTCGCGTTCGCAGCGGGCCTATTGCATGGTCTCGAGTCGTTTCGGCAGCTGCTTCGCGCGATGTCTGCGTTCGGCCTTGTCATCTCTGTGTTTCGGAGCACGGAGCGCGGAGCCTCGTACGGCGATCTTCTGGGCATTGGGATGGGACTCGCCGTCGTGGTGGTGCTCGGCGCGTCGGACGTGCGCGAGTGGTGCGAAGTCGACCGTGCACGTGTGGAGTGAGCGGTCCGTGAGTCGTTGACACGTTCCGAATGCCTGGGGGGCAGGCCACTGCCGCGCTCCACAGTTGCTGCCCTCGCGCCTTGGCCCGCTCAACCCTCGCGGATTCCCATCGGTCGATCACGATTGGCGCACTCCGCGCCGTGCGCGTAGGCTCCCGCGCCTTCAACCCCGACTCGCAGGAGACGCTCGTGGACGCTCAACCCACCAAAGCCCAGAAGATCGCCGGCATCATTCTCACGGTCCTCGTCGGCCTCATGTTGCTTCCGAGCGCAGGCATGAAGCTCTCCGGGGCGCAGGAGGTCGTGGAAGGCTTCGCGAAATTCGGCTTCCCGCCGGGCGCGCTGATGCCCATCGGCATCGTCGAGTTGCTCAGCGCCGTGCTCCTCTTGATCCCGCGGACGAACTTCCTCGGCGCGATCCTCGTCACCGGCTACATGGGCGGCGCGATCTGCACCCACGTGCGCGTGAGCGAACCGTTCTTCGTCCAGTTCTCGATCGGTGTCGTCGCGTGGGTGGGCTACGGTCTGCGCAACCCGGGTGTGATCAAGGCCGCCTTCGGCCTTCAACGCGCGGGCTGACCGTTCGGGCGGAGCGCTCGCGTTTGACGGCCAGAGTCGCCCGGCCCGCAGGCGCTCGAGGAAATCGTTCTCCGGGGCAGCGGCTCCTGGCTGACGACCCTCTGAAACACTGAATTTCATGAAATTCGGTGGCAGCGCCACGGATTCTCAGAAATTCACCTCGGGGCCTGCGGGCTCACCGCGCGAGCTGAGCGGTCGGGCGCAGCGCGGCGGCGCTCTGCGCCAGGGTCACGAAGTCCTTGCGCAGCCCTTCGAGGTCCGGCCCCAGGGCGAGGGCGGCGCGGGCGGCGGCGTCCTCGAGGCGTGCGTTGCCGCGGTGCGCGGAGTTGCGCAGCGCGAGGCCGAACTCGACGACGGCGGCGGCGAAGCGGAAGTCGACGCTCGTTTCGGCGAGCGGGCGGGGGGCGTCGGGCACGACAAAGTCGGTGAGCGTGCTCTTGTCGCCGTCCGGCGCCTTCCACCGCAGCTTCACGGTCAAGAGCTCCTGACTCTCGGCGGCGCCTGTCGGGGCGGTGGCCTGGTACTTCAGCGCGGCGGAGCCGGTCACGACCTCGCTGCTGCTCGCGGGCACAATCTCGTAGAAGGCGGTGACGCTGTGGCCGGCGCCGAGCTCCCCGGCGTCCTTGGTGTCGTCGTCGAAGTCGCGGTCGGCGAGGCGCCGATTCTCGTAGCCGATGAGACGGTACCCCTTGACCCGCGCGGGGTTGAACTCGACCTGGAGCTTCACGTCCTTGGCCACGGTGAAGAGCGTGCCGCCCATCTCCGAGACCAGCACCTTGCGCGCTTCCTTCAAGGAGTCGATGTAGGCGTGGTTGCCGTTCCCCGCGTCGGCGAGCTTCTGCATCTTGGCGTCCTGGTAGTTCCCCATGCCGAAGCCGAGCACCGTGAGGAAGACCCCGCTCTTGCGCTCCTGCTCGATGAGACCCACGAGCTCGCCGTCGCTGGAGACGCCCACGTTGAAGTCGCCGTCGGTGGCCAGGATGACGCGGTTGTTGCCGTCCTTGCGGAAGCGCTCACGCGCGACCTGGTAGGCGAGCCGAATGCCCTCGGCGCCGGCGGTCGAACCCCCCGCGCGGAGCTGGTCGATGGCGGCGAGGATGCGCCCTTTGTCGTTCCCCGAAGTGGGCGGGAGAACCACGCCGGCCGCACCCGCGTAGACGGTGATGGCCACGCTGTCCTGCGGCCGGAGCTGGTCCACGAGCAGACGGAAGCTCTCCTGCAGGAGCGGGAGCTTGTTGGGTTGATTCATCGAGCCGGACACGTCGAGGAGGAAGACCAGGTTCGTGGGCGGGAGCGACTCGACGGGGATTGCGCGCGACTGCATCGCGAGCTTCACGAGGCGTCGGTTCGCGTTCCACGGCGCGTCGCTCACCTCGCCGTGCACGGCGAAGGGCACGTCCCCCGTGGGCTTCGGCAGGTCATAGTGGAAGTAGTTCACCAGCTCCTCGATGCGCACCGCGTCCGGCGGGGGCAGCGTGCCGCCCTGGAGGAAGCGCCGCACGTTGGCGTAGCTGGCGGTGTCCACGTCGATGGAGAAGGTCGACAGCGGGGTCTCGCGCGCGGCGACGAAGTCGTTCTCGACGATGCGGTCGTAGTCCTCGGTGGAGGCGTCGGCAGGCCGCGGCACGGCGATGGACGCGGCCGGGGTGGGCATGTGCGAGGGCCCGGGAAGGGCCACAAGGGCTGGACGGGGGGGCGGACTCGGGCGACGCAGCGATTCGTTCACGACGCCGTAGCTTCCCCCCTCGCCGGAGGCGCGGCCCATGACCCCCGCGCCCTGTCCATAGCCCACGCCCCCGCCGCCGTGGCCGGCACCGCTCAGCGAGAAGCCGCCGAAACCCTGGACGGCGCCTGCGGCAGGGCGCGAAGCGCTGCGCTCGCGCTTCGACTCCACGGAGGTGGGCGGGCTGCCGTCCAGCGCCCCGAGCAGGTCGTCCACCTCCCCCGCCCGCTTCGCCTTCGCCACAGGCTCGGGACTCGGCGCCACCGCGCGCCGGTCCAGGACACACTGGAACTTCACGGTTTGGTCGGCCTTCACCTGCACGACCACCTGGCGCGGCGTGTGGGCCGGCGCGTCGCATTCGACCACGTGGCGACCGGCCGGCACCTGGTCGATCCTGAACGCACCCGCGGCGGACGAGACCGTGCTCGCCGTGGTGCCGATGATGCGCACCCGTGCACCCCCCAGCGGCGACGCCTGCCGCGTCTCGGGCGCACGCGAGAGCACCTCACCTTCGACGCGTCCGACGTCGGCAGCGTTGGCGGACAAGGGGTCGAGCGCGGTCAGCGCCAGGGCGGACAACGCGAGCGCAGGGCTCCATCGGGGGGCGTTCGGACGCATGCGGTCTCTCCTCGGTGCGGCGCGGGGCGCGCGTTGGACACGGCTTCTGCCTCGGTCAACGCATGGGACCGCAATCGGTTCTTTTTCGTTCCGGCCTCGGCGTGATTTCATGCGTGGCATGTCGGACGCGCCGCAGCTCTCCATCGCCCCGAACCCGCGTGTGCCCATCCAGGTGCTGCACGAGACGCCGGCGTACTTCGTGGTCTACAAGCCCTCGGGGGTCGTGACGCAGACCGGGGAGGGGCACACACGCGACACGCTGATGAACGGCATGTTCGCGCTGCACGGCTTCCTGCTGCAGAACCTCGGCAAGGTGCGGGACTTCGGGCTGCTGCACCGCCTCGACCGCCCGACCTCGGGGCTCGTGCTCGTGGCGCGCACGGCCGACGCTTACGCCGACCTGCGCGCGCAGTTCGCCGAGCGCAAGATTCGCAAGACCTACGTCGCGCTGGTGCACGGCGCACCACATCCGATGGAGGGCACGGAGCGCACGCCCATCTGGGAGTCTCGGGAGCAGGGACGCAAGCTCGCCCGCACCGGCCCGCACGAGCGGTCCCAGGAGGCCGTCACCCGGTGGAAGGTGCTGGTCCGGGCCCGGGGCGTCAGCCTCGTGGAGTGTCACCCCGAGACCGGCCGCCTGCACCAGATCCGCGCCCACATGGCGCTCCGGGGTGCACCGCTCGTGGGCGACCGCGACTACGGCGTGCGCGATGCCCTCGACACCCGCTTCGGCAAGGTCTCGAACAAGGGCATCTTCCTGCATGCCGCCCAGCTCGAGTTCCGCGATCCGGAGTCGGGCAACGGCCGCACGTACCGCGCGCCCTTGCCGGAGGCGTGGTTGGCGTTCCTCGAGACCGTGGGCGTCGTCTGTCCCAAACGATGGCGGGAGGCCGCATGAAGGCTTGCGCGATCGTCGCGCTCGCGCTTGCGGTCCTACTGTCGTGTGGGGTCGCGCACGCCGAGGCGTCGTGGGAAGAGGCCCGCACTCGGGCCATGCTGGAGACGCAGGGTGTGACGCTGGAGCCCGCGCCCGAGGGCAAACGCATCGCCTTCGTGCGCATCGTGCGCGACGACGTCTTCGCCCAGAACGAGCTCGTGCCGACGTTCTTCAACATGTTTCACGCGCTGACCCGCGAGGACATCGTGCGCGACGAGGTCCTCTTCGCCGAGGGGGAGTCGTACGACACGGCGCGCGTCGAGGAGACGGCGCGCAATCTCCGACGCATCGGGATCTTCAACCTGGTGCGGGTCGTACCAGTGCGCACCGAGCGCGCCGAAGAGGTCGGCGTCGTCGTGTACACCCGCGACCTGTGGAGCTTGCGCGCGGAGCAGCGCCTGCAGCTCAACGACGGGCAGATCGACACCCTCACGCTCCAGCTTACGGAGCTGAACCTCGCGGGGCGCGCCAAGCGGCTCACGGGGCGCTTCAACCTCACGCCCTTCGAGTGGGCGGGCGGCCTCGTGTACATCGACCGTCGCCTGGGCGGTGGGTCGCTGCTGCTTTTGCAGTCGGCGGACCTCATCTTCAATCGCGAGACGAACGCGCTCGAGGGCGGGCAGGCGTTGCTGCGTCTCGAAGACCCTTTCCGTGACCTGTCGCCGCAGTGGGGGTTCGCGTCGTCGCTCTACTACGACGAGCGGATCAGCCGGCAGGTGAGCGGGGGCGTCGTGCTCGCCTGGGACGATCCGCGCACCGCCGAGGTCGAGGCGATCCCCCGCGAGTGGGACCAGCGCACGCTGTCCGTCGTCGGCCTCGCGCGGCACCAGATGGGCAAGGCGGTCGTGCACCAGGCCGGCTTCGGCGCGGGCGTCTCCGACTTCTCCACAGATGGCCGCTATCGCAATCGACCGGAGGCGCGTCGGCGGCTCTACCCCGTCGTGACCTACGGGGGCTTCGTGCCGCGGTGGCGCACGTATCGCGACCTGGGCACCTTCGGCTTGTCCGAAGATGTTCGGCTCGGGCCGTCGTGGAACGTGCGCCTCGCCGCGCCGCTGGGGGCCCTGGGAAGCACCACCACGGCGACGGAGCTGAGCGCGGGTGTGAGTGTGGTGGAGGCCTTCGCCGGCGATGGACTCACGGAGCTCGCCGCGGCGGGCGAGGCCGTGGCGGAGCGGACGGGCTACCTGGGGCAGGTCGTGTACCTGCGCGCCCGCGGGGCCTCGCCCACGCTCGGCATCGGGCGGTTGGTCCTGCGCGCCGACGCGTATCTCCGACGCACGGGCGAGGACCAACGCAGCGGCACGCTCGTCACGCTCGGCGGCGACAACGGGCTGCGCGGCTACCCGAGCCAGGCGTTCTTCGGCTTCGGCGACAACCTCGCGCGCGGCAGCTTCGAGTGGCGCACACGCCCGGTGGAGTGGGCGTCCGTGCACCTCGGCGGGCTCCTGTTCTACGACGTCGGGAGCGTCTACCCCACCTTGGAGGACGCCGAGTGGCACCACAGCGTCGGCTTCGGCCTGCGCTTCCTCATGCCGCAGTTCAACCGGTACGCGTACCGCCTCGACGCCGGCTTTCCCCTCGAGGGGGGCTTCATGGTCCGCATCTCGGCCGGCAGCCACCAGAGCGTGCCGCTCACCGAAACCGAGGACGAGCTGTACGAGCACTTCGTCGGCGGCCTGAGCGCCCAGCCCGACGGGCCGCGGGGCATTCTGCAGTAGCGCACGCGCTCGGTCGCCTCCGCTTGCGGCCCTCGGGGGCGCGTCGTACGGTGTCGCGCGTTCGGACGGCGCGAGACCTTGCGCTGAACGGGCAAGCTGAAATCGTCTTGCCCTGCCCGAGGAATCACACCGTGAACATCACCGTCGAGAGCATCGTCCGCGCCCCACTCGCCCAGGTCTGGAGTGCCTACACGACGCCAGACGACATCAAGCAGTGGAACACCGCGTCCGAGGATTGGCACACGACCGAATCCACCGTCGATTTGCGTGTGGGTGGGGTGTTTTCGTCCCGAATGGAGGCGAAGGACGGCGGCTTCGGCTTCGACTTCGCCGGAACCTATACCCGAATCGAGCCTCACGCGCTGATCGAGTACACGTTCGGAGGTCGCACGGGTGTGGTCGAGTTCATCTCCGGGCCAGCCGGTGTCACGGTGCGGGTCACGTTCGAGGCCGAGTCCGAGAATCCCGAAGAGATGCAGCGTCAGGGATGGCAGGCCATTCTGAACAATTTCGCGAAACACGTCGAAGCCCGCCTCTGATCTAGCAGGACGCTGAAAAAGTCCGTCCTTGGACTTTTTCAGCCCCGCTCCGCCGAAGTGAATTCGGCTCCGCTCCCGGAATCATTCGGCTTTTTCAAAGCCTCGGTGATTCCGCCGGGCCATCCTGGCCCGGGCAGGCTGCTTCTTCAGCAGCCTGCTAGCAGCCTGCGGGCAGGCCGGCCTTTGACGCGCGGCGCGTCGGCGTTGCGCTCCGGACGCCGAGTCTGCATCTTCGCGGGATGCACATGCTCGCCCTCGCCGCCCTGCTCGCGACGCCCGCCACGGCCCCCGCGCCTCTGCCGGTGCAGCGCGTCCACCTGAGCGACCTCACGCTGCTCCGCCTGAATCCTTCCGGGCTGGAGACGCAGCTCCGGCTCGGCTACCAGCACAAGCTCTACGACGCCGACTCGGCGGCCTTGCGCGACAACTTCGCCTACGGAGGCACGTACGTCCGGCTGAACCCCGCCGGCGCGCGCACCGCCGCGGTCGTCGAGGTGCAGCCGGCCACGGTGCTCAACCTGCGGTTCACCGCGGAGTACCTGCACTACTTCGGCACCGTGGGCTACATTCAGTCCGGGCCGAACGCCGACCTGGACTTCTCGGACTCGGCGCTGAAGGACTCGAAGGATGCGGCGTACTCGACGGACGGGGTGCACTTCACCTTCGAGCCGTTGCTCCAGGCCAAGGTCGGGCCCATCGCGGTGCGGAGCCGCGCGCTCGTGGGCTACTTCGACATGGACCTGCGCGCCGACGACCAGGTCTGGTACGAGGCGACACTCGACGCGCCGATCCCCGGCACGGGCTGGGTCGTCGCGAACGACCTCGACGTGCTCTACATGACCGACTTCGGGCTCAACACAGGCGTGCGTTACTCCAGCGTCTTTCCGCAATACGACACACGCCAGTCACCCCAGGATACGGACACGTCCCATCACCGGGTGGGCCTGCTCGCGGCCTACACCTTCTTCGACGAGGGCTACACGGCCTTCAACAAACCGACCGTCGTGCTCATCTCGAGCTGGTACCTGAAGCACCGGTATCGGACGGGCCAGGATGTGTCGCAGGCCGTGCCCTATGTCGTGCTGGGCTTCGCGTTCACGAGCGATCTGATCGACGCGCGGTGAGTCGCCGCCGCGCGGCGTAGGTGCCGAGCGTCAGCAGCATGAAGACGAGCCCGCCGGGCGCTCGGGGGGGCGTCTGCGCGCAGCCGCTCGAGGTGGTGTCGGCGCTGCGCACGGCCCCGGACGCCGCGACGGCGTCGGGCTGCGGCGAAGCCGGCCCGGCGTCGTCCACCGCCACGCCGTCGGACTTGTCGGCGTCGAGGGGGCGCAGGTCGAGCGCGGCGTCCGCCCGGCGCGCGTCCTCGGGCTCGACCGCGGCGTCGGCGACCGCAGCGTCGACGACCGCGGCGTCGACCGCCGAGCCCGCGATCTCGAGCGTGCCGAGCACGAGTGTGTTGTCGTCGAGCCGGGCCTCACCCCCGGGTGAGACTACGCGCAGGCTCACGACCTGTCGCCCGCCCGCGACCGGGGGCACCACAAACTCCGCCGCCTCGAGGAGCGGGCAGTCCCCGCTCGCGGGCAGGTCGCACACGAGGCTGCCCGCCACGGCCTCGCCGACCCGCACCTCCGTCACGACGCCGGGGGCCGCGCGTGTGCCCCGGTGGCTCACGGTGAAGTCGCTGACGCGGAAACGGTCGCGCCCGGGCACCAACGGCACGAGGCCGTCGCCGTCCGCCTCGAGGAAGACCCCCCACAGCCCGCGGTCGTCCACAGTGAAGCCGACGACCGCGAGGTCGCTCACCTGCGTGGCCGCGCGCGGCACGTGGGCGCGGGCGGCGGCCACGTCGTCGGCCAAGGGCACGACGCCGGGGAACTCCAGGTGGAAGGGGTTCATCAGAGCCGCGCCTCGGGCCTCGTGGCGCAGCCCGAGCGCGTGTCCGAGCTCGTGCGCGAGGACCTGCCGCGCGTCCCACACGGGCGCGACGTTGCCGTCCACGTGTGAGCGCCACGCCCGCAGCCCGTCGGTCGTGAACGTGCGGTCGGCCACGAGCACCACGTCGACGTCGTTCTGGGGCGCGTCGCCGTAGATCGGGCACGTCACGCCGTCGGGCAGCGGGCACGTCGCGTTGCCGTCCTGCAAGCCGAGCACGTTCGGCGCGAAGGTGACACCGAGCACCCAGGGGGCGATGGTCGCGCCATACGTCCGCTCGAGGTCCGCCACGGTGCGCAGCGCGACCGTGTGTGCGCCGTCACGAGGGGCGGCAAGGTCCGAGAGAGCACGGCGCGGCTGCCACAGCGCGACGAACGCGCGCCACCGTTCGACCTCGAGCTCGGCCGCCTCGGTGAGCGGCGTGTCGCACCGCCCCAACGCGTCGGCGAGACACACGTCCAGTGGCGCGGACAGGTCTGCCCAGTCGCCGCACCCGCAGCCGGCCTGCGCGTCGGTCGCGGCGAGCGACACGGTCACCAGCAGCGCGCAGACGCTGCCGGTCTGCAGGGGTAACCACCGCTGGAGTGCGCCGAGTGCGTTCCCGCGGCGCCGGTCCGACGGCCCCACGCCGGACCCTCTCACGGGCCGGTCTCTACGACCAGCGTGCGCCAGGCCTGCGCGACCTGAGCAGGCGTCGTTGCAGGTGGACCGGGCTCACGAGAAGGCCCCGTGAAAACCGCGCCCTCTCCCGGGCGCATGACGGCCGTGCTCGGCGCTGCCGGTGTCTCGTAGAGCAGCGTACCGTCCCTCAGGCCGACGACGGCGCGCCCGGCGTGGTCCGTGAAACGCCACCCTTCCGGCGTCGACTGGGCCTCGAAGACACCCTGCTCCCCGCCGACGACGATGGGCAACGCGGGGCGCTCCGAAGGCGCGGGCAGAAAGAGCAGGTACGTCTTGCCCGACTCGAGCAGCGGGAGCCCCGGCACCGTGCGCGTCCCCGCCGTGCCCGCGTGTCCCCGCCACTGCCGAAGCGGCCACGTCTCGACGACCCGCCCCTTCCACGTCTCATGGACGTGCAGGCGCAGGTGCTCGACCACGGCGCCGCTCGCGTCCGTCTGGGTGCGCAGATGTTCGACGCGGGCGATGACGACGAGCGCAGAGTTCCGAGCGACCTCGGCCGGGCTCATCGCCCGCACGCTCAAGGCCACGGCGCGGTCCGCCGAGAGCGTGCCCGCGACGGCGAGCGCCAGCACGAGCCCCAGCTTGACGACCGTGCTCACCCGTTGATGTACCAGACCTTGAGCTGTTGGCAGGCGTACCAGCTCGCCGCGTCCGAGAGGCGCTCGCCGTCGAAGATGTCGACGTGCCCGGTGCCCGAGTACCCGAAGATCTTGTCGAAGGCCACGATGCCCTTCTTGCCCGACACGATGGGCTTGATCGTGGAGTCGAAGCTCTTCTGGAAGGTGTCGGCGTCCTTGAAGCGTTTGGTGCCCTCGGGCCAAGAGGCGTGGGGCTTCCCGAAGTGGTGGCTCACGTAGGTCCACATCTCCTTGGCCGAGAGGATGTAGTACCACTGCTGCTTCTTGGCGTAGATGGCCCGGTTGCGCGCCAGCCCCGCGGCCACGGCCTTCTCGGGCGTGATCTTGTACTCGCCGCCGAGCTTGTTCCACATCGCGCTCAGGCGAATGGCGCAGGTGTTCCCGTACTGGTTCGGGTCCCAGCCCGCGTCCTCCTGGACCTTCTCGCTGCTCGTGTTCTGGGAGCCGTCGGCCTGGTAGTTGTGCGGGTGGGCGTCCCACATCTTGTCGAACTTGGCGGGGAGCGGGGTCTTCGGCTCCCGACTGACGATCCCCGCGGGCGCGCGCGACAAGGTCGTGATGTCGACCTGACCGCCCGAAATCACGGTCTTCGCGGTGGACTCGGCTTCACGCTCGTAGCTGCCCCCGGCCTCGCCAACCGTGAGCTTGGTTTGCACCCCGGGGCGCCCGCCCTGCTGCACGACGTGCGTAAGCTCGTGGGCCACGGTCTCGGCAGAGGGGTTGGGCGAGCGGAACGCGACCATATTGCCGTGGGTGAAGGCCTCGGCGCCGAGCTGCTCGCAGGCCGCGCGCGCCGCGGGACCCGTGCGCGCCTCGACGCCGGAGAAGTCGCGTCCGAAGGCCGCGGACATCTTCGACTGGTGGGGCAACGACGCCGGGGCGTCGCTCGCGACCTGACCGACCAGGCCGTCGAGGCCCTGGGCACCGCCGCCCGCGCCGCCGGCCGCACCACCGCCCGCGCCGCCGGATCCGTCGGGCCGGAGCTGAATCCACCCGCTCGAGAGCTCGCTGGACTGACCCAGGGCGGGGCTCGCGTGGCCGCCCACGGCGGGTGCGGGCGAGGGCATCGTCGGGGTCGTCGGATCCAGTGTTCGACCGGAGCTGTCGTAGGTCTCGGACATGGGGCCTCGGAGCGCTTCGGCGCGGTCCGCCGATGGTATGCGCCCGCGCGTCGCGCTTCAATCCCGGCCGAAGACTTGCGCGTGCAGCGTGAGGTCGTTCGTCAGCTCGGGATGGAACGCGGCCGCCGTGACGTTGCCTTGCCGCACGAGGACCGGCTCACCGTCGCAGGTCGCCAGGACCTCGACCCCGTCGCCCACGGCCAGGATGCGCGGCGCCCGGATGAAGACCAACGGAATCGGGCCGATCGTGGAGTCGGCGTCGGCCGTGCCCTCGAAGCTGTGCACCTGGCGACCCCAGGCGTTGCGGGCGGCGACCACATCCACCCAACCGAAGGACGCCTGGGCCGGAGACACCACCTCGCGTGCGCTGAGAATCAGGCCGCAGCAGGTCGCGAGCACGGGATGGCCCGCGCGCACGAAGGCGTCGAGCGGCGCCCAGAGTCCGAAGCGCTCCAGCAGGATCAGGTGGGTCGTGCTCTCGCCGCCCGGCAAGACGAGGCCCGCGACCTGCGCCAGAGCCTCGGCGGTGCGCACCTCGTCCACGGTGTGCCCGAGCGACCGGAGCGCCTGCGCATGAGCCGCGTAGCCCCCTTGCAGGGCCAGCACGCCCAGTCGCGCCACTACCAGCCCCGCTTCGAGAGCCGGTCCGCCTCGGTGAGCTTGGACATCTCGATGCCGGGCATCGCGGCGCCCAGGCCCGTGCTGATCTCGGCGAGCTTCTTCGCGTCCTGCCAGTGGGTGGTCGCGTCGACGATCGCCCGCGCACGCCGGCGCGGATCGTCGGCCAGGAAGATGCCGCTGCCCACGAAGACCGCCTCGGCCCCGAGCGCCATGCACAGCGCGGCGTCGGCCGGGGTGGCGATGCCGCCCGCGGCGAAGTTGGGCACCGGGAGCTTGCCGCTCTTCGACACCGACTTCACCAGGTCGTAGGGCGCGCCGAGGTTCTTCGCCTCGGTCATCAGCTCCTCATCGCCGAGGGTGGTCAGGCGACGGATCTGCGAGCGCAGCGTGCGCAGGTGACGCACGCCCTCGACGATGTTGCCTGTGCCCGCCTCGCCCTTGGTGCGCAGCATCGCCGCGCCTTCGCCGCAGCGGCGCAGCGCCTCGCCCAGGTCGCGGCAGCCACAGACGAACGGCACCGTGTAGTCGTGCTTGTCGATGTGGAAGTCGTCATCGGCGGGTGTGAGGACCTCGCTCTCGTCGATGAAGTCGACCTCGAGCGCCTCGAGGATACGCGCCTCGATGAAGTGCCCGATGCGGCACTTCGCCATGACGGGGATGCTCACGGCCTCCTGAATGGACCGGATCATCGAAGGGTCGCTCGCGCGCGCCACGCCGCCATCCCGCCGGATCTGGGCGGGCACGCGTTCGAGGGCCATCACGGCGACCGCGCCGGCTTCCTGCGCGATGCGCGCCTGCTCAGCGTTGACCACATCCATGATCACGCCGCCCTTGAGCATCTCGGCGAGACCGACCTTGGCCTGAAACGTCCCTTTGTCCATTACGTACGCGCCTTTCTCCCTAGATGACGCGTCGGCCTTCTACTGGGTTGCTCTCGTATTTTCAAACAGCGCGCGGCGTGCCCCCGCGCGGGATCGGATCGGGGTCGTCCGCGGGGTCGAGGTGCACGCTCACGTCGACCTCGGGCATCAGGGCACGGAGGGCCTCGACCGCAGCCGTGTAGGTCCGGTTGGCCTCTTGCACGGTGAGCTGGCCGTCGACCTCGAGGTGGACCTCGACGAAGCGTCGCAGGCCATCGCCGCGCGCGCGCAGGCCGTGCCACCCCAGGACCACCGGCCCGAGCGACCGCAGGACCCCCTCGATGGCCGCCAACTCCGCGGGCGGCAGCGCCCGGTCCATCAACGTGTCGAGCGCGGTGCGCAGGAGGGTGTACGCCGTGCGTGCCAGCCACAGGGCGACGAGCAGGCTCGTCACGGGGTCGACCCAGTGCCACCCCAGAAACGCGCTCGCGGCGACGGCGGTCATGACGCCGATGCCCGCAGCCACGTCGCCCGTGTAGTGCGCCCGGTCGGCGGCGAGGGCCTGACTGCCCGTGCGCGCGACCTCGCGCGCTTGCCAGACGGTGAGCAACAACGCGACGACCGTACTCACGCCGACCGTGACGAGGGCGATGGCCGTGTGCGAGACCGGGCTCGGTTTCACCAACCGCGTGACCCCCTCGATGCCCACCATCACGGCGCTGCCGCCGATGAAGCCCGCCTGGGCCAGGGCCGCGAGGCTCTCGGCCTTGCCGTGCCCGAAGTGATGGTCGGCGTCGGGTGGCTCGGCCGCGTGGCGGATCGCCCAGGCGTTCACGCCGCTCGCGAGCACGTCCAGCAGGCTGTCCACGCCGCTCGCGATGACCGCCACGCTGCCGGAGATCGTGCCCACCACGAGCTTCGCCGTCGCCAGGAACGCGCTGAGGACGGCCGCCGCGATGGCGGCCCGATTCCGGGCGGGCTCCCTAGAGCTCGACACGGGCGTCGCCTCGCGCCACGAGGTCCAGGAGCACGTCGCGCACGTCGGTCATCTCGAGGTGGTCGCGGCGGAGCCCGGGGTCCGTGCACAAGAAGACGGGCCCGTCGGCCGCGCGTGCGGGCAGTCGGCCATGGGAGCCGCGCACCAGGGAGGCATCGAGGCCGATGACGTTCATGTAGTAGCGAAAGCCCATCAGCTTGCGCGCGAGCGTCAGCGCGATCCGCAGCTTGGGCAGGGCGAGCGTCGGGTCCACGAGGAGCTCGACGGGGTCGTAGCCCGGCTTGCGGTGGATGTCGACGGTGCGCGCGAAGTCGGGCATGCGCGCGTCGTCGGTCCAGTAGTAGTAGGTGAACCAGCGGTCGGGTTGCGCGACGGCGACGAGCTCGCCCGAGCGGGCGTGGTCGAGGCCGAGGTCGGCCTGGGCCTCACGGTCGAGCACCTGGTCGACGCCCTCGAGCCCGAGGAGCAGGGCCTTGACCTCGGCGATGCGCTCCGGGCGCTTCACGTAGACATGGGCGACCTGGTGGTCCGCCACGGCGAAGGCCTCGCTCGCGCCGGCGTCGAGGAGTTCCCACCCGAGGTCGACTTCCTGCGCGCGCAGCAGTCCGGCGCGACGCAGCGCACGGTTGATGTGGACACCGTCGCGGACCGGCGTGATGCCGTACTCACTGAGCACGACGACGGTGTAGCCGGCGTTGGCGGCCCACTCCGCGAGGCCACCCGCCACTTCGTCGACCTCGGCGCACGCGCGGAGCGCCTGAGGCGAGTCCGGGCCATACCGCTGCAGGTCATAGTCGAGGTGCGGCAGGTAGCACAGCGACAGCGCCGGCTTTTGCTCGACCATCACCTTGCGGGTCGCGTCGGCGATCCAGCGGGTCGAACGGATGTCGGCGGTGGGTCCCCAGAAGTTGAACAGCGGGAACGTGCCCAGGGTGCCTTGGAGCTCGGCCTTCAGCGCCGGGGGCTCGGTGTAGATGCTCGGCACCTTGCGACCGTCGGCCGGGTAGACCGGCCGAGGTGTCACCGACCAGTTCACGTCGGCGTACATATTGTACCACCAGAACATCTTCGCGACCGTGAAGTCCGGGCCGAACCGCCGCCGCGCGACGGCCCAGAGCTTGTCCTGTTCGCAGCCGACGAGCGCGTTGGACTGTCGCCACAACCAGACCTCGGCGAGGTCCCGGAAGTACCAGCCGTTCGCCACGATGCCGTGGTCCCTCGGGGGGCGTCCGGTGAGCATCGTCGCCTGAGCGGTGCAGGTCACCGCCGGGAAGGCGGCCCCGAGGGTCGCGGTGAAGCCGGTACGACCCAGCGCGGCGAGGCGCGGCGTGTGGGCCAGCAGCGCGGGTGTGAGGCCCACGACGTTGAGGACGAGCAGAGGTTTCACGGCGGGCACTGTACCAGCGTCGGGGGCGATGGTCTCGTGCTGGCGGTTTACACGATGTCCCGGTGCATGGCAGACACCTCGACCATGAGAAGCGCGCTGGTCCTGTTCACCCTTCTGGGCGCCTGCGGTCGCTCGCCCGAGGCCCCCACCTCGACCACTCCGTCCAGCCTGGCCGCCGACACACCCGTGACCGTGTCGAAGCTGGGCACCGCCGCCTCCGTGCCCGAGGACCCTCTCTCGGTCCCCGCCCTCGCCGTTGCCGCGCGCGCGGCCTTCGAGCGGCAGAACTCGGTCGAGGTGCCGGCGCTCCTGCAGCCCTTCGTGCCCGAAGGTCTCATGGGGAAGCCCGTCCGCTTCGACGAGTCCCTGGGCATGTCCCGCACACGCCTGGAGCCGGGCTTTCGGGGCGGCCTGGTCTCGATGCTGACCCTCCTCCCGAACGCCCCATACAACGCGGCGGTGGAGGCCCACGCGACGAAGACCGGGCTGCTGTCCGTCGCCCCGCCGAAGTCTTCCGGCCTGGGCCCGACCGCCCCGCGCGTCAAGGCCTTCGAGAGGGCGGCGCCGAAGCAACAGGTCGTCTTCGAGGAGCGCGCGCCGCTCGGGCAACCGCGCCGGGTCGATCTGCGGGTCGAGACGCGCGGCGAGCCGCACAAGGGCGCGCTGGCGCTCCCGCCGGGGCTGCCCGATTGGGTCGGTCCGCTCCCGGCCTCGCTCACCCTCGAGGGCTGGGAGCGCGGGCAGTATCACGCGTTCATCGTCGAGCCCGGGAACACCGACCTGTCGCGCTGGGTCCTGGGCCTCACGGCTGCTTCGGCGGAAGCGCGCGACGCGGCGCGCGCCGCGCTCGAGAACCGGCTGCGCGGCGATGGCTTCGAGCCCGACGAAAAGCGTCCCGGCTACTTCGAACGCGCGTCGACGCGGGAGACGATCTACTTTCGGTCCGATGAGACGCCCAAGGTGGCGCTCATTCTCAGCGTTCAGCGCCGTTGGCGTCGCTGAACGGGCGCATCACTCCTTACGGCGGAGCGCGATGCACTCGAATCGACCCTCTTCGGGGGCGTACTCGAACGTGGGGAGCCCGTAGCTCGTCCAGATGCGATCGGCCTCCTCTTCGCTGAAGTCGACGAGAGGTCGACCCCGCTCGGCCTGAACCGGGAGCCCGACGGCCTCGTACTCCCCGTTCTCGTGCAGCAGGTGTCGTTTCACCTGGCCGCCGGCGTAGAGGCTGAAGACCGCGTAGTCCAACGCGCTGTCGATCGCGCAGACCACGACCTCCACGCCGAGGGCCCGGCTGAGCTCCGCGAGGGCCTCGGGGTGCTTGTTCAACGCCAGCCCCAGGTCGCCGAGCACCGCCCATGGCCCTACGGTCCAGAGGTACCATGCGTCGCCGCCGCCCTCGCCACCGAGGTCCTCGGTCCGGGGTTGGCAGAAATCAAGAACTCCGTCGAAGCTGTCCGCGACTTGCGCCGGTTCACTCGTGGCTTCCACATGGGGAAACGAGGCGAGGGCCGCGGCCTTCAGCTTCTCCGGGGTCGTCCGCGCCGCGACGTTGCAGCGGGCGTGGCTCATCTTTCGGTTCTCCTTGAGTTGTCGGACTCCATGTCGGCCCATTGTCGCGCGTTTCTCGCCTTGCGCAAGACGGCAAGCGATCAAGCCGCGGGAAGTGCGCCCGCAGCGCGAAGTCGGGCCAGCAAATCCGCGGGTCCTTTCACGGTCAGATCGGGCCGAACCTCGGGCATTTCGGGGGGGCGCAGCACCGACTCGCCCGTGAGCGTGAGCACCGCAAGTACGCCGCTCCGTAGGCCGAGAAGCATGTCGGTGTCGAGTTGGTCCCCGAGGATCAGCGTCTCCTCGGGGGTCGTGCCGAGTCGTCGTAGGCCCGCCTCGACCATCGCGGATTCGGGCTTGCCCAGCACGATCGGTTTCTTGCCGGTCGTGACCTCGATGCCCGCGATGATCGCCCCGGCATCGGGCAGGAGCCCCTGCGGAGAGATGCAGGTGCGGTCGGCGTGGGTCGCGTAGTAGGGCAGACCAGCGGCCACGAGGAGGCACGCTTCACTCCACCGCGCGTATCGGAGGGTCGTGTCGTAGCCGAGCAGCACACAGTCGGCCTCGTCGGCGCGCGAGGGCTCGAGGCCGGCGCGTCGACACGCGTCGACCAACGCGCGGGTGCCGAGCACGTAAGGCCGGCGCAGCGGCGTCGAAGCGACGAGCCATTGCGCCGAGGCCTCACCCGAGGTGAGCACGTCGTCGAGGCGAACGCGCATCCCGAGCGCGGCGAGGCGGGCCCGGTACTTCCCGCGCGACGCCGAGGAGTTGTTCGTCAAGACCAGTCGCGGGTGACCTTCGAGGGCGCGCATGAGCTCTACGGCGCCCGGCACGGCACGACCGCCGATGTAGAGCGTGCCGTCCATGTCGAGCAGATAGCCGCGGATTCGGGAGAGACGTTCGACCAGCATGGTCGGCGTCATTACCGCACCTCAGCGGGGAACGCAGTAGCCCTGGCCCTCGAACTGGTCGCAGCCGTAACCGCCCGGGCAGTCCCGCGCGTCGTTGCACTCCGAGGTGCAGCGGCTGTAGCGCGGGTTCTCGTCATCGCCGCCCAGGCACTGGAGCGACGCACACTCGAAGGGGGGCTCGAGCGGGCCTCCCATGGCCTCGCGGGGGCAAACGTACCCCGCGAGCGGGGTGCAGATGCCCGGGCGCACGCCGTCGCCGCTCTCCAGCGAGCGTTGGCACGCGTAGCCCCGGGGGCAGTCGGCCGCGGACCCGCACGAGCACGTGCAGTATCCGGAGCCGCCGGCCTCGAGCTGCGCGCACAGCGTGACCTCGATCTCGTTGCGCCCCGCGGGTACGGCGCAGGTGCCGCCGCACTGCTGCATGTCGTTGCACTGGACGACGTTGCCGAGGTCCAGCGCGCACACCGAGACCGCGCCGCCATTCGCCTGGATCGCCTGGCAGCTGTAGCCCGACGGGCACTTGCCGTCGCCCTCGCACCGCATGGTGCAGATGTTCTGCGGCACGAGCCACTCGGCGGGGCGGGGCGGCGTGAGGCAGATGCCCGACGTACAGTCCTGCGGGCCGTTGCACGGGAGGCTGGTCTCGTTGGGCGCGCACACGCCCACGATCTCGCCGGGCTCGAGGCCGAGGTCTACGGGAGGGCACTCGTCACTGCCCCCGGGGCGCACCTGCGCCTGGATGCAGGTGTCGATGCCTGGGCAGTCGTCGTCCCGGTCGCAGCGGTCGGTGCACGTGCGCGACGCGCGCAGCTTGTTCTCCACGCAGAACCCGGTCGCGCAGTCCCCGGCACAGCCGCACGGCTCACCGTAGCCGCGATTGCCGCGCGGGCGGGCGTCCGGAGTGTCGGGGCCGGCATCCACGGGCGGGGGTGGGACCCGCATGTCCGTAGGCTGTGGGCCCGCGTCCGGCGGCGGCTGCGTAGAGGGGCCGGCGTCGTTACGGGGCAGGGGGGTCGCGTCCAGGAAGGGCGGGGACGCGTCCCCGGTCGGAGGCTCCGCGCCCGCGTCGCCCACGCAGAGCCCCTGGGGATTGCAGAATCGGCCGCCGCTGCAGGGCGGGGTCGCGAACGGGTTGCAGGGGGTGGCGCCGGCCGGGATGCAGCGCAAGACCGTGCGGTCGCACACCAGTCCGAAGGGCTCGCAGTCGGTGTCTCGGGCACAAGAGTCCGGCGAGCGGCACTCGTTCTCGATGCAGAGCTCGCTCCGGCCGCACTCGCGGTCCCGGCGGCACTCCACGACACATGCGCCCTCGAGGCAGACCGCCGGCAGGTCACACTCGCGGTCGTCGGTGCAGCCGCCCGCGCCGCCGCTCGTGGAGTCGTTGCAGGCGGCGAGGCAGGCCCCCAGGGCGAGAATCCAGGCGATGGTCAGTGAGCGCATCCCGCGATGGTAAACCCGTCTCGCGGGGCGTTACCAATCCGATGGGCGCGGCTGCAGCTCGGCGAGATCGGCGGGCCACGGGCAACTGAAACTCAGCGCCTGATGGGTGATGGGATGCTGGAACGACAGTCGGGCGGCATGCAGCGCCTGACGCCGCGCCCCGGGCACCTTCGCGTAGACCCGCTCTCCGAGTACGGGACAGCCCAACTCGGCGAGATGAATCCGGATCTGGTGGGTCCGACCCGTGGACAGCCAGACCTCGAGGGCCGCGCGGTCGCCTCGGGTCAGCACGGTCTGGTAACGCGTGATGGCGAGCTTGCCGTAGCCCGGCATGGGGCCGGGATCGGGCGTGCCGAGGGGGCGCACCCGGTAGGTGCTCGGGCGCGATCCGCGTTTGCCGTCCCCCGTGTCGCGCAGCAGCATGCTCGAGACCACCGCCGCCGGCGGCTTCGGCACCCCCGCGACCACGCAGCGGTAGAGTCGGTGCACCTCGTGCTGGTCGATGAGGTGCCGGAGGGCCCGGGTCGCCTCCAGGGTGAGCCCGAAGAGCAGGAGCCCCGACGTGTCCTTGTCGAGACGGTGCACGTTCTTGGGACGCCCGCTCTTTGCGAGTCGCTTCGCGGCATGCAGCGCGGTCTGCTCGTCGCTGTCGGGGATCGGCGCCGACACCAGCCCCGCCGGCTTGTCCACCACGAGAAGGTGGTCATCGCGGTAGACGAGCTTCAGGCCCAACGGCTCGGTCTTGACGGGGTTGGGCGCGTGGGCCTTGAGCTCGATCCGCATGCCGGCCGCGAGGCGGACCGCCATGTCGAAGACCCGCTCGCCGTCGACGAAGATCTTGCCGCTCGCGATCGCCGCCCGCGTGCGGCTGTTGGAGAGACCACACAGGCGCTTGAGCACCGCGTCGAGGCGCAGACCGTCGTCGTCGGGCGCCACCTGCCATTCACCGGATTCCATGGCCGCGCATTCTGCGCCCGCGCGGCCCTTCCCGGCGCCGAAATCGTGCGGCGGTGATAGCTTCTGGCCACCGATGAGCCCGACTCCGCGAGGACCGCATGCGTTTGGAGCCTACGGCGCGCTCGCTCGCGCGCCGTTTCCTTTTGGCCGTCGGCCTCACGGCCTGCGGTGCCGGGCCACACCCGGTCCCGGCCGCAGGGGCGGCGTCCACCCGTGGAGCGCCCGTCGTGTTGGTCGGTGAGGTCTCGCGCGCGCGGGTGCTCGCCGAGGCGCCCGGGTGGGCCGAGCGCTTCGACGAAGCGGGCCGCACGCTGGACGCCGACGCCGTGCGGGCGTGGCGCGGGGCCCCCCCGGGCACCCACGTCGAGGTCGTCCATGGCACCTGGTGCGGCGACAGCAAGCGCGAGGTCGCGCGGTGGTGGCGTGCGCTCGACCTGCTCGCGAGCGAGGGTGCGGTGCCGTTCACCTTCCGCGAAACGGCCGTGGACCGGACGAAGCGCGACCCCGCCGGCCACACCGCGACCTTCGACGTGCGGTACGTGCCCACGTTCATCGTCCGGCGCGACGGTGCCGAGGTCGGGCGGTTCGTGGAGCGCGCGCCCGAGGGTCTCGAGTGGGGCCTCGGGGCGCTGCTGCGCGGCGAACGCACGGGCGTCGTGAGCGCGCGGCCCGAGTTCGCGCCGTGAGACGTGTCGCGGACCTCGACTGGGCGGTCTGGCAGCCGAACGTCCGAGCGACGCTGCTCTTTGTCGTGCGCGGCGCCGAGGTGCTGCTCATCCGCAAGAAGCGCGGCCTCGGCGCGGGCAAGATCAACGGGCCCGGTGGCAAGATCGATCCGGGCGAGACGGCGGTCGAGGCGGCGTGCCGCGAGGTCGAGGAGGAGGTCGGCGTGCGCGTCGAGTCACCGCGCGCCGCGGGCACACTCTCGTTCCAGTTCGTCGACGGCCTCGCGATGCACGTCGAGGTCTTCGTCTGGCACGTACCGTCCGGCGCGGACGTTCAGCCGATCGAGACCGACGAGGCGGTCCCGCTCTGGTACCCGCTCGACGCTTTGCCCTTCGACGAGATGTGGGCCGACGACCGTCTGTGGCTGAGCCGGGCGCTCAGCGGCGAGGCCGTGTGCCTGCGGGCCGTCTTCGACGGCGACGAGATGCTCGACGCCGTGCTCTCGGAAACTACAGCGGCGTGACGATGAACTCGATCTCCGCGGTCCCCGACGTACCGAAGAACCCATCGACGTAGAAGTAGTAGGTGCCTGCGTCGAGACGAGGGAACGCGAGGTCGGAGAGCAGCCCGAACTCGCCGTCGTCGTTGCATGCCAGCTCCTCGCCACCGTCGCAGAGGTCGCGAACGAAGAGCACGGTGTCGTAGTCGCCGTCGAGGATCGTCGCCGTGACCGCGGCCGGGGCCGAGAGGACGAGGGCGATGACCTCCTCCGGTCCTTGGCCGCCTCCGCCACAGCTCGCGCCGTTGTAGAGGTCGACGCCTCCGGTCGTGTCGGTCTGAACGACCCCGCCCGCGTCGCCGAGGATGGCCGCGAGCTGGACAAGGTCGCAGCTGGCGGACTCTGACGTGCCGCCCGCGGCGATACAGGCTGCATCGTCCGGGTAGTCGATGTCGCCGTCGTCGTCGTTGTCGAGGCCGTCGGCGCAGACGGGGACGACCTCGGGGTCGGTCTCGTCGTCGTCCCGGTCGCCGGCGCACCCTGGATCGGCCAGGTCGTTGGCGCCGTCCTCATCGTTGTCGAGGCCGTCGTTGCACTCGACGATGAGGGACTCGATCGTGATGGTGACGGGGAAGGGCGGGGGGTCGCCCCGTGGGCTCGAGCCCACCAGGACATAGTACAAGCCGGCCTCGACCTCGGCGCTGAGGCGGGCTTCGCCGAAGTCTTCCACGCACGCGCGCTCTACGGACGCCAGGCAGTCGGTCCGCAGGAGCAAGTCCACGCCGAAGAAGTCGTCGTCGGGCGCGGTCACCGTCAGGCGAGACAGCTCTTCGATGCGAACCGCGTACGCGATGAAGCGACTGTCGCCGAACAGGCATGCGCCGGTCCCGAGGCTCGCGCCGACCGTCAGGTCCGCGTTGAAGACGCCCCCCGCGGGCCCGACCTGGACCACCGTTGTGCCTGCGGGACACCGCTTCTCTTCGGCCACACCGCCGAGGGCGCGACAGTCGAGATCCGCCGGGAAGTCGATGGCGGCGTCTCCGTCATTGTCCACGCCGTCGGCGCAGTGCGGCGGGTCGGCCAGATCGGCCTCGTCGACGTCCACGTGCGTCTCACAGCCGGGGTCGAGGGCATCGACGACGGCGTCGTTGTCGTTGTCGAGCCCATCGCTGCATGCCGTCACCACGGGGCGACGGGCGATGGTCACGCGGGCGGTCGGATCGGCCACGAAATCCGGGCGCTGAACGTAGAGCAAGTAGGTCCCGGGCTCGACCCTGTAGGCCGACAGCTCGGCGTCGAACTCGGTGGCGCACGTCAGCTCGAAGCCACCGTCCGGGCAAGCGTCGCGGAGCGCGAGGGCGTACTCCGTCGCGCCGCCGTCGCCGACCACGGAGACGACGAGGTCGGAGACCACCTCGACCTCGAGGGCGATGACCACGTCCGGACCAGCATCGTCGGCGCAACGGGGCGCGAAGAAGTCACGCGCGTCGTCGAACTCCACGTTGATCTCCACGTCGATGCCGCCCTCCACGACGGGCACCGCGGGACCGCATCGCAGGGTCTCGAGCGTGGCGCCGGCAAAGGCGCACTCGGGGTCCTCCGGGAAGTCCGTGAGGCCGTCTCCGTCGTTGTCGACGCCGTCACTGCAGGCCGTGGGCACCGCCGGGTCCGTCTCGTCGTCGTCGTTTCCGAGCGCACAGCCCGGGTCCGCCGCGTCCGTGAGCCCGTCCTCATCGTTGTCGCGGGTGTCGTTGCAGGCGCGCACGAGGGAGTCGACCTGGATGTCGACGAAGCCGTTCACCTCGATGCCGGCGCTCGGCTCGACGAAGACGTAGTAGGTCCCGGCCTGGAGCTCCCGGACGACGAGAGGCCCGGAGAAGGCGGCGCCACACGCGAGCTCTTCATCAGGTCGACCTTCTTCTCCGCATCCAGTCCGCACCGAGATCGCCGCGGACAACGGCTCGCCGCGTCGGGTCGACGCGCCGATGCGCACCCGCGACCGCTCGTCCAGCGTGAGCACGAGGGGCAGCTCCCCGCCCATGCCCGGCTGGCACGAGAGGGCCGTAGCGTTCTCCAGGTTCGCGAAGGCGGCTCCGAAGCGTCCGCCCGCCTGTCCGACCTCGAGCACGGGGCGCCCGTCGAGGCATCGACCGGCCTCCGTGGGCGAGCCGGCGGCGCCGCACTCCGGATCGGCCGGGTGGTCGACGAGGCCATCCTCGTCGTCGTCCAGCCCGTTGGCGCAGGCCGGGGGCGCGGGCGCGTCGGCTTCGTTCGTATCCAACGCACCCGTGCACCCAGGGTCCAGGGCGTCGACCAGGGCGTCGCCGTCGTTGTCGACCGCGTCCGCGCACGCCGGCGGCGCGTCCGGGAAGATCGCGACCTCGAGCTCGGCGGCGGTGGGGGCTCCGCGAAACGCCTGGACGACGGCGAAGTACACCCCGGGTTGCAGGCGATCGAACGTCAACTCCGAGAGCGGGGCCTCGCCGCCGTCGTCGTCGCAGTCGAGCTCCGCCCCGACCGCACATTCGTTGAGCACGGCGAGCACGGTGTCGAAGTCGCCGGTCACGGTGCGAACGAGCACCTCGCTGGGCACCGAGACCGTGAACGCGACGACCGCGTCGGAACCTTCACCGGCGCAGCTCGCGTCGTAGACGTCCTGACCGAAGTCGAGCGGCACACGGCCGCCCTCGGCGGGCAGCACGACGAGGTCCTCGACGAACGCGCATCCGATGGCCTCGTCGGTGTCGCCCGCGGCCAGACAGCCGTTGTCGTCGGGATAGTCCACGCGCCCATCGGCGTCGTTGTCGGCGCCGTCTGCGCACACGGGCGGGGCTGCGGGGTCGCGCTCCGAGTCGTCCTGGGGGCCCTTGCAGCCCGGGTCGAAGAGGTCCACGAGCCCGTCGTCGTCGTTGTCGGCGGCGTCGGAGCAGCCGGTGATCAACGACTCGATGTCCACGCGCACCGTCGCGGAGGCGGCGGGCCCGAAGAAGTCATCGGCGCTGGCCTCGACGATGAAGTAGAGCGTCTCCGGACCCTCGGTCTCGATCTCGAATTCGACGGCCTCTCCGAAGAGTCCGGGGGCGCAGTCGACCTCCGTCGCAGGATCGTCGCAGCCTCGCCGTACCGAGGCCTGGAGGTCGCCTTCGTCGTTCGCGAGGGCCGAGAATCGGACGCGAGAGGCCTCCTCGACGAGCACGGCCACGACCGTTTCCAGGCCGATGCCCGGCCCGCAGTTGGAGGCCGTGAGGCCCTCTCCAAGCCCCAGATTGACCTGAAACTCGCCCCCGGGGAGCTCGACGGGCACGAGCGCGTAGGCCGGGTTGCAGACCGGGCCTTCGAGCACGCCGCCCGCGGCCTCGCAGTCCGGGTCGCTCGGGTAGTCGGTGAAGCCGTCGCCGTCGTCGTCCAGGCCGTTGCCGCACGCGGGCATGCCCTCGTCGGTCTCGTCGAGGTCGGCGAAGTCCACGCACCCGCGGTCATTCAGGTCCAACGCGCCGTCTTCGTCGTTGTCCACGCCATCGTCACACGCGGGTGCGGCGACCTGGTCGACCGTGAGACGAAACGGTCCCGGCCCGAGGGCCGCGCTGCTCGTGTCGACCACGACGAAGTAGAGCCCGGGCGCCGGCCGCTCGAGCCGGACCTCGGTGCCGGGCGTGGCCTCCGCGCCTCGATTGCAGGCCACGTCCACGGGGTCCAGGCAGCCCGTGCGGACATAGAGGACCGTGGGCTTCGTCGTCTCGGGGTGGTTCGTGCTGAAGACCAGCGCCGAGACACGTCGATCGAGTCGGTACTGGAAAATGCGTTCGGGGCCCGAGCCGCCGCCGCAAGAGCCCGCGAGCATGGCGGAACCGCCCTCGAGCGTGCCGTCGTAGAAGCCGTCGGCGGCGAGCGCGGTGTTCAGGTCGAGCGCGTCGAGCTGGGGTCCGCAGGCGCCGAACTCGTTCGGATCCCCCGCGGCCACACAGCCGGTGTCGTCGGGGTAGTCGATGGCGCCGTCCTCGTCGTCGTCGAGGCCGTTCGCGCAGACCGGCGCCACGGCCGGGTCGGCCTCGTTCATGTCGCCGAGGCCCTGGCAGCCGGGATCTTCGGGGTAGTCCGTAGCGCCATCGCCGTCGTCGTCGAGCGCGTTCGCGCAGGTCGGGCGCTCGCCGACCGCGTCGGAGTCCTCGGTGTCGTCACCGGCCGCGCGACACCCGGGGTCATTCGGGAAGTCGATGAGGCCGTCGCCGTCGTCGTCGACCTCATTCGTGCAGCCCGTGACCTCGTTCTCGCCTTGCTCCGAGGGGTCCGACTCGCCGGTGCAGTTCGGATCCGCCAGGTCGGGCGGCCCGTCTTCGTCGTCGTCGAGGCCGTTGGAGCATTGCGGCACGCTGACCGCGTCGGTCTCGTCCGTGTCCTCGGGACCTACGCAGCCGGGGTCCCGAAGGTCGATGAGGCCGTCGGCGTCGTTGTCGATGCCGTCGGCGCACGCGAACCGCGGTCCGCCGTCGGGGGGTGTCCCGCCGGTGCCTCCGGTCCCGCCGCCGCCACCGACCGCCGCGTCGTCTTCGGGCGGTCGCTCTCCGCCCGTGCCGCCCGCAGGACCCACATCTTCCGTCGGAGGCGCGATGCCCCGATCGTCCAGCGCGGCGTCCGTGGCCGCACCGCCACCGCCGCCATCCCCTCCGCCGCAGGCCGCGAGGCCCAGACCCAGAAACCACAACCGACTTGTTCGAAGAACCACTGCCGACTCCGCTCCGTCACGAGACCGTAAGCCCCTGTTGTCTCTGACGGAGTCCGACGGGAGCAAGGCGAAACGGTGACGATGCTCGCTTCAGTCCGCGCGTTCGAGCGGGAGCTCCCGGTCGGTGCGCAGCGCGTCGGCCCCGGTGCGGACCAGTCGGATGAGGACCGCGTCGGCATCCCGCAGAATCACGGTGTCCGGCGCGGTCTGTTCGAGCGTGTAGGGCACAGCGCGCCCGTCGGGCAGATGGACCCGCGTGCTGTCGATCCCGAGGCGCCAGGTGTTGGCCTCGAGCGCCGCGCGGACCACGGCCCGAGCCTCGGGGCTCAGCGCGGTGAAGTGGGCCTCGGCATCGAGCGCGTCGAGGTCCACCTGCCAGTTCCCCAGCCACCACCGACTCGCCGCGACGGGCTCGCCCGGGGCGACCTGGGTGCCGCACCCTAGAAGCAGTAGGGCGAGCGACGCCGCAACCCTCGCGCGTCGAACGCTCACACGCTGATCGCGCCCTTGCGGAAGTCGCTGACGCTGATCTTCACGTTCACGAGCGCGGCCGTCTCCGCAGCGAAGGCGCGCTCCAGCGCCGGACCGAGGGCATCCACGGTCTCCACGTACTCCCCGTGGCCGCCCAGGGCCTCGACGACCTTGTCGTAGCGGGTGTACGCGAGCTTGGTCGCGGGCGTGCGCTTCTCGCCGAACATGTCGACCTGGCCGCGGTAGATCTGCCGCCAACACGCGTCGTTGCCGACGATCGCCGTGACCTTGATGCCCTGCCGCACCATGGCCTCGAACTCGAAGCCGTTGAAG
>JBMOFP010000080.1:0-27270 GCA_049318805.1 Bradymonadia bacterium
AGACGCACCATCGTGTCGTCCACGAGCTGGTTCTGCGCGTTACGCCGGAAGCCGAAGGTGCTCGCCTCGTCGGCGGCCGGGATCCCACCCGTCGTGCTCGAGCCCGCCATCGTGAAGTTGATCATGCGCGTCACGGTCTCGGCGTAGGGAGAGACCGCCCATCGCGCGTCGTTCGCGGCATACCAGCCGTTGGGGATCACGTTGCCGACGGCGTCGCGCACGACGGGGAGCGGCTGGCCGAAGGCGTTGTAGCTGTTGGGCGGGAACGCCGGCAGGTGGCCGTTGATGATGAAGAGCCAGATCCACATGCCCGTCGCTTCCGAGAACGGGGCACGACCGGTCATCGTGTTGTTGACCCCGTTGCTCCGGTCCACGAGCGTGCGGTGCAGGAACCACATGTTCTCGTCGACGGCGGAGACCTGGAGGATCTCCATCTCCTCGTTCGACCACTGCGTCGGGTTGTTCGACGGCACCCAGTTGTAGACGAACATCCGGTACGTGCCGTAGTTCAGCGCCCCGGTGCACTGGTTACGGATCCGCACGCTCACGTTGATGGTGCGCTCGTTGTCGACCATCGGCACCCGGTAGGTGCGGCCGATGTCCCACAGCGTATTGCTGCCGTCGCGGCCGACGTCGCGGCACTGGTCGTCGCCGAAGTTGCCGTTGAGGTTCGTGTCCCAGCAGACCGTGTACGTGCCGCAGGTCGCGTTCCGCACGTAGGCCTTCAGCGTCGTCGGTGCGCCCTCGTGAACGGGGTGTGGCACGGTCGGCGACTTCGGCGAGTACGGGACGGGGATGACCACGTCGGTCTGCGCGAGCGCCTGCCCGGACCACACGAGGCCGAGCAGGAAAGCCAGATAGCGCAACGCCGGGAAACGCGACATAGGGCACCTCGGGGAGAGTTCAAACGAGTCCACTTCCGTGGATGTCGCTCTGGCTTCCCTGCCCGAGACGGCACCTGTCAGCGCGAAGGTTCCCCACCCTGGGACCCGGCTATGCGCACTGGCCCCGTAAAATTACCGCACATCACAAACCATTCGCAATCTTTACGCGGCCAGTCGGAGCGCAGTTTTCGGTACATTTTGGTGCCAATTCGAGGTGACAGGGTGTGAACGGACCCACACACCAGACATGGCATTAGATGTATGCAGAGGTCGTTGGATCGGATGAGATCTCGCCGATCTCCCCGCACGCCACGACAGATCGGTTCAGGTCGCCTGCTGGACCTTACGGATCTCGTCGAACTCGCGTTCGTACATTCGGAGGTTGTCCAGGACGATCTGGAGGTTGGCGATGTTGGTTTCGTTCTCGCGAACCCGATCGAGGTCATCCATCTGGTGCGCGATCTCGTAGAGCTGGTCACAGACCTTGCTCAACCTGTTGAGCTCCCGGGTCTTGCGGTCCTGACCGGCGAAGTGCTGCTTGTACTCGTCGAAGATCTGGTTGGCCGCACCGCCCAGGCTACCGACGAGGTCCTGGAACTGCGTCGATTCACGGACTTTGCGAATCTCTTCGAGCTCTTTGGAGTAGAATTCGAGCCGTCCGCTGACGATCTCGATGTTCTTCTGATTGTTCGCGAGCTGTGGGTGGGTGAGCGCGACGCTCTGCATGCGCTCTCGGACCTCTTTGAGATTGTCCACGATCCGCTGCAGCAGGACGGGGCGACGTGACTGCCGCGACTTGCCCGCGAAGTGATCGGCGTAGAGCTGGAACTGGTCGTTCGCGAGCTGCGCGAGAGTGTCGACCTGCTCTTCAGTCGAGAGGGCCTCACGCGCCAGGCCGATCTGCGTGCGCTCCGAGCGGTAGAGCTTGAGGTTCTGGTCGACGAGCGTCCGGGCCTCGGTGAGCTCGACACTCTGGAACTCCTGCGAGAGTGCGGTGATGTCCTCGCCGAGACGCTCGAGGTCGGCGACGAGCTCCGAGAGCAACGCCGCGTCTCGTGTGAGGCGCGACTTGCCTGCGAAGTGCCGCACGTAGCGCCGCGTGGCGAAGTGCACCCAGGTCGACAGCCGATGTGCGTCGAGCGCTTCTGGCCCCTGGGACTGCGACTGCGTGATCGCGGCCGTCTCCTGCGTGTAGAGGCGCTTGGCCTCGAGGGCGGTCTGCAGCAGGGTGTCGCGCTCGGCGCCCACCGGAGTGCTCGTCAAGGCCTCGACGATGCGCGCGGCTTCGTCGCGCATCGTCGCCATCAGGACCGGGTCCCGCGACACACGCGGCTGCCCGGCGAAGTGGGCTTCGTACTGGCGCGAGAGCGCCTCGAGGGAACCGCGCAGAGCGGCGAGGGCGGGGGCTTCGGACATGGGCTGCTTTCCGTTCTTCGAGGCAGTGTCAGGGAGACGCGACGCGCGTCCCGGTGAACGCGTACTCGGTGGCGCAATCGAGGGTGGGACCGTAATCACGGCGGTCGATGATGCCACGGGCGGTCGGCACACGGCCGGTCGACTCGAAGCGTCCCCGCACCCACAGGAGCCGCCGGACACCGACCGGATCGTCGAATCCCCAGCCGACCTCGAGGTCGAGGCCGTCGGAGATCGGCGCGAGACAATCGCGAGAGAAGAGCGAAGCCCGCTCGGGCGCGTCGTCGGCCAGGGCGGGGCACACCTCGCCCGACGGCCCGACAAAGAGGTCGAAGGTCTCGGTGCCGCCGGCGACGGGCAGCTCGATGCCCGACTCGACCGCGCGAGCGCCGCACCCCGTGCGCGTGACCGTCGCGCTGAGACGCCATCGTTCCGCGGCCGTGCACGGCGCGTCGGGGGTCGAGGTGACGCACAGCACGCGGCACCGCGACTCGCACGTCGCCCCCTCGGCAGCGCCGCAAGGGCTCGCGCAGACCCGCGCGTCGGGGGCGCTCAGACCCGCGTCGTGGGCGAAGCCGATGCGGGCGATGCGCGCTTCGTCCAGCCGCTGCGACTGGGCCACGTTGCTCTGGTCGAGGCACCCGGACAGGGCGAAGGCCAAAACGGCGAGGACCCGCGCCTTGCGTGGGCGGGGGGCCGAACGCAGAATGCGCGCATGCCGACGGACTTGCATGCCCAGATCATCGCCGAGGTGGCGCGCCCGCTCAACGACTGGCTCACGGAACGTGCGCCCGAGGCCGCGCCGGCCGCCCTGGCCGCGCCCACCCGGGAGGGCGCGGGCGACCTCGCGCTGCCGTGCCACCCCTACGCGCGCGCCCTGAAGCTCGCGCCGCAGGTCATCGCCGTCCAGCTCGCGGAGACCCTCGCGGGTCATCCGCTGGTCGAGCGCTGCGAGGCGGTCGCCGGTTTCTTGAACCTGCGCCTGAACTGGAGCGCGGTCGCGGCGCGCACCGTACCCTGGGCGCTGTCGGACGACGCCGCGATTGGTCGCTCCGACGCGCTTCGAGGTCAGAAGCTGCTGGTCGAGTACTGCTCGCCGAATACGAACAAGCCCCTGCACCTGGGCCATGCGCGCAACATCGTGCTGGGCGCCGCGGTGGCCCAGGCCGCGCGCGCCGCCGGGGCCGAGGTCATCCGGATCAACCTCATCAACGACCGCGGCATTCACATCTGCAAGTCGATGTTGGCCTGGGCCCGATTCGGCGAGGGCGCGACCCCGGAGTCGACGGGTCGCAAGAGTGACCACCTCGTGGGCGACCTGTATGTCCGCTTCGAGCGCGCGCTGCAGGCCGAATGGGAGGCCGAAGCGCATCCGCCGGGCATCTCCCGGGACGACTGGTTCAACGGCGAGAGCGCGCTGGGCCGGGCGGCGCGGCAGATGCTGCTCGACTGGGAGGCCGACGAGCCCGAGGTCCGCGCGCTCTGGAAGCGCATGAACGCGTGGTGCGAGGCCGGCTTCGACGCGACCTACGCGCGTATGGGGGTCGGCTTCGAGCAGGTCGATCGCGAATCGCAGACGTACCTGCTCGGCAAGGACCTCGTGACACGCGGCCTCGAGGACGGTGTCTTCGAGCGTGATCCTGGCGGCGCGGTGCTCTTCGACCTGGCGCGCATCGGCCTCGAGGGCAAGAAAGCCGTCCTGCGATCCGATGGGACCAGTGTGTACACGACGCAGGACCTCGGCACGGCGATGCAGCGCCACGACCGCCACGCCTTCGACCGCATGGTCTACGTGGTCGGCAATGAGCAGGACCACCATTTCCAGTGTCTTTTCGGGATGTTGGAGTGCCTGCGGCCCTCACTCGCGGGGCGCCTCCACCACCTGAGCTACGGCATGGTCGAGCTGCCGGACGGCAAGATGAAGAGCCGCGAGGGCAAGGTCGTGGACGCCGACAATCTCCTCGACGAGCTGCACGCCCTCGCGTTTGCCGCCGCCGAGGGGCGCAACGAGGCGCTCGCGGCGAACGATCCCGCCGAGCTGCACCGACGCTCCGAGGCCATCGGGCTCGGCGGTCTCAAGTTCTTCCTGCTCAAGTTCGCGCCGCAGACGACGTTCGTTTTCGACAAGGAGCGCAGCATCGCCCTCGAGGGCGAGACGGGGGCCTACTGCCAGTATGCCCACGCCCGCGCGAGCAGCATCCTCCGGCGTGTGGGGGATTCGGCCGCGGATGCGGTGCCGGACTACGCCCAGCTCACGCTCCCGGTCGAGCAGGCGCTCCTCGGCGCGATGCTCGCCTTTCCGGAACAGATCCGGGCGGCCGCCGTGGAGCTCAAGCCCCACTTGCTGCCGAAGGCGACCTACGACGTCGCCAAGGCGTTCTCGGCGTTCTTCAACAGCCCCGATGCGAAGGTGCTCGGCGCCGAGCCCGCGCTCCTCGCGGCGCGGGCCGACCTGGTGCGCGCCGCGCGACGGATGCTCCGCGCCGGGCTGGAGCTGATCGGCATCACCCCGCTCGACGAGATGTGAGCCGCGACCTCAGACTTTGAGCTTGAAGCGTTTCTCGAAGGGCTCGGCCGGGGCGTCGACCCCTTCGGCGCCCGCCCGCTCCGCGGTGCGCAGCAGGTGCAGGATGTGCGGGCCGAGCGCGTCGATCTCGGTGGAGTAGAAGCGGGGCTCGCCGAAGGTCTCCAGGACCTGGGTCTGAGCGGCGAGGATGCGCGCGTCCTGGCGGAAGATCGCCCGCGCCACCGGCTTGAGGAACGGGGTGACGAGCCACGCCGGGATCGGCAGGCGGAAGGTCGTCACCACGTGCAGGACGGTCTCGTCGTCCGCCACGGGGGTGAGCGCGGTGCTCACGACGAGGTGGCTGCGGTCGCCCAGGCTGTATTCGACCTGGGCGATGCCGGGGAGCTGGAACCGGTCGAAGTGCACGACGAGCCCGCCGCTCGGCGCGAGGAGTCGCCCCACGAGCCCGCTCGGTCGAGGCTCGCCGAGGTACTCGGCCTCGCACCCCCGCGCCGTGCGTCGCACGACGACCTCGATCTCGTGGGCGCGCCCCGCGCCGCGAAAGAGGCCGCGGTGCAGAAACGCCGTGTGCGGCACGTCGAGCGCGTTCTCGGCGGTGGCGTGGACCGTGGCGCGCGCCGAGACACGATCACGCACAGTGGAGTAGCCCGGGCGGTCGAGCAGCGGAAAACGAAACGGCTCACGGGTCGGTGTGCCCCCTGCCCGACCCCACACCCAGACGAGCCCGTCGGCCTCCTGGACCGCGTGGGCATCGAGCCGTCGACCCGGTGAGCCAGCGCCGCCCACAAGGCCGGGGACCCGGGTACAGGCGCCCTCGGTGTCGAAGCGCCACCCGTGGTAGGGGCACTCGAGGCAACCGTCGACCACCCGACCGAGCGACAACGGCACGTTGCGGTGCGGACATCGATCCTCAGCGGCACCGAGCGCGCCCGTGGACGTGCGCCAGACCACGAGCGGGCGGCCGTAGAGGCGCGTCGCCCTGGGTTCGCTGCGGACTTCGTGCGACCAACAGACGGCGTACCAGTCGTCGAGCACACGGGTCCGGGTCACGCGGCCGCCCCCCCGAGGCGCACGACCGCGCGGGTAAACGCGAGGAAGAGCTTGAGGGACGCGTTCTCGAGGGCACGCTGCGCCACGAGCACCTCGTCGGCCGCCTCGTCCGCCAGGAGCTCGAGGCGGCGTTCGACGTCGTGCTCCTCGAGGCGCAGCTCCGCCAGCGCGGCGTCGACCTCGACCTCTTCCGCCAGCAGAAGGGCGAGCTGCTCCGCGGCGTCGCGCTCTTCGGCGCGCGCGAGCTTGAGGTCCTGGTCGACCTCGTTGCGCGCGGCGAGCAGGGTTCTGACGGGCCCGTGCAAGCGTGTGAGCCCGATGGGATCGAAGCCCTCGATGGCCCGCTCGCCCACATCGGCGAAGGGCTGCAAGGCGGCGCGGTGCATCTGGTCGATCTCGGCGCGGCGCGCCAGTGCGCGCTCGAGTCGAGTGTGGAGCTCACGCGCGAGGAGGCGCGCGTCGGCCATCGCCGCCATGAGCGCGCGTCTTTGGGAGAGCAGGCGGGTCTGCGACTCGATGCGCTTGCGCGCCAAGGCGTCGGCTCGCTCGCGGCGCGCCGCCCGGCGTTCGAGGCTTCTGTCGAGGACCTCGACCGAGTCCTGGACCCACGCCAGCGCCTCGGAGACGTCGTCCGGCGGCACGGCGGTCACCCACAGCAGGGTGACGTTGCGTTGGAGCACGGCGACGAGGTGCCTCCACTCCGCCAGGATGCCCGCCGCCGGCACTGCGGGGATGCGGGCCTGGCGCAGGGAGATCGAGTCGAAGCCGCCGGCGAGGAACTCCGCCGCGCGCTCCAACTGCACCAGCACCTCGGCCACGCTCTCCGGTCGCTCGAGGGGGTCCTTGTCGAGGCAACGATGCACGATGTCGACGAGCGAAGACGGCAACGCGGACACGAGCGTGCTCAACGGCCGCACCGGCTCGTTGACGTGGCGCTGCACGACCTCGAGTGGGTCGTCGCCGGGGAACGGAGGCTCGCCGGCCAACAAGTGGTAGAGCAGCGCCCCGAAGGAGTACAGGTCGGCGCGCGGGTCCGGCGTGGCCCCGTACGCGAGCTCCGGCGCGAGATAGAGCGGCGTGCCCATGATGACGCGACCGGTGTCTTCGTGGGCCTTCTCCGGATCGTCGCTGGCGAGGGCCAGCACGCCGAGATCGATCAGGCGGGCGTGGTCGCCCCAGGGACCATCCTCGGTGAGGAAGACGTTCTCGGGCTTGACGTCCCGATGCACGGCACCGCGTCGGTGCAGGACCTGGAGCGCCTCACACACCTGGAGCCCCAGGTGGACCGCGCGGGCGGGCTTGAGCGCGCTTTCCGTGTCGAGGACCTGCTGCAGGTCTCGACCGACCAGGCGCTCCATGGCGATCCAAGCGCGGCCGCCGGGCAACGTGCCCCCGTCGAGGGTCTCGACGAGGTGGGGGTGGCGCAGGCCACGCCCGACGTTCCAGGCCGTTTGAAGCCGAGCCGCGATGCTCTCGGCCTCCGGCACGTCGCCGCGGCTGATCTTGAGCGCGACGGTGCGCGCCCCGACGGACGCACGGGCTTCCCAGACCTCGGCGCTCGCGCCCTCACCAATGCGCGAGAGCAGCACGTAACCCAGGCGAAGGAACTCCGCCGGTAGGTTCAGGCGAGGCTGCGGCCGCATCTCCACAGCCGCTGAGTATCACGATCGCGAGGTCACCCGCGAACTGGAACGCCGGCGACGGGCGCCGCTCCCCAGACGTGCGCCGACGAGGAAAAGCACGAAAAGCGGCCACGGCGCGGGCCCAGAGGTCTGCCGGCAAGCGCAGGAGCCCGAAGCGTCGGCTTGACCGCCAGTGTCCTCGCCGGCGTCCCCTTCGCCCTCGCCCGTCCCCCCGGAATCGGTTTCGTCCGCGGCGTCGGGCAACTCCGGTTCCGGCCCATCGCCCGAGGCGTCGGGTTCGGCGTCCAGCTCAGGCTTTTCTCCATCCGTTTCAGGGACTTCGGCCGCGTCGACCTCGGCGTCTTCGCCCAGGTCCGCCTCCGGCACCTCGGCGTCGACCTCGGGCACGGCCGCGTCGACCTCGGGCACGACCGCGTCGACCCCCGGCGCCTCGGCGTCGATGTCCGGCACCTCGGCGTCGATGTCCGGCACCTCCGCGTCGACTTCAGGCACTTCCGCGTCGACCTCCGGCACTTCCGCGTCGACCTCCGGCACTTCCGAGTCGACCACGGGCACCGCCGCGTCGACCACAGGCACCGCCGCGTCGACCTCTCCGGGCGTCGGGTCGCACACGTCTCCGAGCCCATCTTCGTCGGTGTCGCGCTGTTCCGGATCCGGCGCCAACGGACACACGTCGTCGACGTCCAGAACCCGGTCGTCGTCGCTGTCCGGGTCGACGTAGTCCGGCTGTCCGTCCTCGTCCGTATCGACGGGCGGTGTGTCCAGGCGGTCGTCGCCCGCCTCCAGCGTATCCGGGCGACCGTCGTCGTCGGCGTCCTCGTCGAGGGCGTCGGCGGTCTCGTCCTCGTCCGTATCGCGCGCCACGACGCCGACGCCGTACTCCTCGAGGTCGTCGATCGTGTCCCGGTCGCTGTCGACGGAGCGCGGATCCAGCCGCGCCTCGAACTCCACGGCGTCGGAGAGCCCGTCCCCGTCGGTGTCGTCGTCGCACGCGTCGCCCACACCGTCGTCGTCCAGATCGAGCTGGTCGCGGTTCGAGATGTCGACGCAGTTGTCCGTCAGGTCCGGGCGTCCGTCCCCGTCCACGTCGTCCTCGCAAGCGTCGCCCAGGCCGTCTTCGTCGCTGTCGCGCTGGTCGTCGTTGGGCGCGAGGGGGCAGTTGTCCACGTCGCCGCACACGCCGTCCGCGTCGGCGTCGTCCTCGAGGTCCGCGGGGCACAGATCGCACGCGTCGCCGGCCAGGTCTCCGTCGAGGTCCCCCTGGCTCTCGTTCGAGACCTGGGGACAGTTGTCGACGTCGCCGCAGACCGTGTCTTCGTCGGCGTCGTTGGCGGGGTCGCGGGGACACGCCTCGCACACATCGCCGAGGCCGTCTCGGTCCGTGTCGGTCTGGTCGGCGTTCGCCGTGTCCAAGCAGTTGTCCACGTCGCCGCAGACCGTGTCTTCGTCGGCGTCGTTCTCGGGGTCCGCGGGGCAGACGTCGCAGGCGTCGCCCAGAGCATCCTGGTCGGCATCGGATTGTTGCCGGTTCGCGGCCCGAGGGCAGTTGTCCACGTCACCGCAGACCGTGTCCGCGTCCGCGTCGTTGGCGGCGTCGGCCGGGCACGCGTCGCAGGCATCGCCCCGTAGGTCGCGGTCGGCGTCGGCCTGCTGCGGGTTCGCGACCGCGGGGCAGTTGTCCACGTCGCCGCAGACCGTGTCCCCGTCGGCGTCGTTCGCCGCGTCCGCGGGGCAAAGGTCGCAGGCGTCCCCGAGCGCGTCACCGTCCCGGTTGGCCTGGTTCGCGTTGGCGACGGCCGGGCAGTTGTCCACGTCGCCGCAGACCGCGTCCGCGTCGGCGTCGTTCGCCGGATCCCGCGGACAGGCGTCGCAGGCGTCGCCTCGCGTGTCGCGGTCGCCGTCGAGCTGATTGGCGTTGGCCACAGCCGGGCAGTTGTCCGCATCGCCGCAGACCGTGTCGGCGTCCGCGTCGTTGGCCGCGTCCTGGGGGCAGGCATCGCACGCGTCGCCGCGGCCGTCGCGGTCGCCGTCGAGCTGATTGGCGTTCGCGAGCTGCGCGCAGTTGTCCACGTCGCCGCAGACCCGGTCGAGGTCCACGTCGTCGAGCGCGTCGCGGGGGCACACATCGCAGGCGTCCCCAGCGTCGTCGGCGTCCGTGTCGGTTTGCTGCGCGTTCGGCACGTCCGGGCAGTTGTCGGCGTCCGCGCAGCGGCCATCGTCGTCCGCGTCGTCGGCCGGGTCCTGGGGACACACGTCGCAGGCGTCGCCCGCGCCGTCTTCGTCGGTGTCGCTCTGGTCGGCGTTCGCCACGTCGGGGCAAGTGTCGACGGCGGCGCAGATGCGGTCACCGTCGAGGTCGTTGCCGGGGTCGCCGGGGCACAGGTCGCACGCGTCGCCGACCGTGTCCTCGTCGTCGTCGGCCTGCTCCGGGTTCGCGAGGTCGGGGCAGTTGTCCTCGGACGCGCAGACGCCGTCCTCGTCGGGATCTCCCTCGCGGTCGAGCGGACAGGCATCGCAGACGTCGCCGAGACCGTCGCGGTCGGTGTCGGTCTGGTCGGCGTTGGGATCGACCGGGCAGTTGTCGGCGTCGGCGCACGCGAGGTCGCCGTCGATGTCGTTCTCGGGGTCGACGACGCACACGTCGCAGGCGTCGCCCCGGCCGTCTTCGTCTTGGTCGGCCTGGTCCCGATTGTCCACACGTGGGCAGTTGTCGTCGAGGTCCGAGACCCCATCGCCGTCGGAGTCGAGGACGGCCACCACGGCCGCGGCCGAGTAGATTCTCGAGGCCTCGTCCGCGCCCACGTGGCTCAGCACGAGCAGGCGGTTGCCCTGCCCGACGCGGTTCGGGTCGATGACCTCACCCGCGGCCAGCGGGGCGCTGCCGAGCAGGCGCCCGTCGAGCCCGTACGCCTCGAGCACACCATCGGCCGGCGACGCGTTCTCGAGCTGCCCGTCGACGATGCGCAGCGCGGGTCCGCCGTAGGTCGAAGCGACGTCTCCGGTGGGCCCCGGGACGGGCTCGGGTAGGGCCGCGCCATCGACCCGAAGTCGGCCCTCGCCCCCAGCGCCGGCGCTGCCGATGGAGCCGCCGTCGCCGCCGAGCCCGCCCTGGAGAGAAGCGGTGCCCAGGTAGGTGAGGTCGAGGGACGCGAGGTGCAGCGCGCCGCCGGAGCCGCCGGCACCCGGGGCCGACGTCACACAATTGGGGGCGCCCGCGTCCCCGCCCGCGCCACCGTTCGCACGGAGCTCGGCGTCGGGTCCGATGAGCAGCACCCGGGCCTGCAGGTAGAAGGCGCCGCCGCCACCACCGCCACCGCCACCGGCGAAGGCGTTGCATGCGTCGCCGCCGGCCCCGCCGGAGCCGCCCGCGAAGGGCACGAGCTCCACGGACCCGTGCGTCAGGCCCGCTCCGCCGTAGCCTCCCGCGGGTCCTGCGCCGATCGCGCCCGACCCGTTCTCACCGTCGGTCCCGAAGCCGCCCCCGCCGGGGGCCGCGTTGCCTGAGCTGATGCCGCCGCCGCCGCCGCCGTTCCCGCCCGCGACACCGGCGAGTCCGTCGGCCGCGCGCCCGCCCCGGCCGAGCGCGTGCCCGGTGCCGCCGGCCCCACCCCCGGCCGCCGCGCCGGTCACCGTGGGGGCACCGCCCCCGGTCGCGAGGGCGCCGAGCCCGCCGACCCGCGCGAGCTCCCCGAAGCCGGCCACGCCCGCGCCGCCGCGACTGGAGCGCCAGCGCTGGCCGCCGCCGCCCGTGAAACCCGCGCCGCCCGTGTTCGTGCGTTGTGATTGCGCCGCGCCGCCGCCGCCGCCGCCGGGCCCGCCGACGCCCCCGCTGCCGACCTCGACGTCCCCGCCCAGGCCGCCCACGGCGCCCGAGACGTCCACGTCTCCCTGAAGGACCGCGGCGCCTTCCACCAGTAGGGTCAGCGGCATGTACGCGGGGTTGCCCGGCAGGTTCGGTGTGGGGTCGACCGGCTCGAACTCGAGCCGCTCCCCGCGCCCGACGACCAACTGCTCGTAGACCGCGACCCCCGACGGGGAGCGCGCCGCCGCGGGCACGAGCACGACCCCGTCGACGGCCTCGGGGGCCGGCAGCGGCGTCACGATGCGAAAGCGATTGTCGATGTGGGTGTCGACCGGTCGCAGCGCCTGGCCGTCCACACGCACGGTGAAAACACCGGGCGTCGCCCCCGGTCGCACATAGAGCACCACGGTGAGCACCGCGCCGACCCGCGAATCGACCGGTCCCAGGTCCGCGTCCCGCACGCTCACGGGCCCGACCACGACGTCCTGCGAGTCGAGCGTCACCACGGGCGCCTCGCCGAAGCCGCCGACCCGGTCCGAGACGATGTGGGTCACGACGGCCATGCCGGGCGCCGCCGCGTCGACCTGGAGCCAGTCCCGTTGACGCGTCAGCTTGTAGACCACGTTGGCGAGGTTGCCGCCGAAGTAGACGTCGCCGTCGGAGGTCGCGTGGACGCCGTAGAGGCTCGGGATGCTGTCGACGATGCGCTCCGGCTGGGCGGCGACTCCGGTCGGGCGCCGCCACAGGGCGCCGCGACGTTCAGCGCCGTAGTACAGCGTGCCGTCGGGGCCGAACGCGACGGCACAGTTCGCGTCGGCGACGGGCGCGTTGCCCACGATGTTCCCGATGACCTGCTCGGCGGTGCCGTTCGGGAGAATTCGGCCGACGCCGTACTGATTGCCGATGTAGACGCTGCCGTCTTCGGCGACCGCGCAGCCGCACGGCTGAAACGTCGCGCGGCTCTGGTTCGCGTTCGCCGGGTTCGAACGGCCGTCCGGTCCGAACTGGGCCATGGTGCGGTCCGCGTTGATGCGGACGACGCGGTTGGCGTTCGTGACGGTGGCGTACAGGGTGCCGTTCGGCGCGAAGCACAGCCCGTTCTGGTCGTTGAGCGGGTTGCCCGAGACGTAGATGTCCGAGACCGCGTTGGGCGGCGTGAGCCGGAGGATCTGACCCAGCCCGTTGCCGATGTAGAGGCGGCCGTCCGGTCCGAGCGCGACCGAGTCCATGGCGGCGACCGGGGGGCCGTAGGTCCGGTCCACGCCGTCGGGTTCGATCAGCGTCAACGGCCCGGTGATGTTCGCCTGGCCGCCGCCCGAGGCGACGAAGAGGGCGCCCCGGGGGTCCCAGACGAGGCCGACCGACGGCGCGGTGATGTCCTCGGCGAGGGTCGTCAACGTGAAGTCGTCGACGAGGAGGCCGACCTGGGCGTGGGCACGCAGCGGAACCAACGCGCACGCAGCCATCACCGCGAGCGCCCGTAACTCTCCACCCATGCGGACACTCCAGCTGGAATCGTGCAATGTGGCTGGAGAGTAGTCGACGGCGCGTGTGCGCCTCAATCGACTCGAATGATGTGCCAGCTCTTCTTGCCGCGGCGCAGCACGGCGTAGCGTCCAGCGAGCAGATGCGCGCGCTCGAGGACGAGCTGCTCGTCGGCGACGGGCCGGTTGTTCAGGGTCACGCCGCCTTGTTTCATGGCCTGACGCGCCTGGCCCCGCGAGGGCGCGAGCTCTGCCGCGACGAGCAACGCCGCGAGCGCCGCGTCCGGAGTTCCGAGTTGGTCGGCGCGCAACTGCGTCGTCGGCGAGGCGGCGAACGCCTCGTCGAGGTCCGCGAGCGCCAGGCTCGCCCAATCCCCCCCTCCGAAGAGCGCCTCGGTCGTCCGCTCCGCGCGGGCCCGCGCCTCGGGACCGTGAACGTACCCGACGACCTCGCGGGCAAGCGTCCGCTGCGCGTCACGCCGGCCGGGCTGCGCGCGGTGCTCCACCAGGAGCGCGTCGAGGTGCTCGACCTCGACGAAGGTGAGGTACTTCAGGAGCCGCTCGACGTCCTGGTCGTCCGTGTTGAGCAGGAACTGGAACATCGCGTAGGGCGAGGTCAAGCCGGCATCGAGCCAGACGTTCCCCTGCTCCGACTTGCCGAACTTCGTGCCGTCGGACTTGAGCACGAGCGGTTGCGTCAGGCCCCACGCTTCGGCGCCGCGGAGGCGTCGGATCAGGTCCGTGCCCGAGACGATGTTGCCCCACTGGTCGCTCCCGCCCACTTGCAGCCGACAGCCGTAGCGGTCGAAAAGTGCAAGAAAATCATAGGCCTGGAGCAAGATATACGAGAACTCCGTGTACGAGATCCCCTGCTCCCGATTCTCGAGGCGGTCACGGACGGCGTCGCGGGCGACGAGCGCGTTCACCGAGAAGTGCTTGCCGACGTCGCGCAGGAACTCCATCAGCGGCATGCGGCCGAGCCACTCGTAGTTGTCCACGAGCACGGCGCCGCGCGGTCCGTCGAAGTCGAGGAAACGCTCGAGCTGTCCGCGGATGCCGGCGAGGTTCGTCGCGAGCTGTTCGAGCCCCAGGAGGTTGCGCTCGGCCTGTTTGCCGCTCGGGTCCCCGACGAGCCCGGTGCCGCCCCCGACGACGGCGATCGGTCGATGACCGGCGCGCTGCAGCCGAACCAGCGCAAGCACCTGGAGCAGACTGCCGATGTGCAAGCTCGGCGCGGTCGGGTCGAAGCCGATGTACGCCGTGACGGGCTCGCGGACCAGGGCTTCGGCCAAGGCCGGCGAGGTCGTCTGTTGCAGGAGCCCGCGAGCGCGCAGGTCGTCGAGGAAGCGGGGATCGGGTGCGGACATGAGGCCGGAATGCCCCAGGGGCGACCCGACCGTCAAGCCGGAGCTGGAGACGCTCGGATTGACCGGCGTTGCGCGCGCCCGTAGCGTGGGCCCGTGAGTGAGTCGTCGCCCGGAGAGAACGAGCCGTCGGCGCCTGCGCGCCCGACGCGGCGGCGCGCCGTCGCCCTGGGGATGGCCGTGCTCGGCGTCGGGGCCGCGCTCACAGGGCTCGCGGTCTGGCCGAGGGTGCCGACCCCCGAGCGACCCGGCGTGCGTCACCTGGACGGCGCCGAGCTCGCGCTCTTCGAGGCCTTTGCCGGCGCGCTGATGCCCGTGGACGGCACCGGACTCGCGCAGCTCAGCGAGCTGCCTTTCGTCGAGAACCTGGACCGCGCGGTCGGTCGACTCACGCCGGCGCTGCGCAAAGAGCTGAAGCAGGCGGCGGGCCTCTTCGACCTGGGGGCGGTGGTCATCGGGGCCCACGGCACACGGTTCTTGAACCTGACCCACGAGCAGCAGGCGGACTATCTGGACCGATGGGCGCGCGGCAACGCCCTGCAACGACAGGTCTTCGGCGCACTCAAGCAGGTGACCTGCATCGCCTACTGGGCCGACGCGCGGAGCTGGGGTCCCCTGGGCTACGACGGCCCGGTCACGGCGCGGATGGGCATTCCGCGCCTCGGCAACACGCCGCTCCCGGAGGTCTGAGCCGATGGTCGAAGCCCTCGCCCCGCAGGCGCCCCTGCCGGTCCTCGACAGCCGCTCGGTCCAGGGCCCGGAGCTGCGCCTGAAGGCCGACGTGGTCGTCGTGGGGTCGGGCGCGGGCGGGGGCGTCGTCGCCTACGAGCTGGCGCGGGCGGGGCGCTCCGTCGTGGTGGTCGAGGCCGGCGCGTACGTGCCGTCGAGCGCGTTCACCGAGACGCTGGAGAGCATGTTCGACCGGGTCTACCAGGACGCCGGTGGCCAGATGAACACCGACGGCGACCTGATGGTGCTGCAGGGGCGGTGTGTCGGCGGCTCGACGGTCGTGAACGGCGCGGTGTGTTTTCGCATCCCGCCCCGCGTGTTGGAGAAGTGGCAGACGGTGCACGGCCTCGTGGGCCACACCGCCGAGCGTTTGTCGGCCATCTACGCGGTGATGGAGAAGCGTCTCTCGGTGCACGTGAACGCGCCGCACGAGATCAACGCCAACAGCGCGGTCCTCGTCCGAGGCTGCGAGAAGCTCGGGTGGCACCACGCGCCCCTCGCACGCAACGTGAAGGACTGCGCGCTCACGGGCTTCTGCTTCCACGGCTGCGCGTCCGACCGCAAACAGTCCGCGTTGGTCACCCACCTGCCGTGGGCGGTGGCGCACGGCGCGCAGATCATCGCGGAGACCCAGATCGACCGCATACGCCTCGTCGACGGCCGCGCCGTCGGGGTCGAGGGCACGCTCCGGCGTGGCGGCGACGGTGAGCCGGTCGCACGGGTCGTGGTCGACGCCGAGCGGGTCGTGGTCGCGGCGGGGGCCATCCAGTCCCCTCTCCTGCTCCAGCGCAGCGAGGTGCCTGATCCACACGACCACATCGGGCGCCACCTCGCGCTGCACCCGAGCGCGCTCGTGGTCGGGCGATTCCCCGAGCGCCTGGACGCGTGGCGCGGGGCGACCGTGGGCGCGGCCTGCCACGCCTTCGACGAGGACGAGCGCGGCGGCTTCCTCCTCGAGGGCGGCATGGCGTCGCCCGACACCCTGTCGATGATGCTCCCGAGCTACGGGCCGGCCTTCGTCGAGGGCATGCGTCACTACCGCCACCTCGCCAGCGTCGCGTGTTTGATCCATGACGAGAACGTGGGCCGTGTCTACGCGGAGGGCGGCACGAAGAAGATCGAGTACCGCCTCGCCGACTCGGACCGAGCGCGTATGCTCGAAGCGATGCGGGCCGCGGCGCGCATCTACTTCGCGGCGGGCGCGACCCATGTGTATCTGCCCACGCACGGCCCGGGTGTGGTCGAAGGCGAGGCCGCGCTCGACGCCGCGCTCGCCGCGCTGCCGCTGGGTCCGCACGCCGTGAAGATGATCTCGTACCACCCGCAGGGCACGTGCCGCATGGGCGCCGATCCGGAGGCCTCGGTCGTGTCTCCCACGGGTGAGCTGCACCGCGTGCGCGGCCTCTTCGTCGCCGACGCGAGCCTTTTCCCGACCTCGATCCTCGTGAACCCGCAGATGACCGTCTATGCGCTCGCGGGTTTGATCGCCGAGGGCCTCAAGACCGCCTGAGGTCGGCCTCGATCGCCGCGGCGAGCGCCCGGCCCGAAAGAAACGCCCCTTCGACCCGCGCCGACTGGCACCCGTCGCCGCACAGGCCGAGGCCGGCCTGAGCGTCGTAGGCGCACGACCCCGGGTACAGCGTGGTCGGCAACGCGTAGCGCCATCGATGCGCGGTCGCGCTCACCGGGGCGCGGAGCAGGCCGCCGAGCAAAGCGCCGAAGGCATCGAAGAGCTGCGACACGACCTCTTCTCGGGTCGCTTCCAGCACGGTCGCCGACCAGACGGGCCCACCATGCAGGACCCAACGCTCGCCCGCGGCACGCCCGGGTTTGCTCGAGTCGCGGGCGACAAAACCGAGCGCCGACCCGCCCCGCTCCTCGATGAACGCGGCGTCGAAGGGCGCGGCGAGTCGGGTGTCGAAGCGCGCCATGACGGCCCAGCACGGCGCGTAGACGATGCGTTCGGCCGCTGAGCGCACGGCCTCGGACCCGGCGGCCAGCGGGATGGCCTGAGGGCCCGGGACCGCGAGCGCGACGCGGTCGAAAACGCCGAGCGCGGCACCGGCGTCGTCGTGGAGCGCCCAGCCCGCGGGCGCACGGCGAACGGACGCGACCCGCACGTCGTAGCGCACCGAGAGGTCGGCGGCGAGGGCCTTCAGCGGTGCGTTCATGGTCGGCACACCGACGAATCGAGTGCCCGGGGCGACCTCGGGCTCGGCCTCGGCGCCCCACCGCACGATGCGCCCGCCCCAGGCGTCCACATGCCCGGCGGCGCGCCACCGCTCGACCTCGAGAGCGAAGGCCGGGTCTCGCGCCGTGAAGAACTGGGCGCCGTGGTCGAAGGTCATGGCGCGTTCCGTGTCGTCTCTTCGGGTGGACATGCGTCCGCCCGGTCCCCGGGCCTTGTCGAAGACGCGGACGGTGTGTCCGGCAGCGGTCAGCGCTCGGGCGCAGGTCAGGCCGGCGAGGCCCGCGCCGACGACGGCGATGGTGGAGGCGGTCATGCCCGCACCATGCCGTGCAGCCGCGTCGGACACCAGTCTGCGTCGAATCGGCGCAGCCCCGTGTGGTAGTTTCCCGCGTCGCCGACGGAGGACCTCATGCCCGTAACCCCACCGCGCCGCGGACTCTTGCTGGCCGCCGTGCTCTTCGGCGCCTCGGCCTGTGGCGCCGATGAATCGGACTCGGCGCCCCCCGAAGCCGACGCCGCACCGCCGGCGGTCGACGCCGATGTACCCACACCCGATGCGACGCTCGAGCCTTACAGCGACTGGCCCGATCCGACCACGGTCTTTCCGTACGTCTACTCCCCGGATCCCGACCTGCCCCCCTACGGCCACGCGCGTTGGGAGACCGAGACCTGGGAGTCCAACGACGTCACCCAAACGGCCCTGTACCTCCGGAAGCTCATCGAGCACTACACGACCGCGGAGCCCGAGGTCATGCAGCACTTCGCGGCCACGGGGCCCACGCTCCCCGCGCTCGCCGAAGGGCTCGTGCTCACCTTCGCCGGGGACATCCTCTGGATCGGCGAAAACTGGAACGCCTTCGCGGTGCCCGTCGCCCCGTACATCACGGGGGACCTGCGCATCGGCAACCTCGAGACCGCGGCCTCTCCGGACCACCCGGTCCAGAAGATGGGCCTGCCGGTGCGGTTCAACGCCGATCCGGCGATCTTCGACGCGTTGCCGTTCGACCTGCTGCAACTCAACAACAACCACAGCCTGGACGCCGACGACGAGGGCCTCACCGCGACCAAGGCCGAGGCCGAGCGCCGCGGCTTTGTCACGACGGGGGTCGACACGCACGCGACCGTGGACGTGAAGGGCAGCCGGATCGCCTTCCTCTCGTACACGTGGGGGGTGAATCGACGGGACCTGACCTCGACCCACGACCTCTTCGTCGTACCGTTCGGACACCTCGAGCCCCGCGCCACCCTCGACCGGATCCAGACCGAGATCGCCGGCGCGCGGGCGGACGGCGCGGAGTACGTCGTGGTGCTTCTGCACTGGGGCTATGAGTTCGAGCACTTCCCCGCGCCGCACTTCCTGCAGATGGCGCGCGAGATCGTCGCCTTCGGTGCGGACGTCCTCGCGGCCCAGGGACCCCACGTCGTGCAGCCCGCGGAGCTCTGCTACGTGAACCACCCCGAGGTCGTGCCTGGCATCGGCACGTGCAGCGTGCGCAGCCAGGCGCCTGGCGATGACCGCGCGCGACGCGCCGCGATCTTCTACAGCCTCGGCAACTTCACCAACGACACCCCCGACCGCATCGAGGTGGAGACGGGCATCCTCGGTCGGGTCTCTTTGGACGGCGACGTCACCGGCATGGCCTACACGCCGGTGGTCCTGCGCCAGGATCCGGTGCGGGTCGAGGCCGCGGACCTCGCGGCCGGCGCCGACGAAGAGGTCCGCGGGGAGATCGAGCGGTTGGAGCGCCATCTCGGCGCGGGGTGGCGACTGCGCGCCGAGGCGATCGTGAACGGGGAGATGCCATGAGTTTTTGGACCCGGAGTCGAAGCACACTCGCGCTGGCGCTGGCGCTCGCCGCCTGTGGAGGCGACGGCACCTCCGGCAACGCGCCGACCGGAGGGACCGACGACGGCGGAAGCGGCGGACGCGGCGGGAGCGGGGGCGGAGGTTCCCCAGGACCCGACGCGGCTCCGCAGAATGACGCGGGGCCGGGCGGCACACCCGCACCGGACGCCGGTCCGGCGACCGAGCAGAGTCTGATCGAGGGTGTGCCGGCGACCGCACAGTTCGTGATTCCGGGCCTCAGCGGACCCGCGCACGTCCTGCGCACCGAGGGCAACGTGCCGCATGTCTACGCGCGCTCGCGCGACGACCTGGGCCGTGTGATCGGCTTCGTGCTCGCGCGAGACCGCTACTTCTTCATGGAGCTGCAGCGCCGCCTCGGGCTGGGCAAGATCAGCGAGCTGCTCGGCGACCGCGCGCTCTCCAACGACATGGCGTCGCGCCTGACCGGCATCGCCTACGTGGCCCAGCGACTCGACGAGAACCTTTCGGCCGAGACCCGCGCCTACCTGGAGGCGGTCGTCGTCGGGGTGAATACTTACATCGACGGCGTGCGGGCCGGCGAACTGCCGGCGCCCAGCGAGCTCATGCTGGCGGGGCCCTTCCTGGGCGCGACGATGCCCGCCGATCTCATGCAGCCGTGGACGGTGCGCGACCTGATGGGCATGGCCGCGGTGCCGCTCTTCGAGACGAACTTCCGCGCCGAGGACGTGGTCCGCAGCCAGAAGAAGCAGGCCCTCGAGACGGCCTTCGACGACGTCGCGAACTCCGAGCTCCGACGCACCGGCTTCTTCGCCGACTTCTGGGAGAACAATCGACCGCTCTTCCCGGGGAGCCCTTCGGCCGAGGACTTCGGCACGAGCGGGATGCCGAAGCGCGGGCCGAGGCTCGCCGCCAGCCTGCCCCAGGACCTGCCCGTCGAGGCGGGCATGCTGCGTAACCTCGCGGAACGCCTGGGTAAATGGAACAACACCCTCACGCATCGGCCGGGCGGTCCGTACGGGTCGAACGCCTGGGCCGTGGGCGGCGACCAGACGGCGGACGGCAGTTCGCTCGTGGCCGGGGACGGCCATCTCGCGCTCTCGGTGCCGGCGCTGATGTACCAGGTCGGCCTCGACACCCGCGTCTTCGGCGGCGGTGAGATCCACCAGCGCGGCATGTTCCTGACGCCGTTCCCGATCCTCGGCGTCGGCACCAACGGGAACGTGGCGTGGAGCATGGTGAACCCCCGCCTGGACATCACGGACTTCTACCGCGAGGAGCTGCAGCTCGGGGCCGACGGCGCGCCCTCGGCGAGCTTCTTCCAGGGCGAGTGGCGGCCCCTCGAGGGCATCGACGAGCAGTACGTCATCGCCAACGTGCCCGCGCTGGAGTCCGTGGGTCGCACCGAGACCTGGAAGCGCTACATGACCTTCGACGGCCGCTGGCTGCTCGACCTCGAGGGTCGCGTGCTCCTGACGCCGGCCGAGGCGATGCCGGGCGAGACCGTCGTGCACTTCGGGGACCACCTCGTCGTGCCCGGGGACGCCGACGGCGACGGGGTCATCACCGGGGTCTCCTTCGACCACGGCGGCTTCGACGCCGCCCGGTGGGCCGACGCCCTGTACCAGATGGGCCTCGCCGAGGACGTGATGGAGTACCGCGCCGCCTCACGAGGCCTCGTGGGCGGTGGCCTGTTCATGGCCGCCGGCGACTCCAAGGGCAACGTGCTCTACTCCAGCTACCAGGCCGTGCCGTGTCGCTCGACGCTGATGCGCGAGAACGGTGTCTTCGCGGAGGGTTCGCACCCGAACTTCCTGCTGGACGGCACCGTGCACGGCGCCTTCAGCATGCCCACGGACGCCGAGGGTGTCATCGACGAGAGCCTGGGCGCGGCCGACCCGTCCAAGTGTGTCATCCCGTTCGAGGCGATGCCGCAGGCGATCAACCCGACGTCGGGCTTTGTGTTCACGGCCAACAACGAGCCCACGGTCATCGACGACGACGGCGTACACACCAACGACACCTGGTACCTGGGCGGCCCCTGGGAGTCCCCGCGGGGTGACTCGATTCGGCAGGGGCTCGAGGCCGCGACCGCCGACGGGGCCGCGACGATCGAGGAGATGGCCGGCATTCAAGCCGACACGAAGTCCCGCCTGGGCGAGCGGCTGAATCCGCACTTCGTGGGCGCGTGGGAGCGTGCGAAGGCGGCGGTCGAGGCCGGCGCCGCGGCGAGCGAGGCCGAGCAGGTGCTCGCGGGGCTCTACGCCGAGCGCGCCGAGGAGATCGACCGCGCCCTGGGCTACCTGGCGCCGTGGGACCTCTCTACGGGCTCTGGTGTCGAGACGTTCTACCACCAGCCGGCGCCGGGCGAGGCCGAGCACGCCGTGGCCACGATGATCTTCAACGTGGCGGCGCTGGAGCTCGAGGCCCTCGTCTGGGGCGATGAGACCGTGCGCGACCTCTTCCCGTATCAGCCGTTCTACGCGCGGATGTCGGCGCTGCTCACGATGCTCGAGGCTCGATTCCCTGGGGGCGAAACGCTCGCGGGCGCCGACCCCGAGACCGGGGAGTCCGTCTTCTTCGACCGGACGGACACGCCGGCCCTCGAGCGCGCCGACGAGCTCGTCCTGCGCGCGCTCATCGCGGCCATCGACAAGCTCTCGGCGGCGCCGACCCCCGACACGGACGGCACCGAGGGCGGCTTCGGCACCTCCGACATGAGCCAGTGGCTCTGGGGTCTGCGCCACCAGGTCCGCTTCGAGTCCCTGCTCGCGGGCTTCCTGGGCGACGATCCCCTGCTCTCGACGCTCACGAGCCGCTTCAACATCAACACCCGCACGTTGCCGCTCGCCGAGGGCCTCGCCGCGGACGACCCGCGCAAGAAGCTCTCGTGGTTCCCGCGGGGCGGAGACCACTTCTCGGTCGACGCGGCCGATCCCGAGCTGGGGCGCGTCAACTTCCACTACACGCACGGCCCGGTCATGCGGATGGTGGTCTCGCTCAAGGATGGGCGCGTCACCGGGCAGAACATCATCCCGGGTGGGCAGTCGGGCCTCGCCGACGATCCCCACTTCGCCGACCAGGCCGCGCTGTGGCTCGGCAACGAGACCTGGCCCATCCGATTCCACGTGGAAGAGGTCGTCGAGGGCGCCGTGGCCCACGAGGTCTACGCGCCCTGAGGCACGTAGAGCGGGAGCGTCACGCGGAAGCACGCGCCGCCTGACTCCGGGCGCTCGAAAGCCAGCGTCCCGCCGTGGGCGGTCACGATCCGCTGCGCGAGGGCGAGGCCCAGGCCCGAGCCGGGCACACCCGTCGCGCGGGCCAGAGCGCCACGGGCGAAGGGCTCGAAGAGGCGTTCGATCTCGTCGGGCGGGATGCCCGGCCCCTGGTCCCGCACACGCACGTCGACCCACGATCGCCCGGCGCGTTCAGCTCGGGTGAGCTCGACTGCGAACGCGGGCGCCCCGTGTTTCGCCGCGTTTTCGAGCAGGTTGTCGAGCACACGCCGCAGGAGGCCCGCGTCGCCCTCGACCCGAGCCCCCTCGACCCCGGCGCCCCGGTCGATCCGCACGGACAGCGTCGGATGCAGGCCGTGGAAACGCTCCACGGCGCGCTCGACCCACCCCACGGCCTCCACGGGCGTGCGGCTGAGCGGCGCCGCCAGGTCGAGGCGCACGGCGGTCACGAGCTCCTCGAGCATCCGGTCCAGCTCGCCGACGTCGAGGTTGATCTCCTCGAGATAGCGCACGACCTCTGGGGCGGCGTGGCCCTCGGCGAGCTCCGCGGCCATGCGCATTCGGGCCAGCGGCGTGCGGAGCTCGTGGGAAACGTTCGCGAGCAGCGCGCGTTGTCCCGCCAGGGTCCGCTGCACCTGACCCGCCATGTCGTCGAAGGCCTGAGCGAGCTGCGCGACCTCGTCGTGGCCGCGCATCTCGGCCCGCGCCGTGTGCTCGCCGCGCCCGAACCGACGCACCACGTCCGTCAGTCGCTCGAGGGGCCGAATCAGGCCACGCGCAAAGGGGTACGAGACGAGGCCGAGCAAGCCCAGGAAGAGGAGCAGCGCCACGAGCTGGCGCCCGAACGCGCGCTCTGGCCAGGGCTCGCCGTGCGCGACCGCGACGGCGCCTTCGCGCAGCGGCACGATGATGCGCAGCCGATGGTCTTCCCAATCGGCGTCCGGTTGCGATGGAATCTGCGGCGGCGCCGGGATCGGCGGCTGGACGTTGGTGCCAGCCAGGCGCTCGCCTTGCCAGACCGTAACCTCCAGCTCCAGGATCTCGAGGGCGCGGGCGAGCTCGCGCTCGAGCGCCGAGCGGTCGGCGAGCAGGTCGGAGTAGCGCGCGGCGAGCAGCTCGACCTGTCGGCGCTGGAGCTCTCGCCACGGGTTGTCGCCCCGCAGGAGTTGCCCGCCGAGGAAAACACCGACCCCGGCGACGAGGACGAGCACCACCGCGTGCCGATACACACGCCAGAACATCGGCGAGCGATGACGGCCGGCGCGTGTCCTAAACATCGTTCACATAGAGGTAACCCGCGCCCCGGATCGTCTTGATCAGGCGGGGCTGACGTGCGTCGTCTCCGAGCTTCTGACGCAAGCGTGAGACGTGCACGTCGATGGACCGGTCGAAGGCGTCGTCGTTGGAGCCACGCGCGAGCTCCATGAGCTGCTCGCGGCCGAGGATGCGCCCGGCGCGCTCGGCGAGCACACGCAGCAGGTCGAACTCGTAGCCCGTCAGGGCGAGGTCGCGGCCATCGTAGGTGGCCTGGCGCGACGCCGGGTCCATCTCGAGCAAACCGACGCGGACCCTACGGGCGGTTGGCCCGGACTGACCCCGCGCGCGCCGCACCTGGGCACGAATCCGGGCCAACAGCTCGCGGGGTGAGTAGGGCTTGGCCAGATAGTCGTCGGCGCCGAGCTCGAGACCGAGCACACGATCGGCTTCGTCGCCTCGGGCGGTCAGCATGATGATGGGCACGTCGGAGCGCGCGCGCAGCTCGCGACAGACCATGAGCCCGTCGCGGCCGGGCAGCATCAGGTCGAGCAGCACCACGTCGTAGCGGTGACGCAGGGCCTCGTCCTGGCCTTGTCGACCATCGGCCATGTGGGTGACCGTGAGGCCCTGCGTCGTGAGGTACTCGACCGTCAGGCGCGCGAGGCGCAGGTCGTCTTCGACGAGCAACACCTCGACGCTGGTCTCGTCCGGCTGCACCGACTCAGCGACCGTGGCGCTCGCGGCGCTCGCGGACCGCCTCGGCGATCTGCTCACGCTGGGAGGGCGTCAGGGTCGAGTGCACCTTCAGGCCGGCGTCGACGGCCTTGTGGGCCATCTCGCGGAACTTTTCGATGCGCTCGTCGATGGCCGCGTGGGCCGCTTCGGGGTCCGGCTTCTCCTGGCCCCAGAGGTCCAGGAACTGGTCCATGGCCGCGCCGCGCTCGTCGCGGAGCTTCGCGCCCTCGGTGACGAGGTCCTTCACCAGGGCGAGGATCTCGGCGCGCTGCTCGGGCGTCGCGTCGAGCTCGTCCAGCTTGTCCTCGGTGAACGCCGCCGCGTACCGCTGCATCTTCTCCGGGCTCTTGCCGCCACCGCGATGGCCGCCGTGCCAGAAGCCAGCGGTCAGCAGGCCGACCGCGGCCATGACAGGGATCATCAACCAGCGACGACGGGGAAACTTGAAACTCATCGGGCTCTCCTTGGGCTTGGGGGTGAGCGCGTCGGCCGACTGCGCACCTTCAACTTGAGGCCCGCCTGTTGCCCACGCCTTGCCGAATCATGAAGAAGTGTGTGGAGCGTCTCAGCCGCCCCGGGCGAACCGGTCGGCGGACGGCGTGGGGCCGGGGGCGACGCGTACGCCACGACCGTTGGCCGCCAATCGGCTGAGCAGGAACCACGCGCTCTCCACGTCCGCGACCCCGGCACGCGCGGCGATGAGGTCGATGGGCTCCGGGGTGTCGGAGAGCGCCGCGAGGAGCGCCGCTTTGCCGGCCAGGATCGCCGTCGCCGCGCGTTTGCCCGCCTCGACCCCGGGCTGGTCGTAGGCGTTGATGCCCACCCGCGCCGCGTACAGGCCGACGGCGCGCTCGAAGAGCGCCGTGAGCGCGCCCATGCGGAACGCGTCGACCCGTTCGAGCAGTAGGCTGAGCGTGCCGTGGCCCTGGGCGCGCAACGCGGCCCGCGTGCCGAGCATGAAGCCCTGCAGGAAGTCCGCGCTGTCCAGGCCCGGCTCCACCTCGACCGGGGTGTTGCCGAGTTCGCAGGCCCCATCGTCCAGCACACCGACGAAGCACACGAAGTGGTCGTCGGGGCCATCCCGGAGCTGTTGCACGTAGGCGTGCTGGTCCGTGGAGCCCTTGTTGCCGTAGACCGTGAGGCCCTGACGCACCTCGCGGCCCTCCAGGTCGAAGGCCTTGCCGAGGCTCTCCATGATGAGCTGCTGCAGGTAGCGCGACAGGAGCGCGAGGCGGTCGCGGTAGGGCAGCACGACCATCGCGCGGCGCGCCCGACCTTCGGCCAGCCGGTACCAGACGGCGGCGAGCAGGGCCGCGGGGTTCTCGGTCAGCGTCGGGACGCGTGTGGCGACGTCCATCGCGGCGGCGCCGCGCAGGAAGGCGTCGGTGTCCACCCCCTGCAGGTCCATGGGCAAGAGCCCCACGGCGCTGCACAGGCTCGTGCGCCCGCCGACCCAGTCCCACATCGGAAGACGCGCGCGCCAGCCCTCGGCCGAGCGCCACAGGGCGCTGCCCTCGCCCGAGACCGCCACGGCGCGCGAGGCGAAGTCGATGCGCGCGCGGGCGTAGGCCGCCTGGGTGTGCAGCAACGCGTTGCGTGTCTCCGCCGTGCCGCCGGACTTGGAGATGCAAACGACCAGCGTTCGCGCCAGGTCGAGGGGCGCCAACACACGCGCGAAGCCGTCCGGGTCTGTATTGTCGAGGAAGTGCAGCCGAAGGCGGTCCGTCGGCTGCGCGAGGGCATCGGCGATGAGCTGGGGGCCGAGCGCGCTGCCGCCGATGCCCAGGATCAGCGCGGCATCGAACTGGCCCGAGGCGTGCGCCTCGGCGGCCACGGCGCGACAGGCGGCGCGGGCGGCCTCGATCCCCGCGCCGAGCCCATCGGGCGCGAGGTCGGGCGCGCGCAGCCAGTAGTGCCCCACCCGACGCCTCTCATCCGGGTTGGCGACGGCACCCGCCTCGAGCGCCGCCATGAACTCGCAGGCCGTCGCCCAGGCCGGCGCCTCGGCTTCGAGGTCGGCGGCGCGGAGTGTGCCGTCTCCGGCCACGGCGCCGGAGTAGTCGAGCTGGAAGCCGAGCTCGGCGCTGCGCCAGAGGCCCGCGTCGAGTCGGGTCAAGGCCGTGTAGGTCATGAGGCCTCCTGCTTCAACAGTACGCGGCCCAGCGCGAGCCCGAGAATCGCCGCGCAGGCGCTCGCCACCAGGACGCCGAGCTTGGCGGCGGCGAGCAGCCGGGGGTCGGTGAAGGCGAGCTGCGCCACGAAGATGGCCATCGTGAAGCCGACCCCCGCGACGACGCCGAGCACGATGAGGTGCCTGAGCTGCATGCCCACCGGAAGCGCGCCGATGCGCAGCTTGAGCGTGAGCCAAATCGCGAGGAGCACACCGATCGGCTTGCCCAGGACGAGGCCGACCGCGACCCCGACGAGGACCTGCCAGGACTCGGCGTCGAGGGTGATGCCCGTGAGGGTGACGCCCGCGTTCGCGAGGGCGAAGACGGGCATGATGCCGAACGCCACCCAGGCGTGCAGCTTGTCGATCAAGCTCTCGGCCGGGGACAGCGCCTCGCGGCGCGCGTGATCGACCTCGTGGAGCGTGCGAACGAGCCCGGTGGTGGGCAGGGCGTCCAGCTCACGCCGCACACGGACGACGAAGCCCTGGGGGCCGAGCCACGCCCGGACGGGGGTCATCAGCCCGACGATCACCCCCGCGATCGTCGGGTGCACCCCGGCCGAGTAGATGCCCGCCCAGACGACGACCGCGGGCGCGACGTACGCGAGCTTCGTGCGCACACCGAAGCGCTGCATCGCGAGCACGCAGAGGAGACCCAGGGCGGCGACCAGCAAGCCCGAGAGGGCGACCCCCGAGGAGTAGAAGAGCGCGATCACGACGATGGCGCCGAGGTCGTCGATGACGGCGAGCGCGAGCAGCAGGACCCGCAGCGCCACGGGCACGCGTTTGCCGAGGAGCGTGAGGACCCCGACGGCAAAGGCGATGTCCGTCGCCATGGGCACACCCCAGCCGGAGCGGGTCGCCGCGCCGCCCGCGAAAAGCAGATAGAGCGCGGCCGGCGCGAGCATGCCGCCCAACGCCGCCGCGGCGGGCAGCGCGGCGCGGCGCCACTCCGACAGC
>JBMOFP010000081.1:0-27265 GCA_049318805.1 Bradymonadia bacterium
GCAACGTCGGCGGCGGCGTCGGCGGCGGCGTCGGCGGTGGTGCGGGCGGCGGCGTCGGCGGTGGCGCGGGCGGCGGCGTTGGCGGTGGCGCCGGCGGTGGCGCCGGCGGTGGCGTCGGTGGCGGCGTCGTGCCGGCCTGCCTCACGGACGACGACTGCGGTGTCGGAGAGGTCTGCGTCGAGGGGGCCTGCGTCGGCGGCGGAGTGCCGGCGGCGTGTGAGGCGCCGACGCTGATCGAGGCTTTCGGCATCATCCAGGGCTCGACCCCGGCCGGCGTGGGTGTCTCCTCCGCCTCGTGCGCGAACGCGAACGGCACCGAGGTCGGGTATGTGCTCGACGCGGCGCTCGGCACCGTCTGTCTCTCGACGGCCGGCACCAACTTCGACACCGTGCTCTCGGCGCGCGCCCTCTGCGGCGATGCGGCCTCGGAGCTGGCGTGCAACGACGACGTCGGTGGCGGTCCGCTCCAGAGTCGCATCACGGTCGACGTCCCGGAGAACGGAGCCTTCGTTTTCGTCGGTGGCTACTCCGACGAGGACTTCGGTGATTTCACGCTGGCGGTCACGCCGGGCCCGTGCGGCGGCGCCGGGGCGTGCGAAATCGACGCCGACTGTGATGGACCGAACGAGATCTGCGATGCCGGTGAGTGCGTCGTGATCCAGTTCATCTGTGATTCCGAGGCGGACTGTCAGCCGGGCGAGCTCTGCATCGACGGCACCTGCGTGCCGCCGCCCGAGCGTGACACCTGTGAGGCCCCTGAGGTCATCGCCGCGCCGGGTGTTTTCGCCGGCACGACGGCCGACTCCGTGGACGTCTACGGGGGCAGCTGCGGCGGCAATGGCGCCGAGGTGGTGTACCAGCTCGCGGCCGGCCTCGGTGAGGTCTGTCTCTCGACGGCGGGTTCGCTCATCGACACCGCCCTCTACGTGCGTGGGACCTGCGCCGACGACGGGACCGAGGTCGCCTGCAACGACGACGTCGCCGTGGGCATTCGCACCTCGGAGTTCGCGGTCACCGTGGGCGCCGACGCGGGCCTCTTTGTCTTCGTCGACGGCTTCTTCGTCGACGAGCGTGGCCCCTATACGTTGACCGTGACCGCCGGGCCTTGTGCGCCGCGTGCGGCCTGCGACGACGAGAACCTGTGCCCCGAAGGTCAGAGCTGCGTCGAAGGTCAGTGCTTCGACGCCCCGGCCGCCTGTGTCGAGGACCTCGACTGCGGCGTCGGCCTCGTTTGCCTCGAGGGCCGCTGTGTTCTGCCCGTCGAGCCGGCCTGCGGCGTCGACGCGGACTGCGCGCCCGGCCTCATCTGCCTGGACGGCGCCTGCGTCGAGCCCGTGCTGGGGTGCCGCGACTCGGCCGAGTGCGCCGAGGGCGAGCTTTGCCTCGCCGGCGAGTGCCTCGTGGCTTCGCCGGCGGGCTCTTGTGAGGCCCCGACCGCGATTGACGCCCTCGGGCGGTTCGCAGGGACGCTCGTCGAAGGGGCCAGCGGCGCTGGCCCGAACGCGTGCCCAGGCGGCGATGCCACTGAGCAGGTCTTCGTGGTCAACCCCGCCCTGGGCGCGGTCTGCCTGCAGACGACCGGCACGCCCTTCGACACGGTCCTCTACGGTCGCTCGAGCTGCGCCGACGGTGAGTCCGAGATCGGCTGCAACGACGACGCGAACGGGAACACGACCTCCGAGCTCGAGCTGCCCGCCAGCGACGTGCCGACCTACGTCTACGTCGACGGCTACGGCCCTCTGAGCTTCGGTGACTTCGTGCTGACGGTGTCGCAGGCGCCCTGCGGCGCGCCCCCTCCGGCGTGCCTCAACGACGCGAACTGTGGCCCCGGTCGCATCTGCGTGGACGGTCAGTGTGCGTTCCCGCCGCAATGCGTCGAAGACGCCGACTGCGAGGCGGGCCTGCTGTGCCGCGACGGCAACTGTTTCGCGCCTCAGTGCGTCGAAGACGCCGATTGCGCCGACGGTTTCCGTTGCCAGGAGTCCTTCTGCGAGCTCGCCGCGTGCGCGGGTGACGTGGACTGCTTCGTCGGCGAGGTCTGCTTCGATGGGGTCTGCCGTGCGGACCAGGGCGGCAATCCGTGTCTCGAGCCCGTGGTGCTCGATGCGCTCGGTGTCGTCCAGGGCGACACGACCGCGTCCAGCAGCATCATCGACGGGACGTGCGGCAACTCCGGTGGTCGCGAGGTCGTCTACGCCCTCGACGCGGCCCTCGGCACCGTGTGTGCTTCGACGTTCGGCACCGCTTTCGACACGGTTCTGCGACTGCGCGAGACCTGCGACGCCGTCGCTTCGGAGTCTGCGTGCAATGATGACCTCGTGGGCGGGGAGCTCAGCTCGCGGCTCACGATCGAGGCGTCCGACGCGCCGCGGTTCCTCATCGTGGACGGCTTCGCCAGCAACACCTTCGGGCCTTTCACCCTGACGCTGACCGAAGGGGCCTGCCCCGACCTCGTGCCGTGCCTTGCGAACGAGGACTGCGCCGAGGGCACGTTCTGCTTCAACAGCGTGTGCTTGCCGCCGCGCTGCGGAGCGGACGCCGACTGCGCCGGCTTCGAGGCTTGCATCGACGGCCGTTGCCGGCCGCGCGGTTGTGAGGTCGACGTCGACTGCAACGGCGGCATTTGTCAATTCGGTGGGTGTGTCGCCCCCGAGTGCGTCGAGAACGCAGACTGCGCGGCGAACGCGGGCTGTCAGGCCGGTCGGTGCGTCCAGCTCGTTTGCGAGGCCGACCAGGACTGCCCGGCCGACCAGCGCTGCGCCAACGGTGGTTGCGTCGTCCCGACCTGCGAGGTCGACGACGACTGCGCGTTCCCGCTCAGCTGCGAGAGTTTCGAATGCCAGCTCCAGGCCTGCGAGGTCGCCGCGGATTGTCGTGAAGGTGCCGCCTGCATCTTCGGCACCTGCAGTGAGCCTCAGTGCACCATCGACGAGGAGTGTCCCGCCCCGCTCGTCTGCGCGGACGGCGCCTGCGCAGACCGACTCTGTGAGGTCGACGTCGACTGCGGCGACGGCTTCATCTGCGTCGAGAGCATCTGCCGATCGCCGGAGTGCACCGTCGATGCGGAGTGCGGCCTCGGTCGACTCTGCGAGAACAGCCGATGCGTCGACGCCCCCGCGTGTGCGGCCGATGGAGAGTGCGCAGAGGGCCAGCTCTGCATCGACGCGCTCTGCCTCGATGCCCCGACCGGTGACGCCTGCGACAACGCCGCGGACCTCGATGCGGCCGGTGTGTACGCCGGTCTCACGACCGACGGACCGAGCCTCCGTGGGGGCAGCTGCGCGCCGTCTGCCGGGCCCGAGCAGGTCTTCCTCCTGCCGGCCGGCCTCGGTGTGGTCTGTGTCGACACCTTCGGCACCGAGTTCGACACAGTGCTGTACGCGCGGTCGGACTGCGATCTCGGCGCCACCGAGCTCGGCTGCAACGACGACACGCAGGACTTGCAGTCCGAGCTGACCGTCGACGCATCCCTCGCGGACGTCTTCCTCTTCGTGGACGGCTTCCGCGAAGGCGCCAGCGGAGACTTCGTCCTCAACGTGCGGTTGGGCGCGTGTGGCGCCGAGTCGGGTTGCCAGGTCGACAGCGACTGCGCGCCGGGTGAGGTCTGCGTCACCTTCGACGGCGGCCCGGGCGAGTGTGTCGCGGTGCCGCCGGAGTGTGCCTCCGTCGAGGACTGCGTCATCGGCCAGATCTGCGTCGACGGCTTCTGCGTCGACTCCCCCGACGCCTGTCTGTCGGCCACGCTGATCGACACCTACGGGGATGTGGCCGGGACGACCGAGAACGCGCCCACGGGTACGCGTGGCACCTGCGGCGGCAACGGCGCGGAGGCCGTCTACGAGCTCGACGCCGCGCTCGGCGAGGTCTGCGTTTCGACCGAAGGGACCGGCTTCGACACCGTCGTCTACGTTCGCTCGGTGTGTGACGGTGCCGACTCCGAGGTGGTCTGCGACGACGACAGCGGCGAGGGGACGACCTCTCGTCTCACGGTCCCGGCGACGGACGGCCCCCGCTTCCTCTTCGTCGACACCTTCGCCGAGGGGGTCTCCGGGGACTTCCTCGTGGACGTTTCGGCCGGCCCCTGCGCGTGCCGTGCCGACAACGACTGCGCCTTCGGCAGCCGTTGCATCGAAGGGGCCTGCGTCGAGGTGCCGGTCGACGGCTGCCTCGTGGACGACGACTGCGCGGCCGGCGACACGTGTGTCGCCAATGTTTGCGTGCCTCCGCTCGCCGCCTGCGAGCAGGTCGAGCAGCTCGACCTCGCCGCGCAGATCTCGGTCCAGGGCACGACCGCCGGCCTCGAGGGCTCGACCGTCGGATCGACCTGTGGCGGTGACGGCGCTCCGGAGCGCGTCTACGCGCTCACGCTCGTCGAGCACTCCATCGTGAACGCGACGCTCCAGGGCTTCGACACCGTGCTGGCGGTCCGCGGCACCTGCGACGACGCCGAGTCCGAAATCGCCTGCAACGACGACGTCGAGCTGGGCAACCCGAGCTCGAGCCTGGTCGATCTGCGCCTCGCGCCGGGGACCTGGTTCTTTGTCGTGGACGGCTTCGGCGTGAACAGCGGTGACTTCGTGCTCGACATCTCGGTGCAGTCGGACTGCCCCGGGGGCGTCGCGGGCACTTTCTGCGGTCAGCGCGACCTCGGCCAGACCGTGAGCCGCCGCTGCACCTGCGAAGACGGCGCGTACACGGCGGGCCCGGGCTGCCTGTGGACGTGCGTCGACGGCGCTTGCCAGGGCCCGCCCGCGGAAGCCGGCACCTGTGCCGATCCGCTGCCCCTGCCGGCCGAGCGCAACGTGACGCTCCTCGGCAACACGCTGCGTGCGCCGGCTGTGCTCCGCGCGTTCTGTGGCGGTGGTGACAAGGAGCGGGTGTATCGCCTCGACCTGGATCGCGAGTCGATCGTCGACCTGACCGTCACCGGCTTCGACACCGTGCTCTACATCCAGAGCGAGTGCGGCAACGAGGCCACGCTCAACGGCTGCAACAACGACGCCTCGCCTCCGGGCAACGGCGGCTCGCGCATCCGTCGAGTGTTGGGCCGCGGCACCTGGTACATCGTGGTCGACGGCCGCGGTCAGTCCGGGCAGTACGAGCTGACCGCTCAGGTCATCAACTGATGCGGGCGGTCCGGCGTCGGTCGGACCGCCCCCTTCAGTAACGGCCCGAAAGGCCGAGGCGAACCTCAGGGGCGTCTCGGCCTCGGGCGTGCTCCAGCTCGACCTCGAGCTCGAGACACTCACACTCCGGGGCCCACCGGCCCTCGAGACGCTGCGCCTCCAGGCGGGCGCTCTCGCGGGCCGAGTCGACCACGGCGACATAGCCTACGCGCCAGCGGTCCCCGGTGACGGTCACGTCCAGTGCGCTTCCGTGCAGGCTCTGGGTGACCACGTCGGACAGGTCGAAGCCGCCGGGTCGGCGAGGGTCGCGGCGACCCGCACCGTCGTCGTCGCCGGACAACCACAGGTGCGACACCCCCGTGTGCACACGCCCGATCGGGACACCGAGACGTGAGACCGAGCCGTCCGCGTCCAGCGTGCTGGTCAGGGTGAGGGCGCCGGAGTCGAGCGCGAGGCGGCCACCCGGCAAGACACCGGGCGCGCGGCCGTCGAAGCTCGACCACCACACGTCGGCCTCCGCCCGCGTCTCGCCGAGGAGCCATCGATTCCCGAGTCCAGAGAACAGATGTCCCTCTGCGGCGGCCACGGGCACGAGCGCTGTCCACGCGTCCGGCCGCCCCTGGGTGCGTGTCGCGGCCCCTCCAGCGAAGAGTTCGACCCGGTGGCGCGCCTCGAGGGGGCCGCCCACCGCGGCGGCCGAGGCGACCAACTGGGCTCGACCCCCCGAGACACGGTCGTGGGTGTCGCCCTCGGCCCGTTGGGCCCCCAGCTCGAGCGACGGCGACCACCGCAGCGGACCCAGGGCGGACTCGCCTCCGAGGCGCATCGCCAGGGCGACGCGTCGCGCCCCCAGTGCGGTCGCGTCCAGACCCTCCGCGGAGACCCCCGCTCGCCAGCGGCCGTGCAGGGTCGTCCAGTCGAAGGACACCTCGTGGGCCACCTCACTCGTGGGGTCGCGCCCCGCCCCGACAAGATCGGAGAACCGGGCGGACGCCATCGCGAGCCGCGCCCCCTCATGGGACGACGATACGACGAGTTCGCCTTCAAGATTCGGCCGTGTGCGCGTCGAGAGAGATTCGCTGGCGGTGCCGTCGACGGCGTCTCCCAGGCCGGTCGCACCCAGGGCGGAAACGCGCGCGCCTGGAGCGCCGAGGGTCGCGTCGGCCGACACGAGCCCGCCGCCCGCGTTCCCTCTCAGCTCGAGCCGCTCGACTCGCCCCTCGGGGCGGTCCGTGTGCGCCAGGCGCAGCGTCAAGGCGCCCGTCACGCCTTGCTCGGCGGACCAGCCCGGCGCCGCCACGACGTCGGCGGCATCACCGAGCGGCACGAAGCCCGGCAACTCGCCCCAGACGCCCGAGGCCTCGCGCCACCCGCCGCGCGGCAGCAAGAGGCCGGGCACTCGCGACCCGAGCGGCACCCACCAGATGGGCGCCGTCGCAACCGGAACCGCCCCCAGGTACAACACCGGCCAATCGACCCGTGCCAGGCCGTTCAGTGGCCCGCGCAGTCGGTCCGCCGTGACGGACCAGGGGCGCGCGGCGCATGGGCAACCCGACACGACCACGCCGGTGGCGTCGACCTCGCCGGCACCGCTCCATTGCAGGCGATGCGCGCCCGTCCACAGCCTGGGCGTGCGCAGGACCGCGCTCGAGGCCTCGACCTGTCCGCCGCAAAGGTCTACGCGCTGAGCGTCGAGCTCGGCGTCGGCCCTCGCCAGACGCACGTCCGAGAGGGTCCAGCGTGCCCCGCAGGCCGCGTCCTCCACCCAGGTGATCGAGGTCGCCTGGAGAGTGACGCCCTCACCGACGAGCCGTGCGTGTCGAGCGACGGCGCGACCGGCCTCGGCGTCCAGCCGGTCGGCCTCGACGTGAAAGGTCGAGACCACGGCCGCAAGTGGGATTGCCGGCGGGACCACGCCCGCACGTCTTAGGGCGCGGGCGCGGCGGGGGCCGGCTCGCTCGGTCTCGCCGCGCTGGTCTCCGTCGACGCGGGACCCCCGGGCGCGAGGGGCGCCTGGGTGGGCGGACGGAAGTCCAGGAACAGGTAGTTCCCCTCCTGTCGGAGGTCGTAGCCGACGACCTCGCGCAGCTTCACCGTGACGCTCACGAGGTTCTTCTGCGAGCGGGCGTCGACGGACACGACCGCGGTGGGGAACCACGACGTATCGAGGCGGCGGGTATCATTCGAGGACTGGATGCGTGTGTCCGTAAGCTCCAGGACCACCTCTCCCGGATCGGACGCGACGATGTTGTAGATCGCGGGCTCGGTCGTCTGGAGGAAGACGCGTCCCCCAGCGCCCTGCATCTGAAACCCGACCCAGGTCAGGACCCGCAGGGCGCCGCGGCTCTTCACGTCGACCTTCCCAGGCGCGATGTCCTTGAGGCCCGGTTGCACGCCGAGATACGGGCCCGTGCGCAGTCTGGGGTTCTCCCGCGGTGCGGTTTCGTCGGCGGCGAGAGCCGCCGGCACCGCGCCGACGAGCACGGCGGCGGCGAGCAGAATTGCGGACAGCGGGCCAAACTTCATCCGGCGTCCCTTCCGTACGAGGCGCGGCAAGCGCAAGACCCGCCGGTCCAAGGCTTCCGCCGCACAATCGGGTCTGGTACCACACGGTCCGCGACGTGTCGACAAACGGAGGCATCGGCGCCGACGCATCGCGGGGGCCATGGGACTGGACGGAGGTTCGTTTGGACGGGTCGGGGACTGTGACGGAGTGGCCGGAAGGCTCGGTGTCCCCGGAGACGAGCTTCGGGTGGCATCTCGATGAACTCGCGCGCTGGCTCCGAGGGGCCGGCGCGGAGGGTCGATTCTTCCTCGCGTACGTTTCCGGACCCCGGGCGCGCGCCGAGCTGCTCGACGGTCTGCGGGCTCGACAGGTCGACGTCGTGCATACCCCGGCCTCTCCAGGTGCGCCCATCCACGAGCGGCTCGCGAGCCATCGTGGGGACCACTTCAACGACAAGCTGCATGTGGTGGACGGCCTCGAAGAGGGCGACGCCGAGAGGACTCTGCGCGAGCTCGGGCTCCAGATCGCGACGCTTCGCCGAACGGCGACCTGGGCCTGTGTGCTCGTCGAGAGCCCGCAGGCGCTGCTCGCCCTCGAGCAGGCAGGCGGGATCGTTCGCCGCCACGCTTCGAGGCGTGTCTGCCTGCTGTCGAGCGAGGATCCGCGCCCGACCGAGCCGCTGGATCCGGGCGCCGCGCTCGTTCGGTGGCGCGCCGAGCACCGCGTGGCCGAGGTGAACTACTGGATCGCCATGGCGCCGGACTTCGTGCCCGACGCCCTCGAACTGGGTCGATACCTCCGCTCTGGCTGGAGCGGTGTGCAGGTCAAGGCGAGCGCCCACCCCGCGACCAGCGCACTGCTCGGCTGGGCGTCGGGTCGCCTCGTCCCGGGCGCGCTGCCCGACGCCCTCCTCGACCTCTCCAGCGTCGCCGAGGTGATGCTCTCTCACCCTTCGGCAGGCCTCGATCCGACGCGTCGCGCACGCTCCGAGGCGGCTCTCCGTGACCGCCCCGTGGCGCGATGGGTGCTGGGCCTCGACCTCCCCGACCTGCCCGACCTCGCGCGGCTCCCATCGCCGGCCAGAGCGCTCCTCGGCGTGGGCGTCCGTCTCCCGAACGCCACACGGGCTGCCCTCCTGGAGCGACTCGACGCCGGCCCGAATCTGCGCGCGAGCGTCTCCTACGCCTGCGCCCAGCTCGCGGCCGGTGAGGATGATCTCGACGGGTGCGATGTCGAGCTCGCCGAGGCCGACGCCCTCCTCTCGGCCGCGGCCCTCGAGGCGGAACCCGAGCTGCACTTCGAGGTCGTCGCGAAGCGCATCGAGCTCGACCGCTTCCTCAGCCGCACGTCCGATGCACGCGCCGGGCTCGACCGCCTCGACGAGTTGCTGGTGCGCCTCGGGTCCCCGTACTGGCGGGCTCGCGCGCTGCTCGTTCGGGCGCGGTTCGCGTCGGAGCTCGATCCGCGCAAGGCCACGGAGCACGCCCGCGCAGCGGCCGCCCTCTTCGCCGCCTTCGGTTGGCCCACGTGGCGGGTCGAGTGCGAAGCACCCCTGTGACGGTGTGGGGCGGTGCTCGGGCGCGCCTCGCGGTGTTGGCGGCCCTGTTCGCGGTCGTGGGCCTGTCGTGTCGCTGTGGCACCGACTCGCCCGGCTCAGCGCATGAGGCCGTGAGCGTCGAGTTGACGACGCTGCGGATCGTGGAACGCGCCGCACCCGATACGCCGGGGGCGTCGCTCGAGACCCTGGAGGCGCGGGCTCGGGAGCGATTGCCGGTCGGCCTCGTGCTCGCCCAGGGCTCGGAGGTCCCGGACCGCCCCGACGCACCGGTCGGCTGGCGCGCGACCCTCGGTCTGGGCTTCCTCGTCGGCCGCACCGACGGCGCCGTCGAGGTGCACCTCTCCGTCGAGTTGGGGCTCACGGACCGCACGGGCACCGAGGTGCCGGCGCAGCGATTCTCGTTCGCGCGCACAGTGAACGACCCGAACGACGGGGCGTTGGACCGTGCCCGCGAAGGCCTGGTGGACGAAGCGCTCGAGGCCGTCGGCGAGCGGCTCGCGGTGTTGACCTCCCCCTTGCCGAGGGTGGTCGAGTCCCTCCGGAGCCCGTCGGTCGGTGAGCGGCTCGCGGCGATCGACCGTCTCACCTCGGACGGCGCACGGGTCGCCGTGCCTGCGTTGCGTCAGGCCCTGCGCGCCGAGCAGGTCGCGGAGGTCAAGCTGCGTCTCGTCGGTGCGCTGGGAGAGCTCGGCGACCCGCGCGCGGTCGAGGACCTCGTGGCCGTCGCCGACACGCGGGACATCGAGTTGCTGGTGGCCGTTCTCGATGCGCTCGTGGTGTTGGGCGGCGAGCGTGCGACCGAGTTTCTCGCGTTGCTCTCGACCCACGACGCGCCCGAAATTCGAGCGCTCGTGGAGCACGCTCGGCTTCGACTCGAGCGACGCGTCGCGAGACCGCGACCCACAGAACGAGCCGTCGACGCGGGAGGGCGCGAAGTTGAGTGACTCAGGGGTGGAACTGCGGGTCGAGGCCGGCATCGCCGTGCTCACAGTGAACCGTCCGCATGCGCGCAACGCCCTGTCCCGCAAGACGATCACCGAGTTCAGTCATTCGCTGGACGCGGTGGCGTCTCGCACGGACGTCCGGGTGCTCATCGTGACGGGCGGTGCGGGCGCGTTCATCGCAGGAGGGGACCTCCGTGACCTCCATGACCGAAACACGGCCCGAGACGGCGAGGCGCTCTCGCTGAGCATGCAGACGGCCCTGGACCGGCTCGCGGCCCTTCCTTTCCCCGTCGTGGCGGCCGTCGACGGTGCGGCCGTCGGGGGTGGGGTGGAGGTCGCTCTCGCGTGCGACCTGCGTTTCGCGGGCGCGACCGCGCGCTTCGCGCTGCGCCAGATCGACCTCGGCGTGACCACAGGTTGGGGCGGCACGCGCAGACTCGTCGCGCTCGTCGGACGTGCCCGGGCGCTCGACCTGCTCTGGAGCGGCGCGACCCTCGATGCCGCGGAGGCCCGCGACGTTGGCCTCGTCGACCGGATCGCGCCCGGTGCGCAGACCGGCCTGTCGCTCGCCCTCGCTTGGGCCGAGCAGGTCGCGGCTCGGCCGGAAGAGGCCGTACGTGGAGGCAAGGCCCTCGTGCGCGCGCTCGACCGGGAACGAGAACCCCACGACGCCCTCGAGCGCGCGCTCTTCACCCGCACGTGGGCCTCGGACGCCCACGGAGCCGCCGTGCGCCGATTCGTCGAGGCCCGCTCAGGCGCCCGCGAGGCGAGAGCAGCGCCGCCCGCCGCCGGCCCCCGTGGGTTGTTCATCGTCTTCGAGGGCATCGACGGCGCCGGAACGACGACCCAGGCGCGCCTACTCTCGCGGTGGCTGGAGCGTCACGGTCGAACCGTCCACGCGACCGCCGAGCCGACGAAGGGCCCGCTCGGGGTGCTGCTGAGAGACGCCCTCGCCGGTCGCGTCGGCGCGCGTGCCGGAGGGCCTTTGCCGCCGCAGAGCATCGCGTTGCTCTTTGCCGCCGATCGTTTCGAGCACCTCGTCTCGGAGATCCACCCCGCGCTCGGTCGGGGCGAGGTCGTCGTGTGTGATCGTTACGTCCTCTCCAGCGTGGCCTACCAGGGTCTGGAGAACGACCCGCGGTGGGTGCTCGAGCTCAACGCGAAGACCACCACACCAGACCTCGTGCTCTTCGTCGACGTGAGCGCCGAGGTCGCGGCTGCCCGTCGAGCCCGCCGGGGGAGCGCCCCCGACCTGTACGAGGTCGACGCCCTCCAGGTCCGTATCGCGGACGCTTACCGAAAGGCCGTCGCCTCGCGCCGCGACGAGCGCATCGTTCAGATCGACGGCACGCCGAACATTCGTGCGGTCCAGCGTGCGGTTCGCGCGGCCGTTCGCCCACTTCTGGCAGACTTCCCCGGGCCCGACCCCAACGTCTCGAGAGGCACCCCGTGAACCACCTCGCCCTGCTGCTCGGCCTCCTCCTGCAGCCCACGGCTCCGGCGACTCCGGTCACTTCGGCCCCCCCGGTCGTCCCGGCAGTCTCCGCTGCGCCCGTGCCCTCGGACGACGCTCAGCCGATCCCCAGGGCCGAGTTCGAGGCCGTGCTGTCCCACGGTGCTCAGGGCCTGATCGCCGCGACCCGCTTTGCCCCCAGCGTGCGCGGCGGGCGCTTCGTCGGTTGGCGCATCCTTGGATTTGTGCCCACCGGGCCCCTCGCGAACGTTCGCGCGCTGCAGCCCGAGGACGTGCTCGTCCGGGTGAACGGCGAGCCGCTGGAGCGTCCGGAGCAGGCGATGCGTGCCTGGGAGACGGTGCGACGGGCCGAGCGCGTCGACCTCGCCGTGCTCCGCAACGACGTGCCGATGACACTGCGGTGGCGCATCGTGCCGTGACGACGACGTCGTCTCATCAGACACCGCGGGAACGCGCCGCGCTCCTCTTTGTCGGGGGCGCGGCGTGGGCGACGTGGGTCGCGGGCCCACTCCTGGGCCTCGAGCGCCCCCTGGACGAGACGTGGCCATGGGGTGTGCCGGGCCTCGTGCTCGGTACGCTGGTGGTGGCGCGTCCGACCCCGATCGCGGCCCTCATCGGCTTTCCGCTCGCGCTTGCCCTGCCGAGCCACACCCTCGGGGACGCCACGGCGGGCTGGGTCGTGGCCTGGCTGGCGACGCTCGCCGCGTGGCTCGTGGTCTCGACCGCCGCGCTGCGGCGAGGCGTCACGACCGCGGGGCGGGTGGAGGTCGGGGTGCACGACTGGGTGCCGATCTCGGACCCGATACCCACCCCGAAACGACTCGGACGCGCCGCGCTTGCGGGTGCGCTCGTTTTCGGGCCCGCGCTCGCGCCCTTCGTCGACGATGGGGTCGCGGCGCGGGCGCAGTCGTCCTTCCCCGGGCTCGGCGGTCTCGCCACCGTGGGCGCGACTCTGCTGGCCGTCCTGGTTGGCCTGGCGCTCGCTTCGGACCTCCTCAAAGGTCGGAGTCCCAGGCGCGGGCGCCGCCGGCGCGCGGTCGTTCTGGCGGCCGTCTCTTTCGCCTTCGTGGGCCTGGTCGGGGCGCTGCGCGGCTGGGCTTGAGCCTGTCTTCGCGCCGAGGCATGCTCGCCCGGCGTGGAACCGGTACGTCAACGAATGTGGGTGAGCGCGCTGGGCGGCTTGCTGCTGCTCACCACCGTGCCTCTCGCGTGGGCCATGGTGCGCGCGCTGATGGAGCGTGACTACGTCGCGGCCGGCCTCGAAGTGTTGGCATCGGGTCTGCTGGGCCACCTCGGGCTCGAGCTGGTCGCGCTCGCCGACGGCGACCACGCGTCCTCGGGGCGGGGACCATGAACTCGTGGTTGCTCGCGATTCTGCTCTGGCCGTTGAGCGAGCCGATGCCGACGGAGACCGTCGTCGCCCGGGCGAAGGGGCCCAACGGCGAGGTCGTCGTCACCGCGGGCCGGCTCGAGAAGTTCGCGCGCGCACACCCGGAGCGCGCGCCGCGCGACCTCGCCCAGGAGCTCCTCGTCTTGGAGTTGCTCGCCGTCGAGGCCGCCGCCCGGGGTCTCGACCAGAACGCCGAGGTGCGAGCCGCCATCGCCGCGAGCAGCGTCCCGCGGCTCGTCAAGACCGTCTTCGAGGGCACGCACGACGAAGCGGCGATCCCTAAAGAGATGCTCCGCAAGGCCTATGAGCAGAACAAGACGTTCTTCGTTCGGCCGGAGCTGGTGGTCGCTGACCACATCTTTGTTTCCCAGGACAAGAAACGCCCCCAGGACCCGGCGCTCGACCAGGAGGCGCGCCGCATCGCGGCCGAGCTCGCCGAAGCGGCTCTGAAGACCCCTCCGGCGGATCGCGAGGCCTTCAGGGCGTTGGCCGAGTCACACTCCGCGGACGCCGAGCGATTCGGACTCAAGGTCCATGCCGAGATGCTCCCGGCGTTTCCGCGACACGGACGCATGGTCGAGTCGTTCTCGGCCGCCGCGTTCACGCTCACGCGCCCCGGCGAAATCAGCGCGCCCGTAGAGTCCGAGTTCGGTCACCACGTCATTCGTCTTCACGAGCGAACCCCCGCGATCAATCAAAGCTTCGAGGACGCCGAGGCCGAGCTGCGCAAACGCGTGCTGCCGGACTTTCGGCGACAGGCGTTTCGCGAGTGGACCGATGCCCTCGGGGACCGCTACGGTACCGTCATGAACGTCGGGCCGCTCGAAGCCTCGGAGAGCCTCGCGCCATGAAGGGCAAGCTCCTCCGACGTGCGCTCGTGGTGTCGTTGGTATGGCCTGCGGCCGCGCTCGCCGTCGACGCCGTCACGGGGGCGTCACCGCCGTCACGGCCGGCCGGCACGGCGCAGGCAATCCTCTGGATCACCGGCCAGGGCTTCACGCCCGGCGCGACCGTCGCGCTCGCGGGCGGGGGCATCAACCAGATCGCCGCGCCGGTCGTCGTGCCCGAAGCGGAGCGCGTCGACGGTGGCCGAGGGGACGGCATCCGTTGGACCGTCTCCATCGCCGCGGACGCCCTGCAGGGCGCGCGGGACGTCATCGTCACCGGGCCGGACGGCACCATGGCGACGGGGCGTGGGCTGTTCACCGTCGGCGCGCCGGGCTCGATGCCGCCCTCGCAGCCGCCGACGCAGCCGCCGACGGCGCCGCCGACGGGGCCAGGCACCGTGCCCCCGAGCGAGCCGGAGCCGATCCCCATCGGTGTGGACGTGGTCTCGCGGGCGAGCCCGACCTACGGCGGGCAAGGGGAGCAGGTCAATCTGTGGATCGTCGGGCGCACCTTCGCTGACGGGACCACCGTAGAGTTCAGCCGACCCGGGCTCGGGCCGGCCGTCGCCGAGGGCGTCGGACCGTTGCCCCTCAAGATCGTGCGCAACGTCGCGGCCGAGAATGGCAAAGCCGACGGCATCGAGTACTACCTCCGCATCGATCCGACGACCGAGTTGGGGCCGGTGGACATCACGGTCGTGGGGCCCGACGGCACACGCGCGACAGGCGTGGGGCTCTTCGACATCGTGCCGGCCGGACAAGCCCCGCCCGACGACGGCATGGGCAACGTCGACTCCATCACCGGCGCCTCTCCGGGGGCGTTTCGTTCCGGGCGGAACGTCTCGCTCTGGCTCTGGGGCAAGGGCATCGCTTCAGGCGCCCAGCTCGAGTTCTCTCAGCCCGGCATCTCACCCTATTCCCCCTACGAAGCGGTCGAGGGGGCGGCGAACTACCCGGGCTACGACGGGATGCGGGCGTTTCTCCTGGTCGAGGCGAGCGTGCCGGCGGGACCGGTCGACGTCACGGTCGTCAACCCGAACGGCTCCAGGGCGACCGGTCGCGCCCTCGTGACCGTCGTCGGCGCTGGAGATCCGTTGCCCGGCTCGGGGGACGCCATCGACGACGTCGGGACCTGCCTCCCGCCGGACACGACCGTCGAAGAGATCACGCGGGTCGCCCCTCGGCAGGTCGCGCCGGGCTCGCCCCTGCCGCTCGCCATCGTCGGTCGCGGCTTCGCCTGTGGCGCGTCCGTGCTCCTCGCCGGGGGAGGCCTGCAGGCCCCCGTGGGCACCGCGCCGCGCATCGTGCGCAGCCCCAACGACCCCACGCAGACCACACTCTACTGGGACCTCGACGTGACCCCCGACGCGCGCCTCGGGCCGCGGGACGTGACGATCGTCAACCCCAACAACTCGAGCAAGACGCTGCGCGCCGCCTTTGAGATTGTGGAGGTCGTGGTCGACGCGGGCGGCCTCGATGCCGGTGTCGGCGACCCCTCGGCCGGCGCGCGGGGCGGGGGCGTGAAGGCCTGCAGTCAGAGTGGTGTGGGCCTCGGCGGGCGTGGAGGCTGGGGCTTCGCGGCCATGCTCGCGGTGATGTGCGCCCAGCGAATCCAAAGACGACGCCGCGCCTGAAGGCGGTCTTGGCGTGCGCGGCGATCGCCCTCTCCGGATGCGGCTCGACGCCGACGACGCCGGCGGTCGATGCTTCGGCGCGTTCGACGTCCTCGCCGGCGTCGGTCGCAGGCCTCTCTCGCTTGGTGGGGGCGGCGGTCACGCTCACGGGCGGAGGCCGCGCGTTCAAAGACCGGCCAGACCACGGGCGCAGCCTTCTCGACCTGGAGCCCTGGCTGGCGTCTCTCTTTCCAGCGCCGACTCCGAATGCGCTGAACACCGTCGACGCATGGGGACTCGACGCAGACTTCACGTTCGCTTACTCCCACGCGGCCATGGGGACCATCGACGCCGCGCGCCGATTCGGACGCGCGCTCGGCCGGGGCGTCGACGCCGCCTGTGCCGCGCTGCCGACGGAGGTCACCTGGCTCCACGCGCTCGACATCGGGCCGGTGTCGAGTTCGGAGAGGTTCCTCGAGGCGCTCGAGTGGAGGGTGACCGGCGCCGGATGGCGCTGGCAGCGACCGGACCCAGGTCTCGCCGCCGCGACCGCGTCGTCCGCTGATGGTCGAGGACACCTTCGAGTCGTGTTCAGAGCCGGACGCTTCGGACTCTACTGGGGGGCGCCCGTGGACGCGCGCGGGCCGGCGCTCGAGGCCGTGCCCGCGGTCCACGCTGCGCTTGGGCTGGAGCTCCTCGGGGCGCCACTCGGTGGCTTGGAGACTGCCGGTCAGCTCGAGGCGGCGTCGAGGGACTGTCGTTTGCTCGAGGGCGAGGTCCGGGCCGCGCGGCTCAGCGCCCGGATCGAACTCATGGGCGCTTGCTTGCAACGGCGTCTCGCGATCGATGCGGTCGTGTCGCGCGTCGACGCGGAGTGGGCGCCCTCGGGACCGTTGACGCTTGCGATGACCCTGGGGCGCGAGGGCCGAGCCTCGTGGGCGCGTGCCACGGCGGCGCCCCTGCGCCTGCCTGCGGACCCCGCCGCGTGGGCGACGCTCAGCTGGACCGCGGACCGCGACGCCTTTGTGGCCGGCGCGCCCGAGCTGTCGGCGCTGCCGGTCCCGCTTGAAGCGTTGTGGGGCGAAGTGCAGGCCTGTGGGCCGGACTCCGTCGGTTCGACGCTGTACACACTCGCCGCCGTGGCTCCGGTGGTCCTGTCGGGGATTCCCGCCGCGCTCCTGGGCGAGCTCGGCCTGGGCACGCGGGCCGCACCGGCGCGCGTCGTCGCCGCGGCACGCTCCGGGGCGGCGGTCGAGGCCGACGCGGTGTGGGCGGAGCTCGAGTCGTCCGGGCCTCTCCTCGACGACGCCGCGTGGCTTCGCCTGGGCGGCACCGCGTTGTCTGCCCAGGGAGACGCTCAGGCGACCCGCGCGCTCGGGGACACCGTCTTGCGCGTGGAGCGCAACGCGGCGTCGGGACGTGAGCGCACCCGCTTCTACTGGAGTGCGGCCGAGGGGACGACGACCGACTCTGGCGCGGTCAACCCGGCGGGCGGGTCGGCCGACGAGCACCTCTGGCTCCGCGCGACCCTGCGTGTCGCCCAGCTCGCGAAGCTCGCCAGAACCCGCGGCCAGCTCGACCTCGCGGAGCAGCTCGACACCCTCGCCGCGCGCGGGTCGACCGTCGAAGTGTCGGGCGTGCGGACCGACGAACGGATCGTGTACCGTCTCACCGCTCAGGAAGAACTTCAGAAGGGACCTCCCGACCGATGACGCAGACCACGGACGGCGCAAAACGGGTAGTTGAGGATGCGACGCTGCTGCTTCGGACCGTGCGAGACGAGAGGGCGGCAGAGCGACGACCCTGGCAAGCCGACATCCGGCGTTTGGTCGAGGGCGGTCTCGCGGTCGACTTCGGTGAGCTCGTGAAGTTCCTCGAGCGATACGGATACGTCGCCATCGAGCGCAAGACCGACATCCTCGACCTCACGCAGGCGGGTCGACAGGTCGTCGACGCCGCGGGTGAGCGCCGACGCGCCCTCGAGGCCGACGCGCGCTACCACTTCGCCGAGCGTCTCGGGGCGCTCGGCGCCGATGGGCGCAGTGGCCGAATTCCGACTCGGTTCGACGGGCGCTGGCTCAAAGAAGCACCCATCGGCGCCGGCGCGCTCGGTTCGGTCTGGCGGGGTCGGCTCTTGAGCGTCGACCGTCCGGTCGCGCTGAAGGTCATGTCGGGGCTCAACGAGATCTTCACGGGCGAGCAGCGAGACGAGGTCCTGCGGAGGCTCGACCTCGCCGTCCGCGCCCAGGCGCGCCTCGTCAACCCGTTCGTGATCCAGGTCCTCGACCAGAACATCGGGTACGAGACCCCGTACTTCGTCATGGAGCTCGCGACCGGCGGCAGCCTTCGGGCGCTCCTCGAGGGGGGGCCGCTCCCGCCCCCGGTCGCCGTACGTTACTTCGTGCAGATCGCCATCGGTTTGCGCGCCGCTCACCAGGCCGGCCTGGTGCACAGGGACCTCAAGCCCGAGAACGTTCTGCTCGACGGGACCGGCAACGTGAAGCTGACGGACTTCGGCCTGACCCGCATCGTCGAGCGGGACGGCGTCAAGCTCAAGCAGGCCTATGTGGGTTACGGCTCCGTGGGCTACATGGCGCCGGAGTGTTTCCGGCGCGGCGCCGACGTCGGTCCGGCAGCCGACCTCTACGCCCTCGGCATCTTGCTCTACGAGCTGCTCGTCGGGGAGCTGCCCGGCCGTCGCTCGCCGATGCCGAGCCAGGTCGTCTCCGGTGTTCCGTCCGACCTCGACGACCTCTTCGATGCGCTCACCCAGGACGACGCCGCACGCCGTCCCGACGGCATCGACCGGGTCCTCACCCGAATCTGGACCTCACAGGCGGTCGTGGCGCTCCTCGATGCGCGGCAAGCCCCCTACTTCTCGGACTCGCCGGTCTCTCTGCCCGGTCTTCCGGACGTCGAGCTCGACGAGGAGCGCGCGGCCCCGGTGACGGCCTCGGCCCCGGACACGGCGCCCCGAGCGGCCACGGCGGAGCCGGCCGCGCCGCCGCCCGCGCCGCCGCCCGCGCTGCCGCCCGCGCCCTCGTCCGCGCCCCGAGCCGCTTTGGCGACGCCGCCGGCGACGGCGACCCACACGACCCCCGCCAGCGACCCTGCTGTGGCCAAGGCGCTCGAAGCGTCCGTCTCACCCGCGGTCGCGCCCGCGGTCGATGCGGCGTCCGCGGCCCCTGCAGCGGCCGCCGTCGCCACGCTGGAGCCTCAATGGTCAGCAGCCTCGGACGCGAAACCGACCCCTGAGACACCGGCGCGAAGCGCCGCACCCGCGGCAAGCGAGCCCGGGAACTCCGCCGCCTCGTCGTCGACCAGCACCGGCCTCCTCCGCCCGCGCGCGGTGCCCAGCGCGAAGCCTGCGACGCCTCGGGCCTCGGCTCGCGCCCCGGAGACATTGGACCGCTCCGTCGGCCCGGAGATCCCCGCAGTCTCCATGATGAGCGACTTGCGGCGCACCGGCCTCGAGGAGCCCGACGACTCTCTCGTCGACGAGGCGACCTCCGAGCGTTTCGGCGCACGGGCCGACGAGACGGACCGAGCGCTCGCGGCCGCGCAGGCCCTGGACGATGGGCTCGAGGACGCCGACGTCTTGATCGACGATGGTGAGGACAGTATCGAAGAGGCGCTCGCCTCCGGCGAACTCAACGAACTGTCGGATGCGGACGGGGACCCGAGCGTACGGACGGCGGTCGTGGATCTGCGCAAGGGCAATGCGGCGCGCGAATCGTCGACCCTCAGCGAGCCGCCGTCTCGGCGTCGCGGGGCCGCCGAAGACTGATCAACCGCCCTTGTTGATGGCCTGGATGACCTTGTTCGCCTCTTCAGCGAGCCCCTTGTCGGACTCCTTCTTGGCGTAGGCCGTCAGGACCGGGACCGCCGACTTGTGCTTCAGCTTGCGGAAGGCGTCCAACGCGGCGCGTCGCACCTCGTTGTCGTCGTCTTCGAGCCCGCTCGCGATCGCCTCGACGGCGGCTTCGTCGGCGGTTCGGGCCATCGCCAGCAGGGTGGCCTTGCGGACCTCCGGCAGGGGATCTTGAAGCAGCGCGGCCATGGCGGAGACGACGCGCTTGTCCTTGACGAGCCCAAGCCCATCGAGCGCGCGCAGCCGAACCTCGCCGTCCTTGTCGAAGAGGCGCTCGCTGAAGAACGAGAGCATGGGGGTTCGTTTGTCGTCCGGGAGCGTCGAGCCGATGCGCTCGAGGGCACCGGTGGCCGCCCGACGGACGCGCACATCATCGTGGTTGAGCTGCGTGACGACAGGATCGAGGCCCTCTCGCTCCTTCAGCACGCCGATCGAGTCGATGGCGTGGGCGAGCAGCTCGGGGTCCGTCTCCTGGACATAGCCGAGGAGGAACTTGACGGCCTCTTTGCCCGGGAACGCCCGCAGCGCATGGGCCACGGCGCGCTTGACCTCGACCGAGGAGTCCGCCGCGAGCTTCATCACGTCGGGGCGCACATCGTCTCCGGCGGCGTCCTCGAACGAGCGCGCAGCCGCCGCACGAATGTCGGCCTTGCCGTCGCCGGCCAGTCCACGCAGGACGTCGAGCAACGCGCGGCGATCGCCCTTCGGTCCGCGCTTGATCAGCTCGCCGAGGGTCGCGACCGCCATCCGGCGGACCACCGGATCCTTGTCCTTGGCGGACTTGAGGACAAAGTCGGTGGGCTGGGCCGCAAAGATCGTCCGCATGGCCGCGGCGGTTGCGGGCCCGGAGTCCGGGTCGTCCAGGCGCGCCCGAGAGAGCAGCGTCAGCCCGCGCGGCTGGGCGAGCGTCGCGAGCGCGCCCGCCGCGGCGCTCCGCACCGGCGCCTCGGCGTGGTTCACGGCGACCCCCAGCGCATCGTACGTGGCCGGAGATTCGAAGCGCCCGAGTTCCGTCGCGGCCGAAGCCGCCTGCTCGCCCTTGGACTGCACGGCGAGGTACGCGAGCCCGGTGACCGCGAGGTCCGCCTTCGACACGCGCGACAGCGCGACGGCGACCTCGATGCGAGCGGCCTCCGGAATCTTGCCGTCGCGGAGCCGCTGCGCCAGACCGGGCTCCTCGCCCCGCTTCACGAGGCTGGCGATGGCCGCCTGGCGCACGGTCGCCTCGAGATGACTCAGGACCGAGAGGAGCTGCTCGCCCGCCTCGGGCTGTTTCGATGCGCCGAGCGCCTCCGCCGCAACCGAAGCAATCTTCGGGTCCTTGCTCTTCAGTGCGTGATACTGCGCCGCGGTCGCGAAGGTCGGATCGGCCGACTTGCTCAGCATGCCCGCGGCACGGTCGCGCAACGACAAGTCCGGATCTTCGTCCATGACCTTGCGAAGCGCCTTGTTCACGGTGGGGTTGTCACGTCCCGCGAGGCCATCGAGTGAGGACCCCCGAAGCGACGCGTTCGCCGAGTCGAGGACGGGCAAGAGCCGGGCCTCGAGATCCGCCGGCTTGAGGACCAACGCGGCGGCCAGCGCGGCCTGGGCGGCCTGCGGGGGCCCCGACTGGACATACCCCCACATCATCTCGAGGAGAGGCTTGTCACCGGCCCGGAGGCGCTGGGTGACGACGTGGGTCGGCAACATCGAGCCGTCTGGGAGGACCGCCAGTGCGCCGGGCACTTCGTCCGGCGGGAGTGTCTCGAAGAGGGGCAGGGTCAGCGCGTAGGCGGCTTGGGGCACCTCGGCGCGGGTCCACCCGGCCTCCTGCACCCGCGGAAATCGGACCCGACGCGCCCCGTTCTCGGTGAACGTGTAGACCGTCTCGGCCATCACGATGGCGTGGTAGTCCGCCTTCGTCGGATCCAGGTGGACGAAGACCTCGCCGGTCGTCTCCACGTCCGGATTGAACGCGAGGCGCGCGTCCCCGTAGGTGTTTCGTTTGTCGCCGACGAGCTGAGCGAAGAGGTCCTTCACCCTGTCCTTCAACGGACCGGGCTTGAGCTCCGTCGGGCGTGGTACCAGGACGAAACGCTTCTTGCCCGCACGGGACCACGCGTCGTAGCTGTACCGCACAGTCTTGGACTTCTCGGCCGCTGCTTCGGGCCCGGTCGGCGCGGCGTTCGCGACACCCATCGGGCGCACGGCGACCGAAAGGGTCGTCGCGGCGACGACGATCAGCAGGCTCCTCAATCCCTTCATCATCGAACTCCTGGTCACACTTTGGGCAAACGATACCGTAGGCCACTGAGAAGCGCGCTCGAAGTGCAAGTCATTGCACTCGGGCTCCTCCTTGGCCGTCCGTGCGGCGCGACCGAAGATACGCCGGCCGAGGGCCAGTCCAATCGCATCGAGCGGTCGCTGCAGGTCAGGGTCGTCGAAGCGAGCACGCGGGTCCACGCGCTGCTCGGCCGCGGGGCGGCCGAGCTCGACGCTTTGCGGGACGGGTGGACTCGACCCCGGTGTCTTGCCCTCCGCGAGCACGCGGCCGACCTGGACGCGGCGTTCGCCGAGCTCGAGTCGGCGTGGCGTGAATGGCAGGCCAGCGGCCCCCCTTCGGCCGAGGGCGCCGCCGCGCAGGTCACGGGCCTGCGTCGTCTCCAGGCCCAGTTCGCCGACTCGGTGCAAGCGCGTTGTTTCGCGGTTCGAGCCGACGCCGTTCCCGGCGCCGAGGAACCCGTTCGACGATGCGAGGCTGCGAACCTCGCATTCGCGCCCGGCTTCGTCGCCGTCCGACTCCCGACGCTTGCCTGGCCGAGCAGCCCGGAGCAGACGCTCGGGCTCCTGGAGGCCGTAGGCCGGCAGGTCGTCACCTCGGCCACCCATGTCGTCCTCATCGGTTCTGAGCCACCACCGGATGCCGGCGCTTCACCGGCGGCGTTCACCGATTGGCTGAGCGAGGCTCGCAGGACCCGCATTCGATTCTCGGGGACTCTGGCGGGGGGCTCGAGCGCGGACGACTGGCCCAGGGTCGGCATCATCGGCCTCGCGGACCTCGAGGTGACATGGACCGTTCCGCACGCGACCGCGCTGCGTGACGGCCTCGCGACCTGGACCGTGGCGGACACGTACCTCGTCCCGCAGTCGGGCGGCCCCTGCGAGCCGCGCCTTCCCGGGTCGGGCCGGGTGAGCGACCTGGGGGGCGTCACGGGCGGCGCGCGTTCTGGCTCGTGGCGTGTCGTCGGCGAGGGCGTGTACCGCGGTGAGCCCGTGGGGTCGGGCAGGATCGGTGCCTTGGCCGGGGCGGGGGGCGTGACGCCCTTTGCTCCCGCCGAGTTGTTTGTCCTCCGTCTCGCTGAAGCCAGCGCCTTGCCCGCGCTGCATGCGCTCGAGGACGCTGTGCGGGTCGGCGCGACCGAGTTCACGGCGTCGGGGATGTGCACCGTGACGGGCATCGAGTGGAGTCGTCGCGCGCGCATCGCGAGCCGCGCGGCGTCCTCTTGGAGACTCCTGGCGGTCGTGCCCGTCGGGCGGGACGAAGCGCTCGACAGCCCGAGGGTAGAGCAGGCGCGGCGAGCGTGGCGCGCCTGGACGGCGACTGGCCCGGACGCCGAGCCCGAGAGACTCAACCTCTTCGAGGCGAGCGGCGGTCTCTGGCGGCCCCTCGTGGCCGAGGTGATTCCGCGCGCCGCCGGTTGCGAGATACCGGCCACCGCGTCACCCTCGGCCCGATGACACACTTCGAAAATGTGGGGGGCGAACCCGCGCTTCGGCGCATTCTCGAGGACTTCTACGACCGCGTCTTCAACGACTTGATGATCGGCTACCTCTTCAAGGGTCGAGACAAGGCCCGGTTGGTCACGCTCGAGCTTCAGCTGACCGCGCGTGTCATGGGAGCGGACCTCGTCTACGAGGGGCGTCCGATGCGGGCCGCGCATCAATCTCTGTCCATCAACCGTGGACAGTTCCAACGAAGAAATCAGCTCCTTCGGGAGACGCTGCGCGACCACGCGGTCCCGGACGACGTCCAACGCGCATGGGTCGCTCACGCAACCGCACTCGAGAAGGCGATCCTCGGAGGACGCGCCGATCCGGACTGTGCCCCACCGCGGGGGCCAGACTCCGACCCTTGAAACTTTGCCGCGCTGCGGCGCACCATAGCGCCGCTGATCGCACCCGCGCCGGTGGGTCGTCCGGGGCGATGCCCGCTGCGGAGGATCGAGCCGCAGCAGGAGGGCCGAGATGACCTTCGCATTTCGTGGACATACCCGTGTCATCGCGCGCGCGGTGGTAGACGCGATGGTGCCCCGGTGGCCGGACTTCGAGCTCGACCTCACCGATACGGTCCTCGACGGCGTCGAGCGGCTCATCGGTGGGCAACCCCCCGCCATCCAGGGACTCGCCGTGGCGGGCCTCTGGTTCTTCGAGCTCGGGAGCTTCGTCTTCGAACCCTTCCCGCAGGCCCCCATTCCGCTCTCGCGGTTGGACCGCGACGGCTGCGAACGCAGACTCACGTACATCGCGCACCACCCGGTCGCGAACATCCGCCGCACGGTTCTCCTGTACCAAACCTTCGTGAACCTGTGCGCGTACGGCCTCCCCGAGGTCGAGGAGTATCTGGGGGCGCATCGTCGCGCGTGGCGCGCGGACCGGCTTCGCTTTCGAGAGCTCCTCGTGCAGCTGGACGAAGGCCGGGCGCTCCCGCCTGTGCCGTTGCCGCTCGCGGACCCGAGCTGGGTCCCCGCAGGCACGTATCTCGAACCCGGTGTCGTCCCCCAGCGCCCAGCCGTTTCCGTGCCGCCCGCGCGGACTCGGGGCAAGCCGAACGAAGGTGAGAATCGTGTGACCCCCATGCCGGAGGCCGAGTCGAAGCCCAAACGCACGACCCGCGCGCGAAGGAGCTCGCCATGAAAGAGAACGTCATCGGACCCACCGACTACCAGGGGGACCTCCGCGTCACCTGCGACGTCGTCGTGATCGGTTCCGGCGCCGGTGGGGCGACTGCGGCGGCTACGCTCGCGGAGGCGGGCCTCGAGGTGATCTGCCTCGAGGAAGGTGGATTCCACCGTACGGCCGACTACTCCGCGGACATCGCGGGCATGTTTCGTTCGATCATGCGGAACGGTGGAGCGACCGCGACCCTGGGCCGCTCGCCCGTGCCGTATCTCGAGGGTCGGTGCGTCGGTGGGTCGACGGTGATCAACGGCGGTATGTGCTGGCGAACGCCGCCCCGAATTCTCGAAACCTGGGCGCGCGAGCGCGGCTTGCCGGACCTTGCGCCGGAACGGCTCGAACCCCTTTTCGACGAGGTCGAGCGGGTCATCCACGCCCGTTACCAGGACGCGGGCTCCGAGGGCGAGAACAACGACGTCTTCCTCGAGGGTGCGACCCGACTCGGGTGGAAGCTGTCGAAGAACAAGCGGAATCAGGTGCACTGTGTCGGGAGCAACGACTGCGTCACCGGGTGCCCTTCGGGCGCGAAGCAGTCGACCATCTTCACGTGGCTCCCGCGGCTGTGGGCGAACGGCGGGGTGGTGCACACGCACTGCCGCGCGACCCGGTTGCTGACGGACCGTGGTCGGGTGGTCGGTGTGACGGGCGACATCGTCGACCATCCGGGCGGCCGCCGCTTCACGGTCAAGGCCCGAGCGGTCGTCCTCGCGGGTGGCGCCGTGCAAACCCCGCTTCTCCTGCTCCGCAGCAAGCTGGGTGGGGCCTGCGGTCAAGTCGGGCGGCACTTCACGATTCACCCGAACATCAAGGTCGCGGCCCGCTTCGACCGTCCGGTCGACTCCGTCCGGGGCGCGCACCAGGCATGGCAGTGCGTCGAGTTCGAGGACGATGGTGTCCTGATGGCGCCCGGGCTCGTCCCGATCGCGTTCCGGTCCGTGGCCTTCAACGACTTTGGCCCGCGGCTGGCCCAGCGGATGCGGGACCACGGGCACGTCGCGACGGGCGGGATCCTTGTGGATGACCACGCCTCCGGTCGAATTCAGCTCCTCCCGATGGGCATTCCTCTGGTCCGCTACGACGTCACCGACCACGACCAGGCGCGCTTTGTGCGGGGTGCCGCGAGGCTCGCGGAGATCTACTTCGCTGCCGGGGCGAAAGAGGTGTTCCTGCCCTTCCACGGCATCGCCCCCCTGCGCTCTCCGGACGACCTCGCGCGGCTCCTCGCGTCGAAACCCCGGCCAGAGGACACGGAGTACTTCACCGCTCACCTGATGGGTACGTGTCGGATGGACGCACACCCCAAGCGGGGCGTGGTGGACCCGGACGGCCAGATGTGGGACGCCCCCGGCCTGTATCTCGCGGACGCGAGCATCATGCCGAGCACGATCGGCGTGAATCCTCAGGTCACGATCATGGCCCTCGCCCGCCTCGTATCCATGCGTCTCGCCGAGCGCTTGACGGCCCGGGCTGCCGCATAACGGGCGGCCGAAGCCGAGCCCCGCGCCGAGCCGAGCTGGACTCAAGGGGTACCATCCTTCGGTTGTGCTTCGGTGACCGTGACGGTGTAGTCGACCCGGCCGCCATCCCGCGGCGGGTCGATACGAATCCGGTACTTGCCGCTTGCGGGCGCCGTCCACACACGGCTCACGGCTCGAGGTGACCGCACGGTCCGGCCCAGGGGCTTCCGCCCACGCGGTTGGAACACATGGGGCGCTTCCAGTCGCTCTGCGCGCGTGGTCTCGACCTGGGCGGCGGCGCGCTGGCCTTCGACGAGCTCGACCTCGATCCAATCCACGTCGTCGGCGCACATCCGACCTTCGAGTCGTTCACCGAGTGAAACCGCCCAGGCGTCGGCGCGTCGGTCGTTCGGTTCCGCGCTGTCTTCGCAGCCGTGCGCGTCGTTGGGGTCCTGCGCATGGACCACAAGGTTCGCGACCGCGAGGGCAGTCGAACGCAGTTTGGCGTCGACCTCGGCGCTGGGGGACGCTTCCGGTCGAGCGTCGGGGGACGCCTGCGCGTCGGCCTCCAACAGCCCGGACACGTCAGTGCCCGGAGTGGCTGGGAGCCCCGATGAGCAGCCCAGTAGTGCCATGAGGCCACCCAGCACGCCCGGTCGAAGCAAACCGCCCCTGGCCTTTTGCATTGTTCCGCCCCCCTTTCATCTGCGGTCCGACGGTGCGTGGCGCGTGCCGGTCCGCGCGGCGAGCAGCCACGTCGGTCGGGCGCGACGTCGTCCAGATCGCGGACGTCCACCGATGAAACACCGTCCAGGATCTGGACGCCTGGAGGCCTTCGCCCACAGGCGTCAAAGTGCCGACGATCGTCGTCGAGAGCCTGACGAGTCCAAGCCGCTCGAAGGCCGTCCCATGCGGCCGTGCCGCTGACGCGTAGGGTCCTTTCGCGCCCAGAGAGCGGGCCTCGAGGGGCAGAGCGGTGCCGAATCAGGGGGTGGCACGGCGTGTGCTCAGGCCGACCGTCGAGGAGGTCCTCATGGCAAGCGGCATCTACACGGCGATGTTGGGCGCCCGAGCGCAAGAACACGCGCTCGAGAGCGTGAACAACAACCTCGCGAATGTGAACACACCCGGCTTCAAGCGGCAGGAGTCGATGTACCGGGCTGTGCACACCGACGTGAATCGGCAGTCGAGCTCGGCCCAGGCCGAGGGCCTGCATCGACCCATCCGCTACCTGCCCGACGACCGCATCGCGGGCGTGATGGAAGAACGTTTCACGCACTTCGACCAGGGCCCTCTCCGCCAGACCGGCAACGCGCTCGACCTTGCGCTCGAAGGGGAAGGGTTTTTCGTCGTGCAGACGGAGAATGGCCCCGCCTACACCCGCAACGGCACGTTTACCCTTGCGACGGACGGCACGATCATTTCGGCCGCGAACGGCAATCCCGTCCTGGACACAGCGGGACAGCCGGTTCGAATCGCTGATGCCGCGGCACAGGTCAGC
>JBMOFP010000082.1:0-27245 GCA_049318805.1 Bradymonadia bacterium
AACGGCCTCGACGACGACGGCGACGGTTTCGTCGACTGCGACGACTTCCACTGCGCCTACAACCCGGACCGGGTCGAATGTCTCGGGCGCTTCGAGGTCGGGGACGTCGCGTGCGGCAACGGCATCGACGACGACGGCAACGGCTTCGCCGACTGCCGAGACTTCGCGTGCAGTCGCAACCCGTGGGTCACGGTCTGCGGGCGCGGCGAGACCGACGACGCCCTGTGCACCAACGGCCTGGACGACGACGGCAACGGCTTCATCGACTGTGAGGACCACGGCTGTTCGCGCAACACCTTCGTCAGCGTCTGCGCGCTGGGTGAAGCGGGCTTCTGCCTGGACGACGTGGACAACGACCGCGACGGCTTCGCCGACTGCGCGGACCCGGACTGCGCCGCCGCGGCCGGCTGCGCTCTCTGACCGCACCTCGAACGACCTACGGAGACGAGCATGTCCGCTTCCCCACGCGCCGAAGGGCGCGTCGTCTTTCTCACCGGCGCGTCGTCGGGCCTCGGCGAGGCCCTCGCTCCCCTGCTGGCGCGGGACGGCGACCGGATCTGTGTGACCGCGCGGCGCGCCGAGAACCTCGAGGCGCTCGCGACCCGCATCCGCGAAGCCGGCGGCACCGCGCTGCCCCTCTCCCTGGACGTCGGCGACCACGACGCGGTGCTGGCGGCCTTCGCGCGCTGTGAGGCCGAGCTCGGTCCCGTGGACCTGCTCATCTGCAACGCCGGCATCGGTGACCCTACGCCGGTGGCGAACTTCAAGGCCGCGGACGTCGAGCGCATCTTCCGCACGAACGTCCTCGGCGTCGCGAACTGCGTCGAGGCTGTGCTCCCCGGCATGCTCGAACGCCGCGCGGGGCACATCGTCGGTGTGAGCAGCCTCGCAGGCTATCGGGGTCTGCCCGGCACCGGCGCCTACGCGTCGAGCAAGGCGGCGCTGACGAACCTCCTCGAGAGTCTCCGCGTCGAGCTCCGAAGCTACGACGTGGCGGTCACGACGATCTGTCCGGGCTTCGTGAAGACGCCGATGACGGCTCGGAATCGTTTCCCGATGCCTTTCCTCATGGAGCTCGAGGACGCGGCGCAGGCGATGTACGAGGGCATCCGCGCCCGCGACACCCACGTCGCCTTCCCGTGGCAGCTCGCCAGCATCGTCAAGGCGTCTCGGATTCTCCCGGACGCGCTCTACGACCGGGCGCTGAAGGGCCGGTCGGTGAAGAAGTCGCCCCGGGCCTGAAGCGACTTACCGGAGCCAGTCCGGGCGGAAGGCGGCCGTCGGCGAGTAGCGGGACTTGCCGACACGCTCGACGACGCCCCGGCGCCGAATCCAGGCCTTGAACGGGCGCGGGGGCACGGGTCGCGCGAGGAGCGCGGCGCAGAGGGCGCGCGCCTGGGCGGAGCGGAACCCGGGACCCAGGAGTCCGAAGGCCCAGGGCTCGATCTGCACACGCTCCGCGAGAACCCCCTGGGCCGCCCGGATGATCTCGGCGTGGTCGAAGGCGAGCGGCGGGAGCGCCGCAACGGGGAAAAAGCCGGCCTCGGTCGCGTCGTCGGCCCCGGCCGCGGTCGTCTTCGGGGAGAGCACGGCCGCGTACGCCGCGGACACCGTCCATCCGCGCGGGTCGCGACCCGGTCCACCAAACGCGCCGACGATCCTCAGGGCCGCCGGGTCGACCCGAACGCCGGTCTCTTCTTCGAGCTCACGGACCGCCGCGTTCGGCGTCGGCTCGTCGGGTTCGACGTATCCCCCGGGCAGCGCGTGGTGCCCCGCGAAGGGGTCCTTGCCTCGGCGAATCAGGAGAACCTCGAGTCGCCGGGCCCATCGGAACGCGACGACATCGACAGTGAGCGCGGGGCGTGGGTAGTCGGTCATCGGGCGCCGCTTACCACAGGCGCCCGGGGGTGTCGTAGTCTTTCGGCGTATGTGGACACCGCATCGCCTCGCCCCGCTGCTCCTTGCCGTGCAGGTGGCCGCCTGCGCGGGTGAGAACGCGCCGGGCACGACCCCCATCCGAACGGGGGACGAGCCGGACGGCGGGGTGGTCGACGCCGACCTCACCGAGACCACGGACGCCGCGTCACCCCCGGTCGATGCGGCGACGCCGCCCGTGAGCGCGCCCTGGGCCGTGGACCTGCTCGTGCGCGCCGACCGGTGGGATGAAGGTCTGCGGGCTCGCCTCGTGCCCCCGCAGGCCCCGCTCGAGGGGACCGAGGCCCTTCTGGACACGTGGCCGACGGCGGTGCCGGTCTTCGAGTTCGACGGTCCGGCCGGGCGAAACACGGGGCTGCTCGAGGCGAGGCTCGCGGCCGGGCGCCCCGCGATCCCGTGGCTCGTCACGGCACGGCGACCCGACGCCGTCGCCACCGACCTCGCGTGGCTGAAGGCGTTTGTCCTCGATGAACCCGACGCGACGCGCCGCGACGGGCGACCCGTACTCTACCTGGACGCGGGCGCGGTGCCGGAGACGGCGGCGGCGCTCGCGCAACTGGGGGCTTCCGACGACGTGTACGTGATCGTCGCCGTGGACTCCGGACAGGCGCCGGCCCTGCCCGCGGGCGCCGCCGCAGTCTACTTGAGAGACGCCGCCGGTGTCGCGCCCCTCGGGCAGCGAGACGAGACCGTCGAGGCCGCCCAACGTCGCTGGCTCGAGGCGTTGCCGGGGGCCGTCGCGCCCTCGGCCCGCGCCCCACGAAATCCACGCCTGGCGTCGCCCCAGGCACCGGTCGAGCCGCCCGTCACGGACGCGCTGCTTCGGTCCATCGTGCGTGCACGCCGCCTCGCCGCGGGACCTCGGCACGCGCTCGTGCTCGACGCGCTGGGCGGCTGGTCCGACGACCGGCAGCTCGATCCGGTGCGCTTCGCCGAGCCCACCAGCGCGCCCTCGCCGTTGACCGACGGGGTGGTCTACGAAGCCTACGGCGGCGCGCGGTTCAGCACGGCGCGGGCGCTCCTCGGCACCGTGTCCGGCCCCCCGCCGGTGTCGCTCGGTACACCCGAGGCCGGCACACTCCTCACCCTCCGGCCGACGGACTCCGAGGCGAGCTTCGAGCGCCTGCCCGACGGCTATCGGGTCGCCCTCTTCGACGCACGGCCCGACACACCTGGACGCACGGAGTGGTCCCTCGACACTCGACCCTTCGTCGTGCCGCCGGGGGCACGCTTGACGTACGCGCGCACCTCGCCGTTCGTCGCGCTCGCTCTGCGCCTCGAGGACGGCACGATCTTCTCGGGCCCGGGTCCGTCCGCGGACGCACCCGCCACGGGGCCCGTCGAGGCCTCGCTCGAACCCGTCGCCGGCCGACGAATCGACGAGGTCGTGATCGTCTACGCGGGCGGGACTGGCCGCCTCGATGCGGACGTCATCGCGCCGCGTGTGGAAACCCGGTGACGCGGCCCGAGCGGCGACGAGCACACTACGGCAGTAGGTCGCAAGGACCCCCGCCGCAATCGTAGGTCGCTCGCCCCGTCGCCAGGAACTCCAGCGCCTGGGCCTGGACGGGTCCGACGTTCAACGCGATGTGCGCCTGAAAGCCCATGTCGGAGGTCAAGAACTGCGAGAGCAGCGCGCCCCCCTCTGCGGGCGCCTCGACCTCGGCGAGCCCGGGCACGGGCCGCAGCGCGGGCGTCAAGAGCGTGGAGCCGAGGGTCCGTGCGAGGGTCTCCGTGCACACGTTCGGCACGATCCCGTCGCCGATGGACATCTGGAGGAGATGCGGATGTGAGAGCGACCGGCCGAGGTCGCGGCGCGCGGCCACGTGGGTCGTCGGATCCCCCAGGTCCAGGGCGATCTGGCTGACCGACAGCAGGACGTCCACCGCCAGCGCCGGCGCGAGGTCGGCCACCGGCTCGGCGGCGACGGTCGCCTCGATCGACTCCCGGATACCCAGCCGCTGCGTGACCTCGCCCGTCCGTAGGATGGTCGCGAGCCCGCCCCCGCCGACGTTGTAGACCGCGGCCGGCGGTGGCTCGCCCGCACCATGGGACAGAATGCCGATCATGCTGCCGAGGGACTGACCCAGGTACGTCGCCGGCGTCGACTCGATGGCGCCGACCCGCTCACCGAGAATCCGGGCGGCCTCGGGCCCATCGCCGCCGAGCACCTCGAGGGCGGCCCGAGCCCGCCGTTCGTCGCTGGCGCTCTGGAGCAGGCTGTGGGCGAAGGCGGTGGCGTTCAGCGCCCCGGAGATCGCCAGGATGTCGGGCAGGCCCGCCCCTCGACTGCCGTGGAGGTCCCAGTCCACGAGCACGAGCGCGTAGGGTCCGGCGTCCAGGTCGAGCAGCGGCACGAGCTGCGTGTACATGAGCTCCGCGGAGGCCGAGAGCCCGTGGCCGAAGAGGATCGGCCGCGCCGGATTGTCGGGGGTGGCGGACGCGGGCAGCACCAGAATCGCGCGCTGGGGCTCGAGGCCGACGGGCGTCGGGCGGCCGTCCGCGTCGCGCTCGATCACCGCGTCGCGGCCTGCCCGCCATTGCACGCTCGAGAAGGTGAAATCGAAACGCTCCGCGCCGTTGGGCCCCGGTGCTCGGCCAACGGGCTCGAGCTCGAGGGCCTCGGCGGAGGCCGGCCGCGCGGTCTCGACCATCGAGTCGAGGTCCGCCACCACGTCCGACGGAGACCGCACCGTAAAGTCCCAGACCTGCTTGAGCCGGCTGCGGGGAAATCCCGCCGCGGCCGCGACGGCCACCAGGTCGTCCGTGACCCGCGCGAGCTCCGGGTCGCCGGTCTCGCCGAGCGCGACGGCGTCCGGGAGCGCCGCGCCCCCCGGCCCTGTCAGGTCCGAGGTCACGACGACGGCGTGGCGCGTGCCCATCCGCAACGCGACCAGCGGTGTGACGAGGAGCAGGGTCTGGGCCCCATCGGGGGAGGCCTTCGCCTCGACCCGCGCGGGAACGCGGGCGCCGAAGTCGTCGGCCTGAACGTCGGCGACAAAGACGGCGACCGCGGCCTGCACCTCGGGGTCGAGCCCCGCGGGGTCGGCAGGGAGGGTGGCCGGGTCGATCTCACCCTCCACGACCGTGAGGAGCGCGCCGACCGGGGACGCGCCGTCCGCGCTGCGACGATACAAGCGCGGCCAGACCACCTCGAGGCCAGCCGCGGCGGCGTCGACCTCGACACGGCGACCCGTCGGTCGGTCGGCGGCGGGCGCCTCGAACGCGCTGTTCGGCCAGGGCAGGAGGCACACCGGCCCCTGCCCGGTACACGCCCGCTCCGAGGGCTCCGGGTTGCTCGCGGGCCGCGCGGGCGGCGGCGCCGAGGCCGCGTCCGGCGAAGGGCCGAGGTCGATTCGGGCGTCCGTCCGCGGGGCCGCGTCGGCTGCGTCGTCCCCGGTCGCCGAGGAGGTGTCGCAGCCCGCGATCACGCACAGGCACAGGAGCCTCCGTGTCCAGAGGGGTCGGTTCGTCATGGGCGCACTGTGGCGCGTCCGTGACGACAGGTAAATCCACGGAATCCGCGCCTTGCGCAGGTCGCCCCATGGTGTAGCTTCTCCCGGCGTGGAGCCGGAATCGCCGATCGACCGCCTCGCCGCGCTGGAGCGCGCGTTCGCCGAGGACCCGGAGTCAACGCCGTTCGTGGAGCTGGCCCGGGCGCACCTCGCGCTCGACCACGTGGACAGAGCGGTCGAGGTCCTCAAGCGCGGCCTCGCCCTGCGCCCTGGCGAGCCGGGAGGGGTCAGCCTGCTGGCCCGCGCCGAGCTCCAGCGCGGCAATCTTCGCGCCGCCGTCCGCCACAGCGCGGCGCTGCTCCGACTCGACGGCGACGACCTCGACGCGATGAAGGTCCTCGGACGCGCGCTGATCGACGGCGACCAGGTCGAGGAGGCGTGGGTCGTCCTGGAGCGTGCACACGAGCTGGCTCCAGAGGACCCCGAGGTCTTCGGTTTGCGCCACGAGGCGCGCGTCTCGTTGCGTCGCGCCGCCGCCCGGGTCGACCCCGAGATTGGGGTCATCGGCGCCTCCGGAGACGTGACCTCGCTCCTCGGCGCGGCCGAGCGGGATTCGCCGAGTGTGGAGATGGACGCGGCGACGCCCTCCCCGCCGGCGGGCTTCACGGCGTACATCAAGAAGCTCGCGTTTTCCGCCCCCCCCGGCGTCCCCCGGGAGCCCCCGTCCGAGAGTGTGATCATCGACTCGGACTACCGCGAGGCGCTCGCCGACGGCTCGGCGGCCGAAGAGTACGACGACACGACGGCCGCGATGCACATCGCCGAGCCGGAGCCGTACGCACCGCCCCACCCCGAGACCGGCGGGCAGACCCGAGAAGCGCTCTCACCGGGGCTCCGCGTCGCGCCGCGTCCGACACCCCGCGCGCGCGGCCTCCCCGAGCCCGGGCAAATCGCCGAGTCCCGACCCCCCGCCGAGCGCCCTCCGCCCGTCGAGCAGGAGCGCACGTCACCGTCGCAGCAGAGTCCGGGCTACGTCCGCTCGCCGGCCGTGGTCGCGCGGTCGCAGCCCGCGGCCGGGGCACGCATCGCGCTCCCGCTCTTCGACTTCGAGGAGCGACCTCCGGCGCCAGTGGAGGCCGAAGTCGGTACCTCGGTTTCGATGGTGGAGCCCACGCACGCCGTCGTGAGGGACGCCGCGTTGGTCCTGCCTGCGACCCAGGAGCTCCCGTCGCCCGGCCTGCCCGACGTCGAGGCCGGGGAGCGCCCCGGAACGGTGCGCCTCGGTCGTAAGGGCCGACACATCGGCGTCGACTCCCTCTCCGTCGCTTCGTCTCCGCCCGCCCCCGCCCCCGCCCCCGACCCACCGTTCTCCGCGGCGCCGACGCCCGCGGTTCGCCAGGAGGCACAGAGCCCCAGCCCGACGAGCGGCCCCACTGAGGGCACCGCCCGGGCGGCCGGTCGGTTTCGACCCGCGCCGCGCTCCGTCGATTCGGCCGCGATCAGGGCGCCGGACGGCAAGACCAGCATGACGGCGCCCCCCAGCCCCACAGCCGTTGGCCAGGCGGGCGCCCACGACCAAAGCTCCGCGCCGGTCTCCGCCCCGTCGGAGCCGACGCCGCCTCCAGAGAAACGCGAGCGCAGGGCCCATCGACCGGCCGCAGTCGAAGCCCGGGACTCGATCCTGGAGCCTTCGCCGCCAGCACCGCTGGTGGCCGCCGGGCGCCCCGCCGCCCCGCCCGCCCCGCCCGCCCCGGCCGCGCCCCCCCAGCGACCGGCCGTCGCCGACCTCCTCGACGTGCCGCTCGATCCCGCCGAGTTCGACGACATGCCGCCGCCGCGCGACTTCCGCCCTGCGCCGCGGCCCGTGCCCGCCGACCTTCAAGACCGTGTGTCTCCGCCTGCGCCGCGACACGCCGCCCCGCCGCCCCTGCCGCCCTCCGGCGAGAAGGCGCCGTCCGCGCGTAAGCGCGCAGCGCCAGCGCCAGCGCCAGCGGCCCCCGCACCGCAGCGGCCCGCCCCCGCACCGCAGCGGCCCGCACCCGCACCACAGCGGCCCGCCCCGACGCCCCCCGCCCCGACGCCCCCCGCCCCACCCAGCCCGACGCCGCCCAAGCCCGCCGAGGCCGGCGTACCGGACTACGGCGACAGCTTCGCAAGCTATTTCGATGCCCGAACCGGCGAGCGCTCCTTGGTGCCCGACGCCGTCGCCGACATCGTCGCCGCGCAGAAGCAGCGCGCGCCCGAGGCCGGCGCGCCGAGCCCGGCGACGAGGGGCCTCCGTGCACGCCTGTCGCCCAGCGCGCGGCGGACAGTCCTGTGGGTCTCGGCCGCGGTTCTGCTGGTCGCGCTCCTGCCCACGTGGCGCTATCGCGCGCAGGTGAACCGCCTCTCGGACGATGCGACCTTCGTGCGCGCGCGCCTGGCCGACGGGACCTTCGCGGCGCACAAACTGGCCGAGCCGCAGGTCGAAGCCGGGGCCGAAGAGGTCGATCCGCTGGCGCGGCTCGCCGACATGCTCGTCAAGGTCTTCGGAGGGGATGGCTTGGAGCCGCTCCAGGACACCCTCGTGGGCCTGAGGGCGAGGCTCGAGGCCGAGCGCGTCCTCCGGGATGGCGACGAGAGCCGGCGCGCAGCCTTCGAGGACGCGCTGCGGGCCGCGCGCCAGGATGCACCCGACGCGCCCGACACCCTCCTCGCCACGGCCTGGCAGGCCCTCGACGTCAGCGACTTCGATGGGGCACGCAAGTCGTCGGACCTCACGCTCGCGCTCCGGCCAGACGACCCCGACGCCCATTGGCTATGGGCGCGCGCGGCGCTGGCGCAGGGCATGCGCGAGCCCGCCATGGAGCGTCTCGGCCTCGCGCTGCGTGCCTCGCCGGACCACGTCGGCGTCGTCGTCACGGCCGCGGAACAGCGGGTCGGTCGCGGCCAGCACGGCCAGGCGCTGGACCTGGTGCAGCGACTCCTGGACGGCCCGGCCCACGCGTCGGCCGAGGCCCGGATCGCCTACGCATCCCTCCGCATCACCGTGGGCAAACGCGAGGAGGAGGCCGCCACCGAGCTGCGCGCGCTGCTCGCCGAGGGGGGGCTGAGCCCTCACCTCAAGGCCCTCGCCCACGACACACTCGGCCGGTACGCGGTGAGCAGGAACGACCTCTCAGCGGCCCGCGCGGCCTTCGGGCAGGCGATCCAGGCGGCTCCTCTCGAGCCCCGGTTCGGTGCCAGCCTCGCCGCCCTCGACCTGCGAGAGTACAAGCTCGACGACGCCGAGAAGGTCCTGCGGCAGGCGGTCCACAAGCACCCCGAGGAGCCCGTCCACACTGAGCACCTCGCCCGAGCCCGGCTCGCGCGCGGCGATGCCGGCGGCGCACTGCGGGTGCTCGCCGGCGCCCCTCGGAAGACCGCCCAGACCGAGCTTTTGAAGGGCCGAGCCCTGTTGGAGCAAGGGCGCCTCGCGGACGCCGAGGCCGCGCTGCGCGAAGCCCGGACCGAGGACTCCGGGCTGATGGACGTTCGGATCTACCGCGCGCTGGTCGCGTGGCTCTCCGAGCGGACGCCCAATCGACTCGATGAGCTGCGCCGCCTGCGCGAGGGCGCGGGCTCTCGCGAGCGCCTCGAGGACCAGGGGCTCCGCTTCCGCGCGGTCGGCGAGGCGCTGCTCGTGGAGGGCGATCTGGACGGCGCGCTCCAGAACTTCGGCCGCGCGCTCGAGGTCGACCCGCGAGACCTCCTGGCCCGCTACGGTCGGTGTCGGGTGCACGCACTCGCGGGGCGCCCCGACCTCGCGCTGGAGCAGTGTCGAGCGGTGCTCGAGGTGAACCCGGCCTTCGTGCCGGCGGCGGATGAGGTCGCGTCGGCGGCGGAGCGCGCCCAGGACCCGCAGGCGGTGGTCGCGGCGCTGAGCCTGCTGCTCTCGAAGGAGGCTCGACCGCCGTCGGCCGTACGGCGTCTGGCTCGGGCGTACCTGCGCACCGGCGACACCGCCCGCGCGACGCAGCTCGGCGAGGCCGCAGCGGCCGCAGAGGACGCGACCTCGCGCCGCTATGTCGAGGGCCTCGTGGCGCTGCGCGAAGACCGTCTCCCGGAGGCCACTCGAGCGCTCGCCGCCGTGGCCGAGGAGCTCCCCGAGGACCCGTTCGCGCTCTCGGCGCTGGCGACCGCTACCGCCCTCGGCGGAGAGATCGACCGGGCCGTCTCCCAGTTCAGCTCGGCGCTGTCCCGCACGGGCTCGCCGGAGCCCGCGCTCGCCGCGGCGCGGGCCTGGCTGCGTGTGGGTCGGGGGGGCCTCGCCCAAGAGTCCGTGGACGACGCCATCGCGCGGGTGCGGGCTTCGCAATCGGGCCCACGCGCCCTGGCCGAGGCGCTCGCGTTGCGCGCGGACATCGCCCTCGCGACCCCCGACGGGGGCGGCCTCTCGGGGGCGCGGGCCGCCGTCGACGACGCCCTGCGGCTCGCGGAAGACAACGGTCGCGTTCGACTCTCGGCCGGTCGGGTCGCCGAGGTCGCCGGGCAGCCCGACGACGCCGCGGGCCACTTCCGCCGCGCGACGGAGCTCGAACCGAGCTCGGCCGAGGCGTTCTACTCCCTCGGCCGCGTGCTCATGGGGCTGCGGGACCATCGGGACCAGGGGCGCGTCGCCCTCGAGAAGGCCAGCCGCATGGACCCTCAGGGGCAGTTCGGCCGTCTCGCGGCGCAGGCGCTCAAGCAATGACCTCTCGGCGCTCCGAGCCGATCGCGGTGACCGGCCTTGGGGTCATCTCGCCCATCGGCTCGGGTCTGGAGGCCTTTCGAGACGCGCTCTTCGAGGGGCGGTCCGCGGGCCGGGTCGTCACGGGGTGGGATACGAGCCAGTGGCGGAGCCGCATCGCCTGCCCGGTGGTCGACTTCGACCCGAGCGCGCACCTCGACAAACGCGAGGTGCGCCGGCTGGACCGCGCCGGTCAGTTCGGCCTCGTCGCCGCCTCGATGGCCCTGGTGGACGCCGGCCTGTGGGCGCCCGACGCCGAGGGCGGCCGATTGACGGGGGTCGACCCGGACCGCGTCGCCGTCGTCACGGGCACCTGCGCCCCCATGGAGTGGGTGTGGCTCGCGCATGAGGCGTGTTTCACCCGCGGGCCACGTCACGTGCCCCCGACGACGGTGCTCGCGACCTTCTGCGACGCGGCCGCGGCCCGCATCTCGATCCGTTACGGGCTGACGGGCCCGTGCCACACGGTGTCGACCGCGTGTGCATCGGCGGCGGACGCTTTCGGGCTCGCGTTCTGGCTCCTCGACACGGGCCGGGTCGACGTCGTGCTGGCGGGCGGCATCGAGGCGCCCATCGTACCGTCGGCGATGATCGCGTTCGGACAGGCGCGCGCGCTTTCGGAGCGCAACGAGACCCCCGAGTCCGCGTCGCGTCCGTTCGCGCGCGACCGAGACGGCTTCGTCATGGGCGAGGGGGCGGGCCTGCTCGTGCTGGAGCGCGAGGCGCACGCGCGGGCCCGGGGGGCGCGGCTGCGGGGCCGCCTCGCGGGGCACGCCGCCACGTGCGACGCGACCCACATGACGAACCCGGCGCCGGACGGTCTCCAGCGCGCCCGCGCGATGCGCCTCGCCCTCGAGGCCGCCGAGCTGTCCATCGCCGACGTCGACGCGGTCTTCGCCCACGGGACCGGCACCCCGCAGAACGACGAGAACGAGACCCGTGTGATTCGCGCGGTCTTCGGGGCGAGCGCCGACGCGATGCCCGTGCCGGCACTGAAGTCGATGGTGGGGCACGGGCTGGGCGCCGCGGCGGGCCTCACGGCGGTCGCCGCGCTGGTGTGCCTCGAGGCGCAACGCCTGCACCCCACCCTGCACCTGTCCCCGGACGCGCGCGACCCCGCGTGTGACCTGGACCACGTGACCGAGGGCGCGCGGGCGACCGACCTGCGTGCGGTCGTGCTCAACGCCTTCGGCTTCGGCGGCAAGAACGCGTGTGTCGTCTTGACCCGCGCGTCCTGAGGGCTTCCAGGGCCAACGCGTGCCGCTTCTTGCCGGCCCACGGGCGCGGCTGCTATGTCGGAACGATGCAAGCGAGCCGCTCTGTCACGCTGACCGCCCGCGGCGTGCTTCGCCACCGTCGGGGCCACCCCTGGATCTACCGGTCGGACATCGAGCACGTCGGCGGCGACGTCCGCGGCGGTGACCTCGTCGGCGTTCGCCTCCCCAGCGGCAAGTCCGGGGGCGTCGCGCTCTACTCCGATGCGTCTCAGATCGCGCTGCGGGCGGTGCCGTTGTCCCAGGACACGGCCGACGAAGCCGGGCTGCGCGGCCTGGTGGAGCGTGCGGTGGCGCGCCGCGCCGGTCGCCCCGAGGCCTGTCGCCTGGTCCATGGCGACGCCGACGGCCTGCCCGGGCTCATCGTCGACCGGTACGGCCCGGCCCTGTCGATCCAGTGCCTGACCCAGGGCATGGCCCGTCGCGAACCGGAGCTCATCGAGCTGTTGCGCACGCTGACGGGCGCCGCCCTCGTGGTCGCGCGCAACGACGTCCGCGTTCGGGAGTTCGAGGGGCTCGCGCAGGAGAAGGGCGTGCGCTACGCCGCCGCGAACGCCCCCGATCCGCGGGCCGTCGAGGCGCACCTCCTCGGCTTGACCCTGGACTTCGACCTGCTGGACGGCCAGAAGACCGGGGCCTTCCTCGACCAGACGGACAACCGCGCCGCGGTCGCCGCCCGTGCGCACGGCGAGGCGCTGGACTGCTTCAGCTACGACGGCGGCTTCGCCCTGGCCCTCGCCAAGGCCGGGGTCTCCGTCTCCGCGGTGGACAGCAGCGGACCGGCCCTCGCACGGCTGGCCTCCCGGGCCCGGCGCAACGACCTCGAGGTCACGTGCCTCGAGGAGAACGTCTTCGACCTCCTGCGGACCTGCGAGTCCGATGGCCGTAGGTTCGACACCATCGTGCTCGACCCGCCGGCCTTCGCGAAGTCCCGGGACTCCGTCGACGCCGGCCGCCGGGCGTACAAGGAGATCAACCTGCGGGCGCTGAAGCTGCTGCGCCCGGGCGGGCTCCTCGTGACCTGCTCGTGCAGCGCCCACATGGACCGCTCGGCCTTCGACCAGATGCTCGCGGACGCCGCCGCCGACGCGCGGCGCTGGGTGCGGGTGCTGGAGCGCCGCGGCGCCGCGCCCGACCATCCGGTCCTCGCGACGGCGCCGGAGACCGACTACCTCAAGCTGATCGTCGCGGAGGTCGAATGATCGACGAACGCACCGATGACCGCCACTGAGACCCTGCACCCGACCGCTCAGGCCGCGCTGCACATGCTGCGCGCCGGTGTCCCTTTGTCGCGGAATCGGCACTTCGAGCTGTTCCGTGACCCGCGGGTCCGCAGGGCGCTGCGGATGCATCGATACCTGCGCGCCCTCGCGGCCCAGGTCCGCGCGGCGGCGGGTGAGCTGACGGTCGAGCGTGTCACGCAAGAGGGCTCGGGCGGCTGGGTCGTTCGTGTCGAGCTCCCCGACGTTCGAGGCCGTCGAACGGCGTTTCTGACCCCTTTCGAGCTCTCCCTGCTCGCCGAAGACAGCCCCGACATCGCGGCTCGGCTGAGGGAACTCGCTGGATCCCCCTGACGCATCTTTGCTAGAAGCCGAGCGTATGAACGGGAAAACTCAAGCTGTGTCTTCGGGCCGACAGGCCACTCTCTGGAATCGAAGCGTGGTCGCGGCCGTGCTCGGACTGACCCTCGGGGCCTGCGGGGGGGACGACCCCTCCGACCCGGTCGTGATCCCCACCGACTCCGGCGAGATGGACGAGGGCGTCCTCGGGGACGGCCCGGTGAACGCGGACCTCGGGGCCACCGACGCGTCGGCGGACGCGACTGTGACGGTCGATGGCGTGGTGGCCGATATGGGCACGACGGGCCCGGAATGCCCGCCGGCCACCGGCTACGGCCTGCTCGGCGCGCCCGTCGCCATCGGCGCGGGCGAGCGCGGCACACACTCCCCCCGCGCCGTGTGGAACGGCACCGAGTGGGGCCTCGTGTACTTCGCCCCGGTGGAGGGCAACGCCGGCGACCTTCAGTTCCAGCGCATCAACGCCATGGGCATGCCCGTCGGGCACCTCCACACGCTCGGGCGCGCGCGCCTGCCGAAGTTCGACGTCGCCTGGAACGGCGGCGGCTACGTGATCACGTGGATCGGAGACCGTGACCCGGTGAGCGGCTTCACCGGCATCCGGGTCCAGGTCACCGGCGCGGACGGCACGCCCGTCGGCGGCCCGGCGGAGATCCAGGACACCTTCGACGCCGATCGCATCGCCCTGGGCTGGGCCCAGCTCTCCGGCGGCATGCTGTTGTTCTCCCGCGGGAACGCGGGGACCGGCGGCCTGTTCTCGCAGCCCCTCGACGAGGGGGGCCAGACCAACGGGCCGCGCGTCACCCTGGCCGCGGGCCGGACCCTGTCGCCCTCGGTCGTCTTCGGCAACGGGAACTGGGGCGCGGCCTGGCTCACGCCGGGGGCCGTCAGCGCCTTCGACGTGAACTTCGTGCTGCTGGGCGAGAACGGCGCCGTCGAGCGCACGGCCCAGCTCGCCAACAACACGGGCGCGCAGTCGTCCATCTCGCTTGCCTACGGCAACGACACCTTCGGTCTCGGCTGGAGTTTCGCGGACGAGGCCGGCGAGGTCGAGTCCCGACTGACCATCATCGCCGGGGACGGGACCGTCCAGGCAACGCCCGTCGTGGTCGGGCCCGCAGGCACGGGCAGCGTGACGGACGTGTCGTGGCACGAGCCGGAGTTCTTCGGCATCGCCTGGGACGACTCGAACGCCGGGCAGCAGCGCCTCGGTGTGACCCGCATCAACACCGTGGGTGTCGGTCTCGATCCGGTGCCCATCGAGCCCGGGCCCGGGGCCGTCCTGCGGGGCGCCACCAACGCCGGCACCGTCAGCAACCTCGGCATGTTCTACACCCTCGACCCCGCCCCGACCCCGGCGGGCTTCTCGGCCGAGGCTCAGGTCCACCTCGGCCGCATCGGCGCCTGCCGCCAGTAGGTCGAGCGGGTCAGATCCGAAGCACGTCGCCGTCGTCGGCGGGGTGCCAGCCGAGGGCGCGGATCTCATCGGCCGCGCCCCGCGACTCGACCCCGAAGTGGGACAACGCGATGCGACGCGCGGTCAACTCGGCGCGGCGCGCACGCAGGACCTCGAGGCTGAGGTGCGACGCGTAACCGGCGTGTAGGTCGCTGCACTCGCACACGAGCAGGTCCGCGTCGTTGGACAACTCGGCGAGCGCCGGCTGCCAGCCCGTGTCCCCGCTGAACGCCAGCACCTTCTCCGAGGTGTCGATGCGGAGCGAGCACGCGAAGTGCTCGGGGTCGTGGTGGGCCGCGATCGCGCGCACCTTGCGACCGAGCACCTCGACCTCGCCGGGCACCGGCCAGTGCACGACCGGGATCGCGAACGAGAAGCCCCGCGCACGGACGTCGGGGTAGCTCGAGTCCAGGGCCAGCATGAGCCGAGGCCACAGGCCGGGTGGTCCCGCGAGGTGCAACGGCCGGGTCCGTCGTGCCCGATACTGCAAGTCCACCAGCAGGACCGCGATGCCGCCGATGTGGTCGCCGTGGAGGTGCGTGAAGACGATCGCGTCGAGTGCATCCGGGTCGCGCCCGAGGCGCTTGCACGCCAGCAGCGACGTGGGGCCGAAGTCCACGCAGAACGCGCCGTGCGCGTCGTCGATCCAGTAGGCGCTGTGGGCCCGTCCGGCGCTGTTGAAGGCATCCGAGGTCCCGAGGAAAGTGAGTTCGACTGGCACGGGGGAGCAACTTTCCGCTTCAATGCATGGGCTCGTGGGGCGTGGGACGCGTCACGTCCCGGCTCCAGGGTCTAAACGAATACGAGTACGGAATTTAGCGTATTTCTTTCCGCCTCCTTATCCTCCCGGTCGTCCGACATTAGACTACCGGGCAAGGCCGGGGCTCCCGTATCTGCGGAGGTGTTGCTTGAAGAATCCTCTTGCGTGGCTCGCTTTGGCGGTTCTGTTTGCAAGTCCGGCCAACGCCCAGCCGACGCCCTTCGAGATCGAGGTTTCGAACTCCATCGACCAGGGCCTGAATTGGCTCCGGGGCCGGTACAACCCGGTCACCGGCAACATCACGGACGAGAGCCCAACGGGGCTCGCGGTCCTGGCCTTCCTCGAGAAGCGCCAATCCGCGGACTTCGACGCCCCGCGTGTCGGATACGTCGGCTCGACCGATCAAGACAAGGCCTTGATTCGTAACGGGTTGGCGTACGCGATTCGCACGGAGAACGCGGGCGCCCCCGGCTCGATGCTCCTGGGCCCCAACGCGGTCTCCAACTGTTACACGACCTCGACCTCGATCATGGCCGCGATGGCGTACCTCGAGTCCGGCGGCCCGAATGACCTCGGGCTCGGCTTGCTCGTCTCCGAGGCCGTCGCCAACGGCGTCGAGGCGCTGGTGCGGCGGCAGTCCCAGGTGGGCGTGAGCAACGGCGGGTGGGGCTACTCCCAGGCCGACGCGGACCTCGCGTACAACGCCAACAACGCCGACCGCGCAGACGGCTCCTGTACCCAGATGGTCATGGCGGCCCTCTCCGCCGCGAGCGCGCGTTACCCCCGCGCCCTGGCGCCGTTTCAGCGCGTCCCCACCTTCATGGAGGCGCGGACGAACCCGAACGGCACGTTGCACTACGTCACGGGCGAGGTCTGGGACGACCTGTCCTCGAGCCTCACGGCCGCCGCGGTCTGGACCTACCGCCTCGCGGGCGTCAGCCAGGACGACCCGCGCGTGCAGAACCACCTGCGCTGGCTGAGCGCGAACTACCGCTACCTCGACCACCTGCAGGATCGCGTCCGACTCGACGACGCCGAGTCGAGCTGGATGCTGCGGTACCACCACCTCTACCTGTGGATCGCGCTCAAGGCGCTCGACCTGAGCCCCGACACGGGCCGCGCCGGTCTGCACAACGACGACTTCAACGGGGTCCGCATCCCGGCGAACGACGGTTACCCGGGTGAGCAGCGCGGCTACTACTACGACTTCGCCCACTTCCTCGCCGTGCAGACCCAGCGCCCGGACGGAAGCTGGAACTACGGCGGCGGCTATGCGAAGCAGCAGTCCATCGACACGATCTTCGCGATCCTCGTGCTCGAGCGCTCTTTGGGCGGCGCGTGCGTCGACCTCGACGGCGACGGCGACGGCGACAACTGTGACAACTGCCCCGGCCTCCCGAACCCCGACCAGTCGGACCGCGACGCCGACGGCGTCGGCGATGCTTGCGACCTGTGCGCCGACGTGGTCGACGGCACGAACGCCGACCTCGACGGCGACGGCGACGGCGACGTCTGCGACAACTGCCCCAACGTCGCGAACCCGAACCAGGCGGACGCCGACCGCGACGGGGCCGGCGACGTATGTGACAACTGCGAGGGCGAGAACCGCCGCCTCGGGCCCGACGGCGACGGCGACGGCATCAGCGACCGGTGCGACAACTGCGTCGCCGCCGCGAACCCCGGCCAGGCCGACGGCGACGGCGACGGCGACGGCGACGTCTGCGACAACTGCCCCGCCACGGCGAACTCCAACCAGGTCGACGGCGACGGCGACGGCGACGGCGACGCCTGCGACAACTGCGCCGCGGTCGCGAACGCCAACCAGGCCGACGGCGACGGCGACCTCCGCGGTGATGTCTGCGACAACTGCCCGGGACGCAGCAATCCCGGCCAGTTGGACACCGACGGCGACGGCGACGGCGACGCCTGCGACAACTGCGTGGCGAACGCCAACCCGAACCAGAACGACACGGACGGCGATGGCGACGGCAACGCCTGCGACAACTGCCCGAACGCCCCCAACGCCAACCAGGCCGACGGCGACGGCGACGGCGACGGTGATGCTTGCGACAACTGCGTGAGTGTCGCCAACGCCGACCAGGCCGATCGCGACGGCGACCGCGACGGCGACCTCTGCGACAACTGCCCGGCCACGTTCAACGAGGACCAGGCCGACGGCGATCGCGACGGGGTCGGCAACCTCTGCGACAACTGCGTCGAAGAGCAGAATGCCAACCAGGCCGACGTCGATCGGGATGGCTACGGCAACATCTGCGACAACTGCGAGGCGATCGCCAACCCCGACCAGACCGACACCGACGGGGACGGCACGGGCGACGTGTGCTGCGCGGGCTTCGGCCGTCGCGACGAGTGCGACGGCGTGGACTCGGACTGCGACGGCGAGGTCGACGAGGACTTCGTGGGCGGCGGGAACTGCGACACGGGCCTGCCCCTCGGGTGCAACATCGGCACGTTGGCGTGCGAGAACGGCGAGGAGGTGTGCCTGCCCCCCGACCCGCGCGCCGAGGTCGAGCTGTGCAACGGCCTCGACGACAACTGCGACGGCCGCGTCGACGAAGGCCTGGATCCCGGCGGTCTGTGTGAGACAGGCCTGCCCGGCGTCTGCAGCCGCGGCCAGGAGCGTTGCATCGAGGGTGAAGCCTCGTGCGAGCTCCAGATCGACCCGCAGGCCGAGGCCTGCAACGGCTCCGACGACGACTGCGACGGCGCGGTCGACGAAGGCGACGTCTGCGACGAGTGTGTCTTGGAAGGGGTCGACGAGGACGAAGACGGCGCCAACGACCTCGAGGCCTGCGACAACTGCATCGGCGAGTCCAACGCCGACCAGGCCGACGGCGACGCCGATGGCCGCGGCGATGCGTGCGACAACTGCGCCGAGCGTGTGAATCCGGACCAGGAGGACGCCGACGGCGACGGCGTGGGCGACCTCTGCGACAACTGCCGCTTCGACGCCAACGAAGACCAGCTCGACACCGACGGGGATGGCGAGGGCGACGTCTGTGACGGCTGCCCGGACGCCGTCGGCGCCGCGGGCGACGACACCGACGGCGACGGCGTGCCGGACGGCTGCGACAACTGCTCCGACGAGCCGAACGCCGGCCAGGAGAACGCCGACGGCGACCGTCTGGGTGATGCCTGCGACCCCTGCCCGCGCAACCCGCAGGCCACGGAGGACGGCGACCGCGACGGCCTCGGCGACCTCTGCGACCCGTGCCCGATGCTCGCGGGGAACGACGCGGACGGCGACGGCGACGGCGACGGTGACCTCTGCGACAACTGCCCCGAGGTCGCGAACCCCGACCAGGTGGACACCAACGGCGACGGCGAAGGGGACGCCTGCTGCCCCGGCGCGGGTCGCCCGGACCTCTGCGACGGCCTCGACAACGACTGCGACGGCGAGATCGACGAAGACTTCGTGATCGACGAACGCTGCGACACCGGCCTCATCGGCGAGTGCGCGAACGGCACGTGGGCCTGCGTCCGCGGTCAGCGGATCTGTGAGCAGTTCTTCGATCCGCAGCCCGAGGTGTGCGACGGCTTCGACGACGACTGCGACGGCACGATCGACGAGACGGTCCGCAACGCCTGCGGCGACTGCGGCGAGGACGAGCGCGAGAGCTGCAACGGACTCGACGACGACTGCGACGGCCAGATCGACGACGACGCACGTTGCCCCGCCGGCCTGGTCTGTGCCCTGGGCGAGTGCCGCCAGCCCTGCCAGAACAACGAGTGCGACGGCGAGTTGCGATGTGCCGAAGGGGTCTGCGTCGACCGCTGCGCCATGGTCGACTGTGACCGCGGAACCTACTGCGAGGTGTCGGACGGCGTCTGCGTCGATCCGTGCGCCGCCATCGAGTGCAACGGTCGCGAGGTGTGTTGGGCCGGCGACTGCGCCCCGCCCGATTGCCGCGAGACCGGCTGCGCCGCGGACGAGGCCTGCGCCGGCGATACCTGCATCGAGGATCCTTGCGCGGCAACGACCTGCGCCGAGGGTGAGTTCTGCCGGGGCGGCGACTGCATCCCGGCCTGCGGCGCGATTTCGTGCGGCTTCGACGAGCTCTGCCTCGACGGCGACTGCCGCGACGACGCGTGCGGCGGCGTGACCTGCCCCGACGGGGACCGCTGTGTCGACGGCGGGTGCGAGCGAGACCTCTGCGCCGGCGTGGAGTGTGGCGAGAACTTCGCCTGCGTCTCCGGCACCTGCGCCCCCAACCCCTGCGCGACCGTCCACTGCCCGGCGGGCATGGTCTGCACACTCGTGCTCGACGTCGCCCAGTGCGTCTACCCCGAGCAGACGGACGACCCGTACGTCCCCCCGACGCCGAACCCCGTCGGACCGCCCGAGGACCGCGAGGACGGCGGCATGGGTGGGCTCGACGAGGGCATGGGCGCCGAGATGGGCGTCGACCAGGACAGCGGCGTCTGCCCCCCGGGCGAGGCGTGCCAGGACCTCGCCGCGCCCGGCGGCGACGGCTGCGCCTGCAACAGCATCGGCTCGAACCACCTCGGGACCCTGTTGCTGCTCGGTCTCCCGACGCTGCTGTTGCGCCGTCGTCGCCGCAACGCCGCCTGATTGCAAAGGGCGCGGGCGCTGCCTATGCTCCCGCGCCCATGCGCATCCGGCCCGCTCTCGCGATCGTCCTGACTCTCCTCGCCTTAGGCTGCGGGGGGGCATCGGCGCCGCGCCTGCCCCCACCGCCGCCGGACGGCAATTCCCTGCTCGACCGCGGCGTCGTGCCCCTCGCGCACCACCTGCGCCTGCGCATCGACCCTGGGGCTGCGGTCCTGAAGGGCACGATGCGCATGCCGGCCCAGGTCTACCTGGAGACGGACACCGTCCGCCTGCACGCCGAGCGTGTCACGGTCGAGCGCGCCTCGGTCATCGTGGGCACCCGCACGCTCACGCCGCAGGTCATCTCCGGCCCGCACGGCGGCCTCGCGTTGTTCGTCGGCGAGGTGCTCGGCGCCGGCCCCATCGAGCTCAGCCTCGACTTCACGGCGCCGCTCGAGGAGGTGCCCGAGGGCATCTACCGTGTGCGCGACGGCGAGCCCTCGGAGTGGTACGCGTTCTCGCAGTTCGAGCCTCTCGAGGCGCGCCGCGCGTTTCCGTGCTTCGACCAGCCGGACCACAAAGCGGCGTGGCACGTCACCGTCGAGGCCCCGAAAGGTCAGCTGGCCTTCTCGAACGCACCGCTGTCGTGGAAGGAGCCCGTCGAAGGCGGCGCCTTCGTCGCGCACCACTTCCAGCCGACGCCCCCGTTGCCGAGCTACCTGCTTGCGTTCGCCGTCGGCCCGCTCGAGACCGCCGACGCGAGCCCCGCGCTGGGGCTGTCCACACCCACACGTGTCGTGACCACGCGCGGCAAGGCGCGTCTTGCCGCACACGCCCTCAACGAGACGGCCCGGGCCCTCGCCGAGCTCGAGCGGTACTTCGGCGAGCCCTACCCCTACGCGAAGCTGGACCTCGTCGCGGTCCCGAACTTCGCCGCGGGCGCCATGGAGAATCCCGGCCTCATCACTTTTCGTGAACGCCTTCTCTTGTTGGCCGACAACCCCTCCATCGGCGAGCGCCAGCGCACACTCTCGGTCATCGCCCACGAACTGGCGCACATCTGGTTCGGCGACCTGGTGACCCCGCGGTGGTGGGACGACCTGTGGCTCAACGAAGCCTTCGCCACCTGGATGGGCGGGCGGGTGGTCGCGGCCCTCGAACCCCGGTGGGAGACGGACCCGGCGCAGGCGCAGGACGCCGGGGGCCTCATGGGGGCCGACTCCACGCCGTCCCAGCGCGCGATTCGCCAGCCCATCGTCGATGGGGGCGACGTCTACAACGCCTTCGACGGCATGACCTACGGCAAGGGCGCCGCGGTCCTCGGCATGTTGGAGTCGTACCTCGAACCCGAGGTCTTCCGCACGGGCATCCGGGCCTACCTGGCGGCCCACGCCCATCGCAACGCCGACACCTCGGACCTCTACGCGGCCCTGTCGAAGGCGGCCTCCCGAGACGTGGGCGCGTTGGCCTCGACGTTCGTCGACCGGCCCGGCGTGCCTTTCGTGACCGTGGCGCTGACCTGCGCAGAAGGACCGGAGCCGGCGCGGATCACACTTCAGCAGGCCCGCTACACCCCGCTCGACGTCACCCTCGAGCCCGGACAATGGCAGGTGCCCGTCTGTCTCCGGTACGCGACGCCGCTCACACCCGAGCCGCAGCGGCAGTGTTTCTTGCTCGACGCCCCCGAGCGCCAGTTCAGCCTCTTCGCGCCCGGGTGCCCGACCTGGCTCCACCCGAACGCCGACGAGCGCGGCTACTACCGATGGGCCTTGCCCGACGACGCCCTGCGCGCCCTCGTCACGACCCATCGCCCGCAGCTGACGCTGCGCGAGCGCGCGGCCCTGCCCGGGCACCTCTCCGCGGGCATGGACGCCGGTCGATTGGATGCGCGGGCGTGGGCCGACCTGCTGGTCGCGCTCGGCGCCGACGATCACCGCCTGGTCGTCTCGGCGGTCGCGGGTGGGCTCCGGCGCATCTACGGCTTGCTGGGTGAGAAGCCTCGGCCCGCCCTGTCGGTGCTCGCCGTGCGGCTCCTCGGTCCGCACGTGGGCCGCCTGGGCTTCGCCCCGCGAGACGGGGAGCCCGAGTCGGACCGCATTCTCCGAGGGCAGCTCGTCGGCACCTACGCGGAGCTGACCGAGGACCCGGCGCTGCTCGCCCATGCCCGAGGCGTCGCGGACCGATTTCTTTCGGATCCTACGGCCGTCGACGCCGAATCCGTGGCCATGTACCTCAATCTCGCCGCCAGCCGCGGGGACGAAACCCTCCACACGGCCCTTCGAGAGGCTCTGCCGAAGCTGGCCCTGCCCATCCATCGCGAGCACGTCGTGCGTGCCCTCGGCGCCTTTCGGGCCCCCGACCTGCTGGCCCGCAGCCTCGAGTTCGGGTTGGACCCGAGCCTGCGGTCCCAGGACCTGCGCACGCTCCTGGGCTCGATGGGCGGCACCGAGTCGACCCGACGCGCCGCTTGGGACTTCGTCAAGGCCCGTTACGAAGCGCTCGTCGCCCGCATCGGCGAGAAGGCCGCACCGGGCCTGCCCTGGTATGGCTCGGGCTTCTGTACCGCCGAAGAGCGGCTCGAGGTCGCCACCTTCTTCTCGGAGGCCCGCCGCATGCCCCAGGGGAGCCAGCGGAACCTGGAGCTCACACTCCAGGCGATCGACAGGTGCAAAGCGGCCCGACAACGACACGCAGGGGGGCTTGAACAGTGGCTCGAGGCGACGACCCCATGACGACCTCGCGGAGCGGGCACCACCGTCTCCCCGCCGGCCTCCGTCCAGAGCGCTACCGTCTTCGACTGCGGCTGGATCCCACGTCGGACAACTACGCGGGTCGGGTCGAGATCGACGTTCTGAACACGGGTTCGACCCCCGCGCGCGAGGTCGCGCTCCACGCCGAGGCCCTGGATTTCGACGCGGCCGCGCTCGTGGTCGACGGCGCCCGCCGGGAGGTGACCCCGGTGCTCGGCCCGAACGGCGCGCTCACGGTGCTCTGCGAGCCGCCGCTCCCCCCCGGCGCCGCGGCCACGCTGCACCTGTCGTTTCGGGGCGAGATGACCGAGGTCCCCGAGGGGCTGTACCGCGTCCAGGAGAACGACGCGTGGTACGCCTTCACGCAGTTCGAGCCGCTCTCGGCCCGACGCTGCTTCCCGTGTTTCGACGAGCCGGACTTCAAGGCCGCCTTCAGCGTCCAGCTCGAGGTCCCGCGAGGCCTCGTGGCGTTGTCCAATGCGCCGACCATGCGCATCGACGCCTTCACGGACTTCGACGTGCATCACTTCGCCGAGACGGCGCCCATCGCGACCTACCTCGTGGCGTTTGCGGTGGGCACCTTCGACGTGGTCGAGGCCAACCCGCAGCCCGGAGACCTCGAGGTCGTGCCCTTGCGGGTCGTCACGACCCGCGGGCGAGGCCACCTCGCGCAGTACGCCCTCGAGCGCACGCCGCGCATCCTCGATGCGCTTTCGCGCTGGTTCGGTCTCCCCTACCCCTACGAGAAGCTCGACCTGGTCGGCGTGCCCAACTTCGCCGCCGGCGCCATGGAGAACGTGGGGCTCGTGACGTTCCGTGAGCGCCTCGTGCTCCTCGACGCCGACGAGGCGCCCGCGAACGATCGCCTCTGGGCGCAGGTCGTCATCGCCCACGAGCTCGCGCACATGTGGTTCGGCAACCTCGTGACCATGCGCTGGTGGGACGACCTCTGGCTCAACGAGGCCTTCGCGACCTGGATGGAGATGGACTGCGTCGCGCAGGTCGATCCGGGCCTCGACGCGGACGTCGAGGCGGTGGCCGAGACGCTGCGGGTCATGGACCACGACGCGTTGACCGAGGCCCGGTCCATCCGGCAGCCGATCGTCGACGGCGGGGACGTGCTCAACGCCTTCGACGGCATCACCTACAGCAAGGGTGCGGGTGTGGTGCGCATGGTCGAAGCGTGGCTCGGGCGCGACGCGTTCCGCGAGGGCGTTCGCGCATACCTGCGTGAACACGCGCACGGCAACGCCGAGACCGCCGACCTGCTGCGCGCCCTGGCGCGTGTTTCCGGGCAGCCGGTCGACGAGGTCCTGCGTACCTGGCTGGACCAGCCGGGGCTCCCCGTGGTCACGGCGCGTCTGAGCCCCGACGGGCTCAGCGTGGACCTGGAGCAGCGCCGGTACCTGCCCGACGACGCCCCGTCCGAGGCCTGGTGGCACATCCCCATGGGCCTGCGGTTCGGCACCGCGGACGGCGCGGTGCACAGCACCACCGTGCTGCTGACCACACGCCGAGCGCGCTTCCCGCTGCCGACCGCCGTGCCCGCGACGTGGTTGCACCCCAACGCCGACGAAGCGGGCTACTACCACTGGGCGGTCGACGCCGCCGCCCTGCGTGGGCTGATCGGCCCGCAGCGCGCCGCACTGACGACCTCCGAGCGCCTCGGTCTGGTCGAGCACCTGGGGGCGCTCTTCGAATCGGGCGCGGTGGGCGTCGAGGACTACCTCCGCGCCCTGGACGCCCTCGCGACCGACACGCACCGGCTCGTCCTCGCGGCCTTGTGCTCCGCCCTCCGTAAGCTGCAGCGGCTCTTTGTCGGCCCGGCGCAACAGCCCGACTTCGCCCGCTGGGTGCGTCGACTCCTCGATCCGCACCTTGTGCGCCTCGGGTCCCGACCGAGGCCCGAGGACGACTCGGCGGAGCGTCTCCTGCGCCCGCTCATCGTCCAAACCCTGGCCGAGGCGGACCCCGAACACGCCGTCCACGCCGAGCTTCGGGACCTGGCCGAAACCCTGCTGCGCGACTCCACCGGCGGCGACCCCGAGCTTGCCCAGTCCGCGCTCGTCGTTGCCGCACTGCACGGCGACGCCGCGTACTTCGAGGCCGTTGCGGCGGCACTCCGCCACGCGCCCACCCCGGCCCATCGCGCCGCGGCCCTCGCGGCGATGGGGCATGCGCCGACCCCGACCCTCGCGCGGTCCGCGCTCGACCTCTTCCTGACCGACACACTGCGGGCCCAGGACTTCTTTGGGCTGGTGCGACCGACTCGGCGCCTCGACACCGTGCAGGACGCCGTGTGGTCGTGGCTCGACGCCCACTGGGACGCGGTGGCCGCGAAGCTCGGTGACGAGGCCTGCGCCCACCTGCCCTCCCTCGCCGCCGGCACCCACCGTGTGGAGCTCGCGACGCGCGTCGAGCGGTTTTTTGCGGTGCCGTCGCGGCGCAAGCCCGGTCTCGAGCGTCACCTCCGCCAAGTGCTCGAGGACATCGGTCGTCGCGCCCGTTTGCACGACCGCGTGGTCCTCGAGTTCCAACGTTTGCTGCCCACGCTTTAGTCCCTCATCAGGTTACTTTACGCAGACTCTCCGATTCGCCATATTGGGTTGCTGTTTCTGGCGCATGTCGTCGCCGCCACAGGAGTTTCGTTCATGACGCACTGGACTCGTGCATTCCGGCCCGCCGTTTTCGGGACCCTGGCCGCCCTCGCGGGCCTCTCCATCATCGGCACGACCGGCTGTGAAGACGGCCTCCGCGACGGCGCGGCAGGGACGATCGACATCGATCCCCCGGCCTTCGTTTTCCAGAAGCTCCGCGCCGGCGAGAACCAGGACGACCGCGTCGAGATCAAGAACGTCGGCCTCGGCACGCTGTACATCGGCGGGCTGCAGGGCAACTTCTCGAGCGACTTCGACCTGTACTTCACCCGGGGCGACAAGGACGACAGCCAGCTCGCCCAGGAGGTCGCGATTCGCGCGGGCGAGAACAAGTTCCCCCGTGAGTACGCGCTCGAGCCCGAGGACAAGCTCACGTTCGTGCTGAACTACCACCCGGAGTCCGACACGGCCGCGGGCGGGAACATCACGTTCAAGACCAACGACCCCAACAAACAGGTCGTCGAGATCCCGATCAGCTCCGAGCAGGGCGCGCCGCAGATCTACGCCGAGCCGAACACGCTGGACTTCGGGCGCACGGCCGCCAACAGCGAGAAGATCCTCGAGGCGGTCGTCAGCAACCTGGGCCAGCTCCCGCTGAACATCCAGTCGATGAACGTCGCCGGCAACGACTTCAAGGCCTTCATCGGCGACCGGGACGTCACGCAGGACCCCGCCGTCCTCGCCGACCCCGACAACGACGGCACCCCGGGCCTGGCGCCGCGTGGCCAGTTCACGCTGCGCGTGCGTTACTTCACCGAGACCGAAGGGCCGGACTCCGGTGAGGTCCAGATCGCTTCGGACGACCCGCAGTCTCCGCTCTACGTCATCAACCTCATCGCGAACGGCGCGGCGCCGTGCATCAACGTGACCCCGAACCCCCTCGACCTGCCGGCCACCCCGATCGGCAGCCGCAACAGCCGACCGCTCGCCGTGGCGAGCTGCGGCGGTGAGGCGCTCACCATCCAGTCCATCGAGATCGTCGAGGCCGAGGCCGAGGGCATCGAGCTCGACCTCGCCGGCGCGGTCTTCCCGGCACGGCTCCCCGCCGTCAACGCCGACGACCCGACCAACTGGCCGACCCGCAACATCAACGTCGTCTGCGCCCCCAACGAGCAGCGCGCCTACGGCGTCACCGTCGAGATCAAGAGCGACGATCCGGTCAACCCGGTCATCCGCGTGCCCGTGCGCTGCCGCGGCGTGGTGAACGCTTGCCCCGTGCCTCGCGTCACCCAGCCCGAGTACACCGTGCCCCCGCTCGAGCTCGTCGACCTCAACGGCTCGCTCTCCGAGGACCCGGACGGCGCCAACGGCAAGCCCGTCAAGTACCGCTGGACCATCGTGGAGCGCCCCGAAGGCTCCACTTCCGCCCCCTGGGAGCGTGCCGGCGCCGACCTGGCCCACCCGCAGGACGGCGCGCGTAACGACGACGAGACGACCCCCAACGCCGTGCTCTTCGCCGAGCTCCTCGGCACCTACGTCGTCGAGCTCCAGGTCGAGGACGACCTCGGCCAGACGGCCCCCTCCGAGGTGTGCCCGGACCCCATCGTACGCATCACGATCAACGTGGTGACCGACGAGGACATCCACGTGCAGGTGGTGTGGGAGACCCCGGGAGACCCGGACCAGACGGACCTCGAGGGCTCGGACATCGACCTCCACTTCCTGCACCCCGACGGCCTCGGCTGGCAGATCGCGCCCCTCGACTGCTACTACGCGAACCCGAACCCGGACTGGGGCATGCGCGGCCAGCCGGACGACGACCCCACGCTCGACATCGACGACGTGAACGGCGCCGGGCCCGAGAACCTGAACCTCAACAACCCTCAGAACACCGACCAGCTCGGCAACTTCTACCGCATCGGCATCCACTACTACCGGGCCGAGAACTTCCTCACCGGGGGCACCTACGGCCCCAGCGACGTGACCGTGCGGGTGTACCTGGGCGGGCAGCTCACCTGGCAGAACGACGTGCCCAAGCGCATGGAGTCGACCAACCAGTTCTGGGAGGTCGCGCAGATCGTGTGGACGGACGACGAGAAGCGGGTGCGGGTCGTCGACCGC
>JBMOFP010000083.1:0-26321 GCA_049318805.1 Bradymonadia bacterium
CACCTCGCCGACGACGGCCGCGCACTTCCGATACCGCGCGTCCGGGGTGAGCCCCATCTGCTGCATGCCGTAAATAATCCGGCGCTGCACGGGCTTCAAGCCGTCGCGGACGTCCGGCAGGGCGCGGCTCGTGACCACGCTCAGGGCGTAGTTCAGGTAGCGATGGCGGGCGGCCTCGACCAACGAGACCTCCTCGACGTTGCCGCCATCACCGCCGTCATTCCCGAAGAGCTCTATCTGCTTCATGTGCTGTGGCCTCGACCGACCCGGGAAAAAGCGGCGGGACGGGTAGCACGCGCCCCAGTGCTAGACAAGCGTTCAGTGCAGCCCGACGCCACGCTTCTTATGTTACAGTCGTCGTCATGCCACGCCTCTGGGACGCCGTCGGCGGCGTGACGCTCGTCGTCTTCGCGCTCTCGGTCTACCAGCTCTCGGAGCGCCGCGCCGCCGTGCCGACCGAAACCGCGGACCTCTCGGCCACGCCGGAGGCCGACACCCTCGACGAGGGCCGCGAGTGGTTGGGCCTGTACTTCAACGACCAGAAGCTCGGCTTCTCGCGGATCGAGCGCACACGCCGACCCGAGGGTGGCCTGCGCTTCGCACACGAGACCCGCCTCAAGCTGGATGCGCTCGGTGTGTCGCAGCGCATGGACCTCGACCTCACCGCGGACCTTTCGCCCACGCTCGCGCTCGAGCGCTTCGACTTTGCGCTCACGGCTGGAGACCAGTCGTTCTCTGGCTCCGGTCGCGTCGTCGGGCTCGAGGTGCAGGTGGAGCTGCGCACCGGCGGCGAGACGGTCTCCCGACGCGTCACCTTGACCGGCCCCCCGGTGCTGCGCGAGGCGCTCGGCCCGCTCTTCGCCCAACGCGCGCCGACTCCGGGTTCGCGGTTCGTGGTCGAGTCCTTCGATCCCTGGAGCACCGGCCTGGTGCCCATCGAGATCGAGGTCGTCGGCCCGGACACCGTCATGGCGTTGGAGCAAGTGGTCGCCGTCACCCACGTGCGCCAGAAGGTGCAGGGCATGGTCCTCGACGCGTGGATCTCGCCGCGGGGCGAGGTCTTGAAGCAGACGCTCCCCCTCGGGCTGACGGCGCGCCGCGAGAGCGAGGAAGAGGCCCGGTGGGGCCTGGCTGCCGAGCGCGGGGCCCAGGCGGCCTTGCTGGATGCGCTCGAAGTGCCGGTTCGGGGCCTCCCCGACCGACTCGACGCCCTCGACACACTGAGGCTACGGGTGCGCGGTCCCGACGCCGCTCGAAACGGTCTGTCCCGGCCGCCCCGCCAGCGCCTCGAGAGCCCCGACCTGCTGGTCGTGTCCCGCGTCGCCCTCCCTCCTGGGCTGCCGCGTCCTCTCCCTTCCGCGCGCCTGCACTCGGACCCCGAGGTCCGCGAAGCCCTGCGCCCGGAGGCGCTCGTTCAGTCCACGCATCCGCGCATCCGGCAACTCGCGGCCGAGATCGTGGGGGACGCGCCCGACACCGTCGAGGCCACCCGCCGCGTCGTGGCGTGGATGCGGCGCGAACTCGTCAGCGAGCGTGCGACCGGCGCGCCGAGCGCCCTGGAGATGCTGGAGCGCCGCCGCGGCGACTGCAACGACTGGGCGGTCCTCTTCGCGGCGCTCGCGCGCGCCAGCGGAGTGCCCGCGAGGCTCGCGTTCGGCCTTTTGTGGGAGACACCCCGGTTTCGCTACCATGCGTGGAATGAAGTGCTCACAACCGAAGGGTGGGTCCCTGTGGACGCACTGTGGGCGCAGTTCCCGGTCGAGCTCGGACACCTCGCGCTCGCCGTGGGGGACGTCGGTCGACAAATCGACCTCTTGAACTCAATGGGCCGCCTCTCTTTCGATTGGGCGCCTTGACTTCCGTGGAGCGTGCCTCGACCGTGCTCCGTGATTTTCTGGACGAAGGGGAAACGACTTGAGCCACCGCAAGAGACTCCTGCGCACAGGCGCGCTGCTGGCCACATTGCCCGGCACGGCATGGGCCATTCCCGAAGGCACTCCCCAGCTCGGGCCCACCCAGGGCCTCGCCGGGTTCAGCGTGCTCCGTCTGGACGTGACGCGTGTTGGCGAGACGATTCGTCTCTGCTCGAGCGACGATGGCTTCAAGGAGCCGGACGCGGACGGCTTCCGGCTCGAGTCGAATCCCCCCGGTGTCGCGAACCCGATCGTGGAGGCGCGACGCATCGGCGCCGAGATTCTGATCGCGCCGCCGACGCTCACGTTCTGCATGGCGGACGACGACTGCGACGGTCCGGCGCGGTGCTACACCGACGACCTGTTCCCGGTGCCGGTCGCCGGGGTCGAGGGGGTCTGCGCCATCCCGTTCTCGGTGACGCAGAACGGCCCCGGCTACTGCAACTTCGGCACGGGTCCGGGCAACTGGCAGACCCACATCGCCGATGAGGTCGGCCCGTGGTTCGTCAACTTCGTCTCCGAGCCCGAGACCCTCAGCCCGAGTGACGAGTCGACCCGCTACTTCGCGGTGGACGTGCTCCAGGTCAACGGCCAGCCCGCGCCGGGCGGCCGCCTGCATACGCCGGCGTGGCGCATCAACGCCCATCAGTTCTCCTACGGGACGAACGCGGACTTCTTCGTCGTGGCGCCGGTGCGCTCGGCGCAGGTCTCCGGCGCGCGCGTCTTCGTCATCGACCTGCAGAACGTGCAGGGCTTCCAGTATCAGATCCTCGCCAACACACTCGGCCTCGAGAACCACCCGTCGCAGAGCTGGTGCCAGTTCGGCAATCCGGATGCCGTGACGCGCAACTGCCCGTTCTTCAACGGCGGCCCTGTCAATGCGGCGTTCATCGACTACGACCTGTACCTGAACTACCCGGACCCCGCGCCCGCGCCCGCGCCCGCGCCGGAGCTCGGCAACGTCACGTTCAACGACAGCGCGGGCACGAACACGATCACCCCCAACGGGGACGGCATCCAGGACAACGGCACCTTCCGATTCTCGAGCAACGTGAACGCCGTCTACCGGATCACGATCGACACGGACCGTGACAACAACTTCGACCCCACCAGCGACCGCGTGATCACGGGCGAGGCGATCTCGGGTGAGAATCAAGCCGTTTGGAACGGCAACGATGCCGCGGGTCGACCGGTGGCCGACGGCCGCTATCGTTTCCAGGTCGAGCTCACGACCGCCGAGACCCACTTCCCGATGGTCGACATCGAGCGCAACCTCGAGGGCTTCACGATCTCGGAGCAGACCGGCGTGGGCGCGCAGCGCGTTCCGCGGCGCATGTACTGGGATGACACACGCATCCGCGGCGACGCCGACCTGAACAACCCGGGCGACGCGATCACGACCCTGCCCGACGGCTCCTCGGTCCCCGCGGACGGGATCGGCGTCGAGCAGCAGCGCCGCTTCTGGCGCCAGCCCCAGCGGGGCAACCCCAACAACCTCGACGCGAACGGCAATCCGCGCCCCGAGGACGTGCCCCAGATCTACGACACCTGGGTCCAGGGCGACCGGGCCAACGTGACCGAGGCGCTGTGCAACGAGTGCGACGAGCCCTTCGATACGATCATCGTCGGCGGTGAGGACGAGGCCGTCGACCGCGACATGGACGGCATCCTCGACAGCGCCGAGGACCGCGACCGCGACGGTGTCGTCGACCCGGACGAGAGCAACCCCCTCGATCCCGACACCGACGACGACGGCATCCCCGACAACGTGGAAGACGCGGACCGCGACGGCGTGCGCGACCCGGGCGAGACCAACCCCAACGACACCGACTCCGATGACGACGGCCTGGCGGACGGCGCCGAGGACGCGAACCGGAACGGCAACGTCGACGTGGGCGAGACCAACCCCCGCGTGCCCGACACCGACGACGACGGCGTGCCCGACGGCGCCGAGGACGTGGGCAACACGGACCCGCTCGACCCCGACTCCGACGACGACGGCCTCACGGACGGCGAAGAGGACACGAACGGCAACGGCCGCATCGACGACGGCGAGTCGAACCCCCGCGACCGCGATTCGGACGACGACGGCATCGACGATGGCGATGAGGTCAACGGCGCGAATCCGACCGACCCGACCAACCCCGACACCGACGACGACGGCGTGCTCGACGGCATCGAGGACGCAGACAGCGACGGTACCCGGGACCCCGGCGAAACGGACCCGAATGCCCCCGACTCGGACGGCGACGGTCTCGACGACGGCACCGAGGACGCCAACGGGAACGGCATGCGGGATGGTCTGGACACTGACCCCCTCAACCCGGACACCGACGGCGACGGCCTCGACGACGGCACCGAAGACGCCAACGAGAACGGCACGCGGGACCCGGGCGAGTCCGATCCGCGGAACGTCGACACCGACCTGGACGGCCTCACGGACGACCAGGAGGACGCCAACGGCAACGGCCGGCGTGATCCCGACGAGACCGCGACGGACGACCTGGACACCGACGACGGCGGCGAGCCCGACGGCTCGGAGGTGCGCAACGGCCGGGATCCGGTCGACAACCCGAACGACGACGTACGGGATGATTCCGACGCGGACAACGACGGCTCGCCCGACAACGAAGAGGACGCGAACGGCAACGGCATGCGCGATCCGGGCGAGACGGATCCGAACAACCCCGACACCGACGGCGACGGCCTCCTCGACGGCACCGAGCGCCGCGGGACGAACCCCACGTCCCCGGTGAACGCGGACTCCGACGGCGACGGCATCCTCGACGGCGTCGAAGACGCGAACCAGAACGGCGGCCTGGACGACGGCGAGACGAACCCCCTCGACGTGGACTCCGACGACGATGGCGTCGAGGACGGCGCCGAGGATACGGACCGCGACGGTGAGGTCGACGACCTCGAGACGAATCCGCGCGACGCCGACACCGACGACGACGGCCTGGACGACGGCGTCGAGGACGCGAACCAGAACGGCGCCCGTGAAGACGGCGAGACCAACCCGCGCGTGGCCGACAGCGACCAGGACGGGCTGGACGACGGCGCCGAGGATGCAAATCGAAACGGCACCGTGGACGACGGCGAGACCGATCCCCGCAACGCCGACACCGACGGCGGCGGCGAAATCGACGGCAGCGAGGTCGAGAACGGTCGGGATCCGGTGGACAACCCGGCGGACGACGTGTTGAGCGACACCGACATGGACGGCATCCCCGACGTGGTCGAGGACGCGGACCGAGACGGCGTCTTCGACAACGGCGAGACCAACCCGCGCGATCCGGACACGGATGCCGACGGCCTGCCCGATGGGCTCGAGGACGCGAATCGCAACGGCACCTTCGACGAGGGCGAGACCGACCCCCGCGCCGGTGACACCGACGGCGACGGCCTGAACGACGGCGCCGAGGACGCCAATCGCAACGGCTCCGTGGATGAGGGCGAGACGGACCCGCGCGTGGCCGACACCGACGGCGATGGCCTCGGTGATGGCCTCGAGGACGACACCGGCACCGCAGGTTCGAAGCCGGACACCGACGGGGACGGCCTGCCCGACGGCGAGGAAGACCGCAACCTCAATGGTCGCGTCGACGACGGCGAGACCGACCCGCGCCTGCCCGACACGGACGGCGACGGCCTCACGGACGACGTCGACCCCGATCCGACGCGCGCCGCCCTCACGCCCGACGCGGGCGTCGGCTTGGCGGACTACACCGGCTCGAACCCGACGGACGGCTGCGCGTGTGACCTCAGCGGTCGGACACCCTCGCCGGTGGCTCTCGCGCTCCCGCTGCTCCTGCTCGGCCTGCGCCGCCGACGGCCGCGCGGCTGATCGACGTGGCATCGACCCGCGGACGCTTCTCTGGCTTCGCCCTCGCGGGCTTGCTGTGCTTCGTGGGGAGCGCCGGTTGTCACCCCGCGCCCGAGGACGCGGCGGCGACCCCCGAGGCGCCGGAGCTCGCGGCGTTGAGGGCCGACTTCGGCGCGCTCGTCACCGCCGCCCGCGCCGGTGACGCCGCCGGTGTCCAGAAGCGGCTCGACGCCTACGTGGCGACACCGGCCGAGTTCGAGACACTCTTCGGCCCCCAACGCGGCCCGCAGGCGCACGCCGCGTACCTCGAGAAGGTGGTCAAGGGGCTCGCGGCCGAGGGCGGACCGACGCTCGTGGAGCGCGTCCGCGGCGGTCAGACCGAGGTCGTGATCGAAGAGGTCGGTCCCGCGTTCCCCGCGCGGACCACACCCGGTGACCACCGCCTCCTCGACGCCTTCGTCGGTCGTTTCAAGCTCTACACCGTGCGGCTGCACGCGCCCGAAGAACCGCTCGGCTTTCGCTTGGACGGCTTCGTTCGAGTCGGCCCTCGCTGGGTCGGCCTCTTCCGGACCTTCGACCACCTGACCCCGGAAGCGCCCTCCGCGCCGGACTCGGCGGCCCCGACGTCGCCCTGAGGCGGCCGTCAGCGCCGATCGCCGTGGCGTGCCACGACGATCGTGTGGATCCCGCCCCGCACCCAGAAGTCGCCCTCGACTTCCATGAAACGGGGGGAGACGGCCGCGACGAGGTCGTCGAGGATGCGGTTCGTCACGGCTTCGTGAAACGTGCCGACGTCGCGGAAGCTCCACAAGTAGAGCTTCAGGGACTTCAGCTCCACGTTCAGCGCGTCGGGCACGTAGCGGATGCGGACGGTCGCGAAGTCCGGCTGGCCCGTCACCGGGCAAAGGCACGTGAACTCCGGGCACTCGAAACGAATCTCGTAGTCGCGTTCTGGCTTCGGGTTCGGGAAGGTCTCGAGGTCACGGCTGGGCGCGCTGGGCATCTTCGGGTTCTTTCCTGGGCGGACAAAATTCGTTGAAGGTTGATTCGTTTGACATTGAATGAATATCTGGAGAGGCTCGCGACGTTATCACCCGCACGCGCATCGTTTGCGCCGAACCACCACCACGACTTGGAGAATTCTGACCCATGCAGCTTCGTTCCTTCGCCCTGGCTCTCGCCCTCTCCGGCCTCGCCACGCCCGCGCTCGCTCAGACCTTCGCCATCGACAACGGGCACACCGGCGTTCTCTTCTTCGCGAAGCACTTCGGATTCAGCACGACGGCCGGACGATTCAACACCGTCTCCGGTGAGTTCAAGATCGACGAGAAGGACGCCACGAAGAGCAGCGTCAACCTCGAGATCAAGGTCGACAGCCTCGACACCAACGAGGCCAAGCGCGACGAGCACCTCCGCGGCCCCGACTTCTTCGACGTGAAGCAGTTCCCCACGGCGACCTTCAAGAGCACCGCGGTCAAGCAGAGCGGCGACGTCTACGACGTGACGGGCGACCTCACGATCAAGGGCGTGAAGAAGAGCGTCACGCTGAAGCTCAAGCGCAACGCCACCGGCGAGGACCCCTGGAAGAACGTGCGCACCGGCTTCGACGGTGAGCTCGTCATCAATCGCAACGACTACGGGATCGCCGGTCTGCCCCCGGTGGTCGCGCCGGAAATCAAGCTCTGGCTGAGCCTCGAAGGCATCAAGAAGTAAGACGATGGACGCCGTCACCGAGCTCAAAGTCCAGACGGCCCTCGCCCTTGCGGTCTACCCTCTGGTGACGCTCGGTGTCCTTCTCGCCGTAGGCTTGAAGGTGCGCGCCACCGCTGCACAGCCGGAGCGCCCGGGTGTGCTCGGCCTGGCCCTGATGGCCGCCCTCGCGGTCTCGTGGGTCGGGCTGGTCGGCGCGCCGTCGACCCTGCCCCCCGTCGATCGCAAGCTCTGGATGCCCATCCTGACCTTGGCGGTGCCGGCGCTGTTCTTCGTGGTCGAACGCAAGCCTCGGGTCGGCGTCGTCGCCCCGGCGGCGGCGCTCGCGATCTGCCTCGGCACATGGCTCGTATTGGCCCCGGTCCTCGGGGGCGAGTATGCGCCGGTCTCCCGCGTGGCGACCGGCGCTGCGCTCGCACTGGCGACCTGGATCGGACTGGACCGCGCCGCGCGTATCGTGCCCGCCCCGGTGGTGCTGGCCTCGGTGTGTTTCGCGGCCATCGGCGCCGCAGCCTCGTCGGCGCTCGCGGGGACGGCCTTGATGGGCCAGGCGCTGGGCGGCGTCGCCTGTGTCGCCGGCGTCGCATCGCTGGTGGTATGGCGCCTCCCTCGGCTCACGGCGGGCTCGATAGCCGTCGCCGCCGTCCTCGTCCCGTTCCTCGGCACCGTGCAGATCGCCACGTACTACGGCGAGTTGCCGCCCGTCGCCGCCGCGCTCTTCGCCGTCGCGCCCCTGGGCGCTCTGGCTGCACTCGCGATGCGCCGGGTGGTCCCCGCCACCCTCGTCGCCGCCGCGGTCGCCGCCGCCCTCGCGGCCATCGGCGCGTTCACCACGATTCAGGCCGAAAGCGCCAAGGCCGCGCGCCTCAACGAAGGCCAGCCGGCCGTCGGGAACACCCCCGACTACGGCAAGCTCTGAGCAAGTCGACCCGCTGAGCTCGGCGAGGCGCCCGTATCCTGAACCTCAGGGCGCGTCGTGCAGCTCCGGGTCGACCGCGAAGACGCTGTCGTCGTTCGAGCGGCGCGCAAGCGCCTGAAGGCGCGCTCGAGCGGGTCCGGCCTCAGCCTCCGCGTCCGCCTGGGCGCGTCTTGCTTCCCCGGCGCGCCCGAGCACCTCCAGGGCCCGCGCCAGGCCCACACGAGCGAACGCACGGCGCTCCGCGTCCGGCGCATGGGCCACGCTCGCGCGAAAGTGCGTCTCGGCCCGAGCGGCGTCGCCCGTCACCAGCGCCAGCCACCCGGCGGCGGAGCGCAGGCGTGTATCCTCTGGGGCGAGCGTCACGGCCTCGTTCATCGCGGCGCTCGCCGCGCCGGCGTCGGTGTCCTCGAGCCAAGCCTGCCAGGACCGCGCGTACGCGGCAGCGGCGCGGACCCGCGGCGTGTCACGCCCTTCGCGCGTCGTGAGCCGCTTCGGCGCCCCTGAGAGACCGCGCAGCTTCAGGTCGAAGCCGAGGTACTCCCCGACACACGTCGGCGCCGGTCCGCGACCGACCCACAGCCGCTGGTCCGCGGGCCTGAAGAGCACGCTCTGCACGGTGGCGGGCCTGCAGAGAGAAGGCCCGAGGACCTCCACGCGGCCCGTGTCCGGATTCACGGCGTCGGCCAGGAGCTCGATCATCGAGCTCTCCGTATGCGGTGCGAAGGCGCCCGGCTCACCTCTGAGCTTCGCCCAGACCTGTCGCTGTCGGCGCTGGTTTTGCCCCACGTGCGCCCCGTGGAGCCCGCGCTCGAAAGCCGCCAGGTCGGGGTGCTGAAACAGGTTCGCGCAGCCCAACAAGCCGTCGGTCATCTCGACGAAACGACGCGCGCCCGGCAACACCTCGTAGGCGACCGCGCGCCGCACGTCCGCAATCACGTAGGTCCAGCCGCTGCGTGGCGCATGTCGGTCGAGCAGCGCGATCGCCTCGTCGACGGTGCGCGCCTCTCGCAACAAGCGGTCCCCTGCGAGCCCCACGGCCTCGCCGGAGGCCTGAACCCGCACCCCGACGTGCGGATGCACCCCGACCGTCAGCCCGGCGGCGTTCATGCCGCTCACGCCTCCGCCGAAGATGCCGGCCGCCGTCACACCGACGTAGGCCAGGCCCTCCTCGGGGTGGTGAAATGCGACCACCGGGTCGGTGTCCCATCGCCCCACGGCGAAGAGGTCCAGGTTGTGGGCAAAGAGCAGTCGGCCGCGCTCCGTCCGCGCCCCCGCGGCGACCGCGGTCGTGCACCCCACGGAGGGCGGAGAAGGTGAGCCCGGCGCGAAGGGCAACCGGGCCCAGCGCTCCACATCGGCCGCCCACGCGAGCCCGTCGTCGACCATGACGAGCGCGCGCAGGACCTCTGCTTCGTCTCGGCCGCCCCCATCGGCGATGCCCGCCGCCACCGCTCGGGCCCAGGTCGACAGGCCCGCGATGCTCGGCGACGGCCGCAACCGGTCCAGGGCCGCGCGCACCCGCCCGCGCAGCGACCGTGCGGCGGAGGGCCCCTCGAAACGCTCGAGCGCCCGCGCGAAGAAGGGCAGCGGGCCGTGACCGAGTCGATCGGCGAGCAGGGCGCCGTGCTGCCGCGCCATGTCGTACGGGCCGCCGTGCAGCTCGAGCACATGGATGCCTTCGACCGTGCGCCTGCGGGCGGGACCGAAACGGATGGTCCCGTCTGCGTCGTACTCGAGCCGCACGTGTCGGCTCGTCGCGACGTTCACCAGGGCTGGAAGGCCAACAGGCAGGTACCTGCAGCGAGCAGGACCGCGATGCCGGCGCCGAGACGCTCATTCATGGCGGCGGACCCTGCCACGAGCCACAGGGCAGGTCAATCGCGTCCGTCGCCATCGAATCGCTCGCCGTGCTGCCGCCACTTCGCGAGCTTCACCTGCAGGGCCTGCCGACTGATGCCCAGCGCCTGGGCTGCGCGCGTGCGGTTGTTGTCGTTCTCCTCGAGGCATCTGCGAACGACCCGCAGCTCGAGCTTCTCCATGACCTCGTGCAGCGGACCCACGGGGAGCTCCGACGGCGGGGTCGAGGTGAACGCGCGGTCCGAGGCCCCGAGGACACCCGGGCTCAGGTCGTCGAGCCCGATGGGCGCGCCGTCGGCCGCGAGAATGACCGCGCGTTCTATCTCGTGCTCGAGCTGCCGCACGTTGCCGGGCCAGTCGTACCGGGCGAGGGCGGCCAGGGCCTCTTGCGAGAAGCCGGGGACGAATCGGCCGTGCCGCGCGACCGCCGACTGCCGGAAGGTCTCGGCGAGCAGCTCCACGTCGCCTCGCCGCTCTCGCAACGCCGGCAGCCGCACTGGAAAGACCGCGAGCCGGTAGTACAGATCCTCCCGAAAGCGCCCGGCGGCAACCTCGGCCTTCAGGTCACGGTTCGTCGCGGCGACGACGCGGACGTCCACCTTCGTGGGCTTCGTGGCACCGACCGGCGTGACCTCACGCTCCTGCAGGACCCGCAGGAGCCGGACCTGCGTCGCGGTGCTGACCTCGCCGATCTCGTCGAGGAAGAGCGTGCCTCCGTTTGCCGCTTCGAACATGCCCACGTGGTCGCGGACGGCCCCGGTGAAGGCGCCCTTCCGATGTCCGAAGAGCTCGCTCTCCAGCAGGTTCTCGGGCAGCGCGCCACAGTTTATCGCCGCGAAGGGACCGGCCCCGCGCGTCGAGTGGGCATGCACGAAGCGGGCGGCGAGCTCCTTGCCCGTGCCGGTCTCACCCTGGATGAGCACGGTCGTTTGTGTGCGGGCGACGCGCTCCATCTGATGCAAACACGCGCGCAGCGGCTCGCTCCGCCCGAGGATCGGGCGAGGCAAAGTGCGCAGCGCCGTGTTCTCCCGCGAGAGGTCCGCCTCGCGCTGGACGAGCGCGGTGAAGCGTCGCGCCACCGCGAGGCTCGCGGCGACATGCAGCCCGAGCATCGAGATCAGCGAGACGTCGTCCTCCGAGAAGCCACCTTCGACGCTGTCGGCCTGCAGTACGCCGACCACGTCCTCTCCGGCGGCGAGGGGCACCAGCACAGCGCCGGCGAGCCCGACGACGCTCGCGCCCGAGGCCCCCTGTCCGGCGTGCCACGCCACGATCTCGCGGCGCTCGACGGCGCGACGCACCAGGGTCTCGCTGGTTTGGACCGCCGCGCGTCCGGTGCGTGACCGCGCGAACTCCGGCACGTAGCGGCCTTCGCCGTCCCGCAGCAGGACACCGACCATGCGCACGTGTGGGCACATCGAGAGCACCCCGTCCGCGATGCGTGCCAGCAGCGTCTCGGTCTCAGTGACCCCATTCAACCCGCGCAAGAGCTCGAAGAGCCCGCGAAGCGCTCGCACGTCCGACGGCGGCGGCACCCCGTCCAGCGTGCGCAGCGCTTGCACGGCGACGACGGTCCCGCCCGCCGCCGGATCGAGCTCGAACGCCGGCGCACGCTCCACCGTCACGATCACGGGCGACGCGAGATCGCCCAGCAGGAGTCGGTCACCCGCGCCGATCGGCGACGGCTCGTGGGCTCTCAACGGTGTCCGTTCGTCTCCGCGCTCCAGCATCGAGCCATTCCGCGAGCCCACGTCCTCGTAGGCGTACCCTTCGCCCCTGCGTACGAACCGACCGTGACGACCGGAGATGCGCGCGTCGGCGATCACCACGTCGTTGAGGTCCAGGCGTCCCAGGGACACCAGCGCGCCGCCCACCTCGACGTCGCGCGCCCCGCCTTCGGCTTCGATCCGGAGTTTGAGACTCACTCAGAACGCATAGCGGACGCCGCCCGAAACCGGCAACAAGAACGAGTAGGCGAGGCGATCTGCGTCACTGGCGAGCAAGAGTGACGGCGTCAGCGTGGTCTGCACGGAGAGCCCCCCCCAAACGGGGAGCGACACCGAGAACGGCGCCTGGGCGAGAAACCCCCAGTCGGTGTCCGTGCCCGTCACGCCGGCCGCCACCGCCCGGAGCGCGCCCATCGCAGCGCCGGCATGCAAGCTGACGGGTCCGGCCGGCAGGTGTATCCGAGCCCCGCCCGTCACGGTCCAGAGCGTGAGCCCCTCGAGCTCGAAGCTCCGCGGCCGGTGGTCGCTGTAGCCCAGCGAGACATCGAACTCGAAGCGCTCTTGCAGCACCACACCGCCCCCGACCTCGACGCCGAGGCCCTCACTCCAGCGCTCGCTGTCGCGACCGAAGAGGCGAAACGACGTGCCCTCGGCGCGGGCAAAGGCCGCGAGCGGACGCGGCGGCGGAGGGCGCTCGCGGTCGATGAGCGCGACCAGCTTCGGCGAGACACGCCGGTCGGGCACATAGGCCGGGTCCGCCGCCAACAGAGCCCGCACCGCGGTCCGGGCCCGTGCGTCGTCCCGGCGCGCGAGCGCGAGCTGCGCGTCCAGAATCCGCGCGCGAACGACCTCCGCGGTGTCCACCGGGCCACGCGTCAGCACCGCGAGCAAACGGTCGTCGGCGCAGTCGTAGTCGAGCGCCTCGAAGCACGCTTCAGCCGCCTCCAGGCCCAGGTCCGCGGGTGCGGGCACGGTCGCGAGGGCGGCGAGGGCCGCGAGCAGGCTCCCCACCTCAGTACACCGTCAAGCGGCCACGGGCCACGAAGGTCCCGTAACGATTGAAGATTCTGACCGTGAATGGGCGCTCGCCCACCGCGGTGTCCGCATACCGCGTGAGGTCCATGCGCACGACGAAGTCGTCCTCGAACATCCAGTTGTTCGACGCGATGTCCGTCCCGAAATCCGCTGAAAGCACCAGCGGCGTCGTGCCCGTGGGGGTACCCATGCCGCTCGCCGACGCCGACTCGTCGAGGAACCGTATGGTCACCGAGACCCGAGTCTCGTCGTTCGCGATGAACGGGGGCTCGATTTCGGCGTTGACCTCGTTCGGATCGCTCAAGCTCAGCGCGCTGCTCTCGCACGCCACATGCGCCGTCGCGAGCATCCCGAGGGCGAACCGGACGAACCACGCCGTTCGGACCGCACTTCGGCGCCGCTCAGTGCAGCTCACCGAGGTTCTCGATCCGTCGCATGATGGCCTGCGCCTCCTCGACCTGCCCGAGCGCCTCCAACGCCGCGGCTTCGGCCGCCCGCAGCTCCACACACAACGGAGCGCCGGCACCGAGCGCGAGTTCCGCCCGCTCCGCCATCTGCCGCAGAGGCTCGAGCGCCGCGCCGGCATGTCCCGTCGCGATCTGCGCCACCGCGTTCCCGAGCGACGCGCGCGCGTGCAGGGCGAGGTCGACCTCCGGCATCGCGTCGAAACGCAGCGCGGTCTCGCCCAGAAAGGCGACCGCACGGTTGGGCATCTCGGCTTCGACATACGCGTCGACGAGCGAGACGAGGCAGTTGTTCAGGACCTCGGCGCGCGCGGCGTGCACGGGCGTGAGCGTCCGCACGGCCGCTTCGAGCAGGTCCACCGCTTCGGCTGGCTCTCCGAGGGCCCGCAGTGAGGTCCCCAGAAGGAGTTGAATGACACCGTGCTGGGGGCTCTCGCGACCGAAGTTGCGCTGGCTCACGTCGAGGGCGCGCTCCAGCGCCTGGCGCCCGGCCGCCAGATCACCCGACTCGAGCCGCGCGGCCCCGACGGTCGCGAGGATGCTCGCGACGTTCGCGTGATGCTGGCCGAAGGCCTGAGCCACGATCCCGACCGCCTCGTTCGCGAGCTCGAGACACGCGTCCAGGTGACCGCGGTCCAGCTCGATTTGCGCCAGGTGGTGCAGGCAGTACCCCACGTACGCATGTCTCGGCCCAAGAATGCGACGCCGGGTCTCGAGCGCACCGCTGAAGGCTTCGGAGGCCGGCCCGAGGCGATGGGCCGCCTGCTCCACGAGGCCCATGAGGATGGCGGCGGACGCGGTCTCGAGCGCGTCGTCGTCGTCGACCTGCAGCCCCTGCCGTTTCCCGAGCGCGTCGTGGGCGAGTGCGCGCGCCTCGTCGTGGCGTCCCAGCACCCACAACGCGAACGCGAGGTTCTCTCGTGTGCGGGCCTCGCGTCGGGCCTCGACCCGTGGGGGCGACTCCTCGGGTTCGGGCGGGTCCACCGTGAGCCCGAGGAGCGCCCGCTCCGCGAGCTTCTCGGCAGGCCCGGGCGCGTCGTCGGCGGCGCGGGTCGCCGCCAACCAGCTGGTCAGCTCCGCGGCATAGCGGGGGCTCGAGAGCGAACCGGCGATCGCGAGCGAGCGCTCGAAACACATCGTCGCCGCCGCGAACTCGAAGCGTTCGAACCGCGCGACCCCTTCGTCGCGCAGGGCCTGGGACCAGGCCAGGTAGTCCTCACGCGCCTCCGCGTCCCGGGCGAGGGCCTGGGCCGCAGTACGTGCCTCCTGGAGCGCGCCCCTCAGCAGAAGGCGTCGAACGTCCTCGGGGGTGGGCGTGACGGCCATCACGGCCCGCACCCTATCACCGCCCGAGCTTCGATGCCGCATCGAGCAGCGCGCCCCCCCAGACGGGCGCCGCAAACCACAGCGACTGCGTCAGGGCGCCGCCCGTCGCTTCACCTTCGTCGGCCCGCATCTGCGCGTCCAGCAGGTCGGTGCCGAGGGCGTTGCGCAAGACCGGCGTCAGCCTCTCCGTCACCTCCGCCGACCCCAGCAGAGCCTCGAGCTCGGCGAGGAGCGCCGGCAGTGTGCCCTCGAGTCGCCCGTAGGCCTCTCGGGCCGGCGCGGCGTCGACGTGGATCGACTCGAGCGGACGACCGGCGTCCGAACCCGTGCCGTGGACATATCGAAAACTCTCCGCGCCCGCTTCCACGCGCCGCGCGTCGTCGACTTGAGCACGCAGATGCCCAGGCAAACCTCGCGCCCCGGGCTCACCGAAGTGTTCGAGCCACGCGGCGTCGAAGGGCAGGTCCGGCAGGCGCGCGAGCTGCGTCTCGAGGGCGCGCCCGAGGGCATACTTGTTCTGCGACAGCTCCACCTGGGCCCGGGCGCGGTGGCGCTCGGCGAGCACGAGGCCGCCGACGGCCCCCGCCAGCGTGAGCACGTTCTGCTGGTAGGGTACGAAGCCGGTCCGCGCTCGGCGCTCTCCCCGCGCGAAGCCGAGCAGATCGTCCATGAACGCGGCCGGCAGGACACACAGGGCGCCGACCAGCGCCGAAATCGCGGCGTCGCGGCCGAACCCGACGGAGTGGCGATGGAGCGCAAAGTCCCGTTCAGCCTGCTCGGGCGGCGTCTCCAGGAGCTGGAAGAGGCGCTCCTGCGTCAACCGTCGGGCCCGCTCCGCCCGCGCCGCGTTCCCTACGGCCGCGCCCTGCAGCTCACGGTGCAGGCCGCGCAACGCGGGCGGCTCGCACCAGACCGTCCTGTACTCACGCTCCCAGTGCGAGGCGATCGGGCGACGGTGCCCTTTGCTGTCGGTCTCGTACTGTTTCACCTCACGCCAACCGACGTGGACACTTCGATGAAACGCGCGCTCGTAGGCCGCGAAGGCACGGCTCGAGGCCTCACCGATGCGCCCCAGGACCGACTCCACCCGCCGTGTGGCCGGCAAGCAGTCCGAGCTCTTCAGGTCCATCAACCGACCGTTGAGTTCGTACCAGTAGCGTCCGCCCGCGCTGAAGTAGCCGTGGATGAGCGCGACCTGGGGCACCAACGCCGAGAGGAGCCATCGCTGGGACTCCGGTGTGTCGGCCGAGGCGCGGCTCCGACCCACGGCCCAGAGGCCCCCGTCGACCAGCAGACATGCGGCCCCGAGGCCGAAGCCGACCATGCGACGCAGGGCCTCTCGGCGCGCGACACCTTCGGCTTCGAGCTGCCGCTGTCGGGTCGGCGTCAGCACCTCGCGGCCCGGATCCAGCCCGACGAGCACCTCGAAGGCGAGCCGCAGGGCGCGCCCGCCTACCTCGATCGCCACTTCCGGCGCCGCCGACGCCCCGTCCCCTCGAAAGTCGCCGGCCGCGACCGTGAGTGTCGCCTCTGTGCCCGGCGGGAGCTGGACCGTCTCACCGGTCTCCGCGTCCCGGGCCGCCGCTCCGCGGGTCAGGACCAGCTTCGTGCCCCGGGGAAAGACGGCCTGTTCGTCACGGTCCGCCAGCGCCTCGAGGCGCGAGAGATTTTCGGCCGCGCCCGACTCCCGGCCCGTCGTCTCGCGTCCGCGGGCCACCGTCCGCGCCGCGGCCCAGGCGGGCATGCGCGCTCGGACCTCGGGTCGCGTCGGATCGAGGATCCGAATCCGGGACGCATTGCACAGGGTCGCCAGGGGCAGGAAGTACTTCCGCGCGCTCCACCGCTGCGCCTCTTCGTACACCACACCCAGGCTGTGGCTGTTGTCGGTCAAACGACCGAGCACCAGGTCCCCCTCGTCCTCGGCCACCACGAGCAAGGTGTCCGGCGGCACACGCACCGTGCGGCCCTCCGCGGCGTCCCACACCTCCACCGCCACGACCGTCTCCAGCGGTGAGCCCCCCGAGAAGGCCGCCTCGAGACGCGCGCGCTCCTGCGCCTCGAAGCGCATCGCTTGCTCCGTCGAAGCCCGCGCCGCGCGCTCGACCTCCTCGACGTAACGGTCGAGGAGCGCGGTCGCCTCGGTCCCGGGCCGCGTCGATTCTCCGCTGGACTCCGACATGGCGCGGAGCCTCGCACGCGACTCGTCGTCGTCGCAATGCGCCCTCTTGCCCACGCCGTAAGGGTGCAAGAGAGTGCGCACCATGGAAACGGAGCCCACGCGTCCGACCCTGGAACCGAGCTGGCTTGCGGTGCTCGAGCCCGAGTTCCGCAAGCCCTACATGACCGCGCTCAAGGCCTTCCTGGTGGAGGAGCGCGCGCATCACACCGTCTATCCAGCGGGTCGCGACATGTTCAACGCCTTCGCGTTGACCCCGTTCGACCAGGTCCGGGTCGTCGTTCTCGGCCAGGACCCCTACCACGGCCCGGGGCAGGCCCACGGCCTCTGCTTCTCGGTCAAGCGCGGCGTACCGCCACCGCCTTCGCTCGAGAACATCTTCCGCGAGCTCGCCGACGACGTCGGGCGCCCGCGCCCCCCGCACGGCGAGCTCACCCGTTGGGCGCGCCAGGGCGTCCTGCTCTTGAACACGGTCCTCAGCGTGCGCGCCGGTCAGGCGGGCTCGCACCAGAATCGGGGCTGGGAGACCTTCACGGATGAGGTCATCCGCGCCCTGAACGCCCGTCGCGAGGGCCTCGTCTTCGTGCTCTGGGGCGCGCCCGCGGGGCGCAAAGCCGCCATGATCGACGGCCGCCGACACCTCATCCTCACGGCGCCGCATCCTTCGCCGCTCTCGGCGCACAGAGGTTTCTTCGGCTGTCGTCACTTCTCGCGCATCGGCGCGCACCTCGAGGGCCGGGGGGAGACCCCCATCGATTGGGCCCTCGACGATCCCTGACGGGCCGCGTGTCCTCTCAGCCCCCGAGGGCTTTGAGCCGGACCTTCGCGCGGCGCACGAGCTTGCCGGCCTCCTCGCCGTCCGCGCCCGCCAGCAGCTCGAGCGCCCGTGCCAGGTCGACCTTCGCCGGGTCGCGACGATTGGCCAGCATCGCGGCCTCTGCACGCTCGATGTAGGACTCGATCCACGCGAGGCGGACCTCGGCGGCCGGCGCCAGGCCCTTCGCGAGCGCTTCCCCGTAGGTCGCGGCCTCGTCGAAGGTCTTGAGCGCGGCGTCGATGAGCTGCGCCTCGGCCAGGGCGCGGCCGGCGCGACGCAGGAGCCGCAGCTGCCCGGCGCGGTGCTCCGCCACATCGGGTTCCAGCGTCTCGAGCTTCCGCAGCGCCTCGATGGCCGCCCTCCAGGCGACGACGGCGCGCTCGACCTCCTTGAACGGCTCGCGGCGGTACAGATCGCCCAGGGCCGTCCGCACCGTCACGAGGCCGATGAAGTGTCGCGGCGTCGGAGTCGCCTTCGCGATGATGGCCTCGTACTGCGACTGCGCGGCTTCGTAGCTCTGCGCCGCCTGGCGGAGCTGCTTCTGTTCGACCCAGAGCGTCGCCTGCAGCTCGTGCTGGCGCGCTGCGGCGAACTGCAGGATCTCGTTGTCCGGCGCGGCGTCGAGCGCGTCCTGAATCTTGCGCGAGACCGCCTGGGCGACGACCCGCCGTGAGTACTTCGACACGTCTCCGGGGATGCGCGCCATGGCGTCGTCGGCCGCGAGGCCGATCTCGAGCGCGATCCGCACGAGGTCGTCGGCGGTCTGTCCGGCGCGGGCGCTCTGCCGACCGGCGACCTGGCTCGAACGCTCCGCGTCTCGATACCGAGCCTCGAGGTCGAGCCGCTGCTTCTCGGCCTCGAGCTTCTGGGTCTCGAGCTCCGCACGCTCTTGCTGCATGCGGCGACGCGCCGTCTCTACGGTGTCGCGTTGCTCCGCCAGGTCGTTGCGCTCGAAGTACGCCATGAGCGTCAGGCCGGTCGCCACCACGAGGCCCGCGATCAGGCCACCGACCGTCAGGCGCAGTCGCCGGATCTTCTCGTCGAGGGCCGCGCGCTCGGCTGCGCGGTGCGCCGTGACCGCACGCTCCGCGGCCGCGGCGTTGGCCGAGACCTCGGCGGCGCGTCGCTGACCTTCGGTGTGGGCCGCCTCGAGGAATCTCCGGGCCTCCGTCGACATGAGCTGCTTGTGGAGCTCATGCAGCTCGGGCGTCAGGTCTTGGCCTTCGAGCCAGGGAAGCCAGGTCTCAGGGGGCAACGCTTCGGGGGACTTGTTCGCCGCCATCCAGGCGCGAGCCCGTGCCTCACAGGCCTCGCGTCGGTCGAGGGCGTCGCGGCCCTCCTCAATCCACACCCGCAGGCGCGGCCAGTCCCTCAGGAGCGCTTCGTGGACCCAGCGCACGGTGGGGCGGGCTTCGGCTCCGGAGGGCGGGCTCGCTTCATCGTCCACCTCGTCCCAGGCCGAGACGAGCAGTCCGCCGCGCTCCGCGCTTTGCAGCGTCTGGAGAACCGCATCGGCCTTCGGTCCCCCACCGGCGGCGGCGAGGGCCTCGGTCCGTCCCAAAACGCGGAGCGAGTCGCCTCGACCGTGACCGACCGAGACCAGGCTCACCGTCAACGCGTGGGCGCGGCGGAGCTCGTCGGGCGCGAGGCCATCGACCAGCGTCTCGGCGCTGCGCGCGAGGGCGCCCGAGACGCCGCCCAGGGCCTCGTACGTCGCGTGGGTCAGCTCCCCTTCCCAGCTGCGCTCCCAGAGCATCTGCAGCAAATGCCCCAGGCGCGGCAGCGCGTCCGAGGTGCGCTCCACGTCGTCCAGAATCCGCTCGGCGAGCCCATCGGCGAAGTGACCGCCGGCGAGCGCCACGGGCCCCCGGATGGCCTCCCACAGACCCTCGCGGGTCGGTCCCCCGACCTCCATCCACGCGGCGCGGGTGCGGGCCAGCTCGGCCGTGCGTGGCAGCCGCTCCAGCGCCCTCGGCCCCAGGTCGTCCCGGGCCGAGGTCACCAGGTACAGCCGCTCGTCGAAGTCGCCGATGGCGCTCGCGAGCAGGCGGTCCAAGCGGTCGAGCTCCGAGGCGTCGCAGACGAGCAGGTCCTCGAGGTGGTCGATCACGAGCAGCGCGCCCTGGTCGGCGAAGACCTCCTCGCGGATGAAGTCCGCCAGGCCGTTGTCGAGCTGGAGCGTCTCCAGGACCTCGTGGGCCGGGGGGGCGCCGGGTGTGCACCGCGCGAGGGCGTCGGCCAGCCTCAGCACCGGTCGGCGGCCGGGACGCAGCACGGCGACCGACCAGTCCGTGGGCCCCCGCGCGACGACGCCGCGCCGTACGGCCGGCACGAGTCCCGCGCGCAGCAGCGAGGTCTTGCCGACCCCACTCGGCCCGGAGACATGCAGCCATCGTCGGTGCCCGGCGTGCACGTGGCCGAGCCGCTGCCCCATCTCGAGGACCTCGGCCTCACGACCGAAGAAGTACGGCGCGTGCAGGTGGCCGTAGGGTCTCAGGCCCGGGTGCGGCTTCGCGGGTGGTCCCGCGTTCATCGCGAGCGGCAACGGTGTGGGGCGGATGCCCTCACGAAGCGCCAGCACGAGCTCCCGCAGGCGGTTGTTCGCCTCGGTCTTGTCCTCGGGCAAGCGCCAGGCCCCCAGGGCGTCGACCCAGGGCGCCGAGACGCCTGGCTGGAAACCCTCCCGCACGAGGGGCAGGACCCACAGGTCCGGGTGGAGTGCGCGGCGCTTCAGCGCCCAGACCAGCTCCGCTTCGGCCCACGCGGCCGGTGTGTCCTCGGCGAGCAGGACGACGTGCCCCTGAGCGGCGTCGACCCCGTGGTGGATGGCCCACAGGCGCGACGCGCCCTCGAGCGCGTCGTTCTCGTCACCGATGGCCTTCAGGCCCGCCTGGCGGAAGAAGCGCAAGATCGCACGGGCGGCGTTGGCGCTCGTGGGGTGGGCGCTCAGGCAGAGGTCGGTCTCCGGGGGCCTCCGGCTCATGCCGCGTGAGTACCATCTTTCAGTGAAAGTCGCGACTCGCAACCCGTGGAGCGGACCCGTCCATGCGGGGTACCCAGAGCTGCTCCGCGACCAGGTGCACCACCCCCTGCTCGCTCTGAATGCGGCCCGACACACCCAACAGCGACGCCGACTTCGCGAGGCTCGCCTGCTGCTCGAAGACCCGACTCCACAGCACCACGTTGACGAAGCCCGTCTCGTCCTCCAGCGTCATGAAGACCACGCCGCTGGCCGTGCCTGGCCGTTGCCGACAGATCACGAGGCCCGCGTACTTCACCCGGCGCCCGTCGGGCATGCGCTGCACCTCGCGCGCCTCGGGGAGTCGCTGCGCGCGCAGCGCAGGTCGAAGGGCCTCGAGCGGGTGTCCTCGGGTGCTGTGGCTCGTCCGGCTGTAGTCCCACATCACCTCTTCCAACGCGCCGAGCGCCTCGAGCTCCGGGGTTGCGTCGGCCATGGGCACGGCGAGGGTCGCCCCCCGACTGCGCGACAGACCACGCACCGCCCAAAGCGCCCCCCGGCGCGCGGACTCGAAGCCCTCCAGGGCGCCCGCTTCGGCCAGCGCGTTGAGCGCGCCCTCATTCAGCTCGGTCTTGCGCACCAGGGCCTCGAGGTCGTCGAAGGGCCGTCGCTCCACGATGCGCGCCGCGTCGGAGGCCGACAGGCTCTTTACGTACCGCAGGCCCATGCGCACCGCGAGTGGCGACCTCGGACGCGCCCGCGCAGGCGAAGCGGGTTCCAGAGTGCAGCCCCAGGCGCTCGTGCGGACGTCGATGGGCCGCACCTCGATGTCGTTCCGGCGGGCGTCCTCCACGAGGGTCGCCGGCGAGTAGAAGCCCATCGGCTGCGCGTTGAGCAGCGAGCAGAGGAACTCCGCCGGGTAGTGCGTCCGCAGCCACGCGGTCGCGTAGGCGATGAGTGCGAAGCTCGCGGCGTGGCTCTCGGGGAAGCCGTACTCACCGAAGCCCCGGATTTGCTCGAAGACGCGCTCGGCGAACTCGCGGGCGATGCCCTTCGCCTGCATGCGCGACACGATGCGTTCGTGGTGCTTCTCGATGCGACCCGAGCGGCGCCACGCCGCCATGTCGCGACGAAGCTGGTCGGCTTCCCCGGGTGTGTAGTCGGCGGCCACGACGGCCAGTCGCATCACCTGCTCCTGGAAGAGAGGTACCCCCAGAGTCTTCTCGAGGACCGGGCGCAGGCTCTCGTGCGGATACACCACCGGCTCCTCGCCGTTGCGGCGCCGCAGATAGGGGTGAACCATGCCCCCCGTGATCGGCCCCGGGCGCACGATGCTCACCTCGATGACCAGGTCGTAGAACGTGCGGGGCTTCAACCGCGGCAGCATCGCCATCTGCGCGCGACTCTCGATCTGGAAGACCCCTACCGTGTCGCCGCGCTGACACAGCGCGTAGGTCTCGGGATCCTCGGCGGGGATCGTCGCCATCGTGAGCTGCACGCCGCGGTGACGCGACAGCAGCTCGAAGCAGTCGTCGATCTGCGTCAACGCGCCCAGGCCGAGCAGGTCCACCTTGAAGAGGCCCAGCGCCTCGACGTCGTACTTGTCCCATTGCACCACGGTGCGATCGGCCATCGTCGCGTTCTCGATCGGCACCAGGTCGTGCACCGGCTCGTGACCGAGCAAAAAGCCCCCCGGATGAATCGACAGGTGGCGCGGGAAGTCTTGGATTTCATTCACCAATCTGACCAGGTGGCGATGCGTGGGCGAGGTCTCCTCGAGGCCCTCCGCCGTCGCGCGGGCCTCGTCGAAGGACTCGCGATAGTCCAGACCTCGCGCGATCCGGTCGAGCATCGTCTCCGGCAGCCCGAGGGCCTTCCCGACATCGCGGACCGCGGAGCGGAACCGGTAGCGGATCACGTTCGCGACCATCGCCGCGTGCATGCGTCCGTACTTCGAGTAGACGTGCTGGATCACCTCCTCGCGGCGCGCGTGCATGATGTCGAGGTCGATGTCGGGTGGCTCGGCGCGCTCCAAGGACAGAAAACGTTCGAAGAGCAGGCCCATGCGCACCGGATCGATCGCTGTGATGCCCAGGCAGTAGCAGACCGCCGAGTTCGCCGCCGAGCCGCGGCCCTGACACAGGATGCCGAGCTCGCGGCAGAACCGGACGATCTCCCACATCGTCAGGAAGTACCCCCCGTAGTCGAGGTGCTCGATGAGGGCGAGCTCGCGATCGAGCTGGGCACGCACCTCGGGCGGTACGTGTCCCGAGTAGCGCTGCGCCGCGCCCTCGTAGGTCAAGCGTCGCAGCCACGACGACGAGGTCTGTCCGTCGGGTAGGCGCTCGGACGGGTAGCGATACCGGATTTCGCTCAGGTCGAAGGTGCAGCGGGCCGCGACCTCGACCGTGCGCTCCAGAGCGCCGAGCTGGTCCGAGAAGCGCTCGTGCATCGCCTCGGGGGTCGGCAGCGCGTGCAGGTGGTTCGGACGCGTCCGTGTGCCTGCGGTGCGCAGCGAGACGCCGTGACGAATGCAGGTGAGCACATCCTGCAGGGGGCGGCGGGTCGGGGTGTGATAGAGCACCTCGACCCCGGCGACGGTCTGGAGCCCCAGGGCCCTCGCCCGGCTCACCACCAGCGGCTCCGACGCCGACTCCTGGGGCGTGCGGTGGCGCGCCAGCAGGGCATACAGTCGGTCCCCGAACGCCTCGCGCAGCGGACCCGTCACTGCATCGGCCAGGGGCTCGGGCCGGCTCAAGAGGCTCTGACCGCCGCCCCAGAGCGCGATCAAGCCGGGGGCGTGCGCCACCACCTCGTTCCAGTGCACACGACATTGCCCCTTCGGTGAACGCAGACGCCCTGCGGTCACCAACCTGCAGAGATTGGCGTAACCCGGTCGGTCCATCGCCATGAGCACGATGCTCGAGCCGTCCATCAGCGTCAGCTCGGAGCCCGTCAGCAGCTTCATGCCGAGCGTACGGGCCCGCTCCCAGGCCCTCACCACCCCGGGCACACCATCGCGATCCGTGAGCGCGACAGCGCGCAGCCCCAGGTTCTGCGCCTCTTCCACATACTCATCCGGGTGGCTCGCACCCTCGAGGAACGAGAAGTTGCTCTTCACCCAGAGCGGCACATAGCTCGACGTCATGCTCGCCTCCTCGGAGGGTGCTCCCACAACGGAACACCCGCTGCGCGGGCCGAAGGGCCTGCTGCGACGCCACCTCTGCGGTCGGGCGCCCTCAATCCGAATGCCACGGCGTCGGTCGCCAGGGCGGGCACCCTGACTCTCTGGGAACCCGCTCTCACTCGAGCCAGCCCTGCAGAAACCAGCGGCGCTCGACGCGATCGAAGTAGATCCAGAGCAGGTCACCGCGGCGTGTCTGCGCGTAGTGGTACTCGCGCTGCTGCTCCTTCTGCCACCAGCCTCCCGACACTACGTACGGTCCGTGGAGCTTCACCACCGAGCCCGCCGCGACGTCGAAGGGAATCCAGCCATCGTCCCGCAGGTGACGAGGCACCGGCGGCAGGCGTCGGGGCTTCTCGAGCACACGACGCACAAAACGCGGCGGGGCCTCGGCGGTCGGTCGAGCCTTGTCCAGGCGCTCGAGCGGCTCGAAGGCGAAGGTCGCCTCGGGCAGGTGACCCTCACGGACGACCATATGCCCCACCGTTTCGTCCCCGAGCTCTGCGCGGATGCGCGCCAGCGCACGGTTCGCCGCGGCCAGATCGCGTTTCGGTCCCTCCCGAAACAGTCGGACCTGCTCCGACTCGGCCCGAACCCCCCTCACGGCGAGCTGCAGCTCGACGACCCCGGCCTCGAGCGCGACCCCCTCCAGACGAAGCCGCAGCAGGTCGAGCAGGAGCGAAGCGACGAGTGTCGGCTCGGCGGGACGCAGTCGATGGAGCTGGCGGGAGCGCCCCTCCAGTACGAGGGTCATGCGCATCTCCTGGAGCGCCTCGTGCCTCTCGGCCAGCAGCTCCAGCAACGGATCGAGCAATCGTTTCGTCAGGAAGAGCAGGCGATTCGAGTCCGACTCGGGCTGCTCGCACAACAAACGGCGTGCCGTGACCGGGGGTGGCGGGAGTGGTTGAAGCGGATCGTGCAGCTCACCGCGCGCGAGTCGATGGAGCTTCGCGGCCTCCGCGCCGAAGCGTTTCTGCAGACCCTCCGGGGGCAGCGCCAGGAACTCGCCGAGTGTTCTGATCCCGAGTCGGTGCAGGGCCTCCCGCATCTCTGGTACGAGGTCGAGTCGCTCGAGGCCGACCGTCCGTGCGAGCTTCGCCTCCGCGTCCGCGCACTCGAGCACACGGACGGGCGGCGCTCCCTCGACCCGACTGCAAACAAAGCTGCCGAATCGTGTGAACCCGACCGCGAGGTTCCCCTGCAGCGCCAGACCGCGCAGGGCCTCGAGCAGTCCGAGACCCCAGGGGACCAGCCCTGTGAAGAGCCGCTCGAGACCCGTCGCATCGAGAAAGAAGGTGCCGGGGTGCGTGCTCGACGGCTCGATACGGGGCGAAAACGTGCGCAGACAGGCCACCACCTCCTCCTGCGCCCTGAGGATCATCTCGTGAGCCACCACCCCGGCCCGCAGCTCCGACACGAGAGACAGCGCCGTCGCGTAGCGCATGCCCGGCAGCACCCGCAGCGACCACGCCAGCGCGTTCGACCAAAGGACCCTCCCCTGTGGGCGATCCTCGTCTACGACCACCACGGGCGCCCGCGCCCAATCAGGCTCCGTCCTCAGCAGCAGCTGCAGGGGCAGAGCGGGGAGGTCGAGACAGGCGCAGCGTGGAGCGGCGACCTCATCCATGAGCGCGAGTCGCCACGCCTAACGGGGATGCAAAGCGCAAGCGGAGTGGCTTCGCCGGCTGAGCGCGCTTATCCCGCAGCGTCACCAGCTCCAGGGAGGGCGTCCCTTCACCCCACACGCGGACCGCGTGCAAGCGCAGAGACACCATCGGCCCCAGCGCAGGCTCTTCCGGTGAACGGCGCGTCAGGCAGAGCACGCAGCACCCGTGCGTTCGGCAGAGGGCCTCGACCCTCGATTGCAGCGGCGTCGGGAGTGACCTGTCGGCCCAGGGGCATTCGACGAGATCGACCACCACGAGGCCGAACGCCCCAGACCGCACGAGGTGCGACAACGCCCTCGACAACGCATCCGCAGAAGCCAATCGCACACACGGCAGCGCGTCGAGGTCCACTCCGCTGTCGCGCACATCCTCCGGAAAGAACGCGCTCTCGCGGCACCCCAGCCACGCCGTAGGCTCATCCTCGAGCTGTGCCGCATGCACAGCCCGAACGCCGAGGGTCAACGCGACCTCTGCCCCCTGAGTCGACAGCTCGACCAGGCGTCCCTGTATCGACTCGAACGACATCAGCGGCCTCACCGCCGCGTCGAGGGCCGACTGCCCATCATCGCGTCGCGAGAAGACGTCCCCCGCCGCCAGGATCCGAGCCGCCGTTGCCATACATCCTCCGCGTTGACCGACGCAGAGTACTGCACGCACGTTCAGTGCGCAAAGTCGTGAGCCGACAAACCAGTGCCGATCGGTGATCGACGTCGGCTGGTCCTGCCCCCTCCCCGGCGGGTG
>JBMOFP010000084.1:0-25962 GCA_049318805.1 Bradymonadia bacterium
GGTGGGGCGCATGCGACCGAGCGCCGCGAGCAGCCGCTCGACGAGCGGCGGCGTCTGGCGCCGTTCACGCTTGCGTGTCGCCAGGTCCGACTCGAAGCGACGGCGCTGCTCGGCGGGATCCGTCAGCTCGTCGAAGGCGTTCGCGAGCTCCTGCCCGCCCGCGTAGACCTCGAAGCGCAGCGCGGTCTTCGGATCGGCCGGATCGAGGCGGGCGAGCGCGGCCTGGCTCGCGGGCCAGCCCGAGAGGATCGTCGGTCGAGCGCGCCCCAACTTCGGCTCCACGGCGTTCAGGAAGACCTGAAAGAAGACGTCGTCCCAGGCCTCGCTCGTGGTGTGGACCTTGTGGCCGGCCGCGCGCGCGGCCTGGCGCAGCGCCAGGGTCGTCGAACACTTCAGGGGGTCGAAGCCGGCGTGGTTCGAGAACGCCTGACGCATCGTGAGCCGCTCCCACGGCCCGCCGAGCTCCACGCCGCCCGGTGTGACGCTGTGACCGTGCACCGCGTCACAGACGGCCGAGACGAGCGCCTCGGTCTCGTCCATCAGCGCCGTGAGGTCGAAGCCCACGCGGTACCACTCGAGCATCGTGAACTCGGGGCTGTGGGTGCGACTCGACGGCTCGTCGCGGAAGCAGGGGCCCATCGAGTAGAGCCGCTCCATGCCCTCACCGAGCAGGCGCTTGAGGGCGTACTCGGGGCTGGTGTGCAGGTAGCGGCGAGGACCGCCGGTCGGGACCTCGAAGGCGTCGAGCTGCGGCTCGAGCCCGGGGCTCACGACGAGCAGCGGCGCCTCGATCTCGACATACCCCCGCGCATCGAGGAAGCCGCGAATCGCGCGCAGCACCCGCGCCCGCTCCGCGAGGCGACCCGGACGCCCCGGCGACGCCCCGGGTTCGCCGCTGGGGTGCGCTCGGCTCAGAGGGTCGTCCGAAATGGGACACCGGAGCGAGCGAACCGATGCGCCCGGCCGACCCAGGCGCGGGGGTGCACGACCGGCGGTGGCTGTACCTGGGGGCGTGCCCCGCCGGTCGGGCGCCCCGCGACGCCGGGCGACGGGAGACAGCGGTGTGCGCAGCCGGTGGTCAATTTCGGTCGACCCTCTTACTCGATGCGGAGGCGTGATGCCATGCGCGCGAACCAGGTGACGAGCTGGCCGAGGGCCTGCTTGTCGACCGGCTCGACCTCGCCCCAGTAGGGTCGGAGCGCCGCGACCCACGCCGCGCCCTCGGCGAGGTGGTGCCTCGCCTCGCCGACGAGCTCCTCGAGCGTGACCTCTTCGACGACGGCCTCGTCGTCGGCCTGCACGGCGGCCAGGACCGGCGCGAAACCGAGGCCGGCGGCCTCGCCGAGGCGCGCCGCGAGCTGGGCGACGGCCTTGCTCGAGACGCCGTCCACCAGGCAGTTCTCGGCGACGTACAGCGCGGCCGCGGTCTCGTCGTCGAGGTTCGGCACGACGCGGAGTCGAACGTGCGTCGCGCCGATGCGCTCGAGCGCGGCCATGCGCCGGTGCCCCGAGACGATCTGCAGCGCGCCGTCGTCGGCCACACGCGCCACCACCGGCGTGAGCTGCCCGTAGCGCTGCACGTTCGCCGCGAGCCGCGCGATCCCCCGCAGAGGCCGTGGGCTCTCGTTCGCGGACCACCGCACGTGGGCGCGGGGCACGAGGCGCTCCGTGGTCGACTCCGCCGCCGCCCGACGGGCCTCGGCCAGCGCGCGCTCGACCTCGCGCTCTCGGGCGTCGAGCTCGATGCGGGTCGCGTCCATGGCGTAGCGCGCGCGCTCGACCTCGGCCCGCGCGGCGTCCAGGGCGGACTCGCGCAGCTTGAGGTCCTCGCGTGTCTGCCGCAGATGCTCGCGCGTCGCGTTGAGCTCCATGGCCGCGGCGCTCGAATCGGGGGCGGTGCGCGCGAACTCCGGCGGGGGCTCCCGAAGGATGTCACGCACCTGCTGTTTGGTGGTCGCGGGCAGCAACTCCACGACCAGCCGAAGCCACCCGGGCACGGGCCCCCGAGGGGTGTAGCGACGTTTCGGGGGCGGCTCGCCGACGGACGGGATCGCGCCCCCCACCGCCTGGGCCGCCGCGGCGGCGACCTCGAGAACGTCGACCTCTTCGACCCGGGCGCGTGCGGCCTCGGCGATTTGCCGGCCTCGCTGCGCCACCGTGTCTCTCAGGCTCGTGGGCGAGCCGTTTCCACTTCGTCGCGCCATGTCGGCACGGTCGCCGCTGGCCGTGACGGTGTCAAGGCGGCCACGATGCTTGCCCTCGTGTGTGCGCGGTGTAACGTGCCGACCATGAAAAAGGCCCTCTTCGCGCTCGCGCTGTCCGCGCCTCTGTGCCTCGCGCCGCTTGCGGCGTTCGCCGCCTCGCCGGCCCCGTTCACCGAGTTCGCCTTCGACGCACGCCGGGCCGGCGATACGCCCGAGCGCCTCGAGGCCCTCGCGGCCGCGCGCCCGCACTTCGCGCGCGTCTGGTTCTACGGGCAGGTCTTCGACCTGGCGACCCCGGGGGTCTCCGACAAGGTCAAGGCGGGTCTCCTGCCGCGCCTGCAACGCATCGCCGAGGCCCTCGCCCGCGGGGCCGAGCCCGATCCCGGTCCACGGGTCCTGCTGAGCCGGGTGACGAGCGGCACCGCCCAGGAGCTCGCCGCGCTGTGTCGAACGTTGGAGGATGAGCTCCTGTCGAACGCCAAGGCCGGCACGCCGCTGTCGGCCAGCGTCGCCGCCGCCACGCACCCCGAGGCGGCGCGGATCTCTTTCCACCGGCTCCTCTACCGCGCGGAGCTGACCCGCGAGCGCCTCGGCAACAGCCGAGATGCGATGCCCATCGTCGCGACCGCGCGCCGAATCGCCGAGAGCTACGCCCTGGCGATGGACGACCTCGGGCCGTGGGCGACGATCCGCGCCTGGGACGGCGCCGATGGCCCGACCTTCTCGCCCGACCAGGTCATCGAGCAGCTCGTCTCACGTGGCCTCGACGCGCTCGTCGCGGGGGACACGGCCCTGGGCCGGCGTAAGCTCGAGGAGGCTCTCGCCGCGGCCCGGGCGACACGCGGCTTCACCATGCACACCGCCCTGGTCTTGAACGGCGCGGCCAACGCGGCGGCTCGAGGGGGCGACGCAGCGTCGGCCCGGAGCATGCGCCAGCAGGTGCTGACGCAGGTCCGCCCCCTCGGGGACGACCGCCTCGTCGCGCTGCTTGCGGAGCGCATGACCCGCGTGGGCATCATTCGGCAGGACGCGGGGGAGGTCGCGGCGAGCACCCGCGAGCTTCGTGGCCTCGGCGCCGCTGCGCGCCTCGTGCCCGAGTACCTGCGCACCCTGCAGGACGCCGCCACCTTCCTTCGGACCTCCGCCCGGGGAGACGCCGCCGCGGGTCGCTTCACCCAGGCCCTCGCGGCCCTCGAGGAGAGCGCGCTCCTCTGGACGCTGTTGGCGCAGCCCGAGGTCCTTCGGGTCTCCGTCGCCACCACCGAGATCGAAGGGCAGAAGTTCCTGAGACTCCGCGCCGCCCACGACGTGCAGCTCGAGCGCGCTGAGCTCGAGCTGCGGCGCGGGCGTCTGGCCGAGGCCGAGCAGGCCCTCGACGCGGCGCGGACGGGCTACGCGGCGCTCGGCGTCATGGACGGCCTCGCCCAGGAGGGCCTGGCGCGGACGCGCTGGCACCTTGCGGGGGGGCGACTCGACGAGGCGCTGAAGACCGTCGACGAGGCCCTGGGCCGGCTCGCCGGTGCGCCGGCCGTCTCCCGGGCCGATGCTCTGGCGCTCCGCGCCGAGCTGTTCATCCGGCGCGGGGCCTTCGACGCCGCCCTCAAGGTCGCCGATGAGGGCGCGGCGCTCCTGGGCGTGAGCGGAGAAGCGACGCTCGCCGCGGGCTCGGCCGGCGCTCCGACCCTCGCCCGTCTCGACCGGGCCGCGGCGGTCGCGCTGGACGCGCAAGGGCGCCTCGACGAGGCCGCAGTCCGCCTCGAGCGCGGCTTCGTCGCCCATCCGTCCACCCAAACGGCGCTCCTGCAGGCCCAGCTCGCCTTCGAGGCCGGCGCGCCCGACCGCGTCGCGCAGATCCTCGCTGCGTTGCCGGCGGACGTGCTCGACCCGCGCGTCGCGGCCGTTTACCTCGGCTGCGCCCAGGTCGCGGCCGGTCGTTCGAATGAAGCGATCGCGACCCTGCGCGGTGTGCTGGGGTTCCAGGTCCCGGAGTGGCGCGCGGTCGAGATCGGGGGCCGCACGTGTTTGGCGGGCGCGCACCTCGCGCAGAAGACGCCCGCCCAGGCCAACGCGGTCCTCCTGAGCCTGCCGCCCCTGCTCGCGGACTTGCCGGAGCCCCACCTCGAGTGGCGCGTCGCGGCGGTCGAGGCCGACTACGCGTGGGCCCAGGGGCGCGCCATGGACGCCGCGAGCGCGGCCCGACGTGCGACGGAGCGCTGGGTCGACGCCCTCGGCGACGCGGCGTGGCTCGGTCGCACGCTCGACACCCGCACGCCCGCCTGGCCGGCCCGCCCGGACGCGACCTTCGCGCTCGCCGTGGACGCGTTCGCGGCGGCGGGTCGCGGGGTGAAAAACAAGGCGGCGCCAGAGTCGAGCGCGAACCTCGCGGCCGCCGTCGCGCAGCTCGCGTTCGTTCGACAGCGCCTCGCGACGCCCGCGGACCTCGAGCGAACGCTGTGGTCCAAGCGACCGGCCGAGGACGCGGCGCTGCGCAGTGCCGAGGCCACGTTGTTCGAGGCGCACACACGGCTCGAGGACGCGCGCCTCGACGCCGGCGACCGCACGGCCCTCGCCGAGACGGCTCGCGGCGCCGTGACACGCCTGCGTGAGGCCGCGCGGGACCTGCGCACGGCGTACCCGGCCTGGGCCGTGTGGGCGATGCCCGCGCCGATGCCGGCCGAGGCCCACGCGCCCCGAGACGGTGAAGCGCGCTTGACCTACGGCGTCGGGACGGAGCGCTCACACGCCTTCCTGTGGCTGCGCGGCGAGGCCGGACCTCGCTACGTTCCGCTGCCCGGCCGCGACGCCCTCGGCAAGCTCCTCGAGCCCATCGTCGCCGCCACGCTCGGCCCTCCGGAGAAGCTCGTCGCCCGCCGACCGGACCCCAACGCCGCCGACTGGAAGGCCCTCTCGGCCGGGGCCAAGCTGCTGTTGCCGTGGTTCGTCGAGAAGAAGGTCGCGCCGGGGCTGGTGGGCGCGCGGATCCGCGTCGAAGCCGATGGTCCCCTGCTCCGTGTGCCCCTCGACGCGCTCGTCCTGGCGCCGGCGCCGCCCCGGAGCTTCGGCGCCGCCCCGGTCTTTTTCGGAAGCGCCTACTCGACCGCCCACGTCCAGCTGCCGCACATCGCACCGGCGGCGCGCGCGGCCGAGGCCACCGAGGCCTGGGCCACCGTAGGTCCTCACGTGCCCGGGATCCCGAACTGCCTGGGCGGCGCGCTCGCCAAGCTCGCGAACATCGATCCCTGCGCGGGTCTCCAGTCGGGCCGTGAGCTCGAGCGGGTGCGCACCGTGCTCGGGACCACGGCCGGACACACCGTCGTCTCGCCCGCCAGCCCGGACCAGCTCCGGACCGCCTTGAAGACCGCGCGTACGGTCCACCTGGCTGCCCGGGTCGACGCCCTCACGGGCGACATCACCCTCACGGCCACCGCGCCGGACGCGACCTCGTCCAGCTTCCGACCCGCGGACCTCGCGGTGTCGGGGGCCCTCGCGGAGCGTCTCCTCGTCACCGACCTGAGCCCGCCGAACTTGTCGACGGAGACCGGCCTCGGCCTGCTGCGCCTGGTCGGCGCGCTGCGATTCGCCGGCGTGCCCGAGCTCCACGTGCTCACGGTCCGCGGGCCCACCGACGAGGACTCGGAGCGCGTCGCCGAGGTGGCCGCGACCTCGACGACCGGCGCCGATCCGGGCGAGTCCCTGCGCGCGATCCTGGCGGCGCTGCGTGGGCTGCCCCCGGCGACCGCCGACCAGGCGCCCGCGTGGCACCCGCAGCGCTGGGCCCGTTGGAGCCTCCTGGCGCGGTGACGCGACGGCGGCGTCTCGAAGCGAGACCTCGCCGTCACACCCGCCGACGGGGCGGCCGCGCCTTTGCTGGCCCCGGGTCTGGGCACGGATCCTGCGATCCGCGCCGCCGACGCGAAGGCGAGGGGGAAGCGATGCGCACGATGACGGGGCTTCGGCTGTTCGGCTTGATGTGTGCGTTGGTGGGCTGCGCCGATCCGCCCCCGGACGACGACCTGCACCACGACGAGGACATCGACCCGGCCTTCTTCCACGAGGAGGGCGGGGTCGTGCTCAAGGCGGCGATGAGCACGGTCGGCGAGCTCGCGCGCAGCGGCGCCTGTTCGACGTCACCGGCCCAAGGCCTGACGCTCCAGATCGCCGCCGAGGTCGCGTGCCTGCGGCCGGGCCTCTTCACCCGCATCGACAGCCTGCCGAACGTGACCTTCAGCGCCGGCGCGAACCCCTTCCTCCAGCCCGACGCCGCGGCGTCCCTGGAGAGCGCTTCTCGCCGGGTCGCTCTGCATGTGAACAGCACCTGGCGCTCGGTCGCCCAGCAGTACCTGCTCAAGAGCTGGGAAGGTCGCTGCGGCATTCGTGTCGCCGCATCCCCCGGACGCAGCAACCACGAGTCCGGCCTTGCGGTCGACGTCGACGAGTACGAGAGCAGCGTCGTGCGCGGCGCGCTGCGGGACGCCGACCTGACCTGGTATTGCAGCGAGACGAACGGCGGACGCCTCTCGGGCTGCGGCGATCCGGTGCACTTCACGAACTACGGCGGCGAGGACCTGCGCGCCTCCGGGGTGAAGGCCTTCCAGCGGCTGTGGAACCGGAACAACCCCTCGGACCGCATCGCCGAGGACGGCGCCTACGGTCCGCAGACCGCGGAGCGCCTGCGCCGCGCGCCCCTCACGGGCTTCGCGTCGGGTGCGAACTGTGGCGCGGCCCCGCCGGCCCCGGCCCCCGCCGCGCCGACCGCCGCCCCCGCCCCCGCCCCCGCCGACGCGGGCGCTTGCGACGGCATGCCCGTGGACGGTCGCTGCGCGGGCACGGTCGCCCAGTGGTGCGAGAACGGCGCGCTCAAGCAGAACGACTGCGCCCGCAGCGGCCAGGGCTGCGGCTACACGGGCCCTCAGCTCGGCTTCTACTGCCTCGACGCCGCCGCGGCGCCGCCCCCCGCCGAGCCTCCGCCCGCGCCGGAGAATGACGACGCCGCGTGGAACCCGGACGGCGCGTGCACGCCCGCCCCGCAGGTCGACTTCACCCCCGCGGACACGGGCGGCAACGCCGGCGAAGGGGTCTTCGATTGTGTGCGCCGCATTTCGCGCGCCGACGAAAACACCATGGACTGCCGCTACCCCGAGGCGGGCGGCGCCTGGTACCTCACGACCTTCGGCGGCGGCAGCGACACCCAGCCGGTCTCGTGCGGCGGGCGCCAGGCCGACGGCCGCTGGTTCTACGCCGCCAACGCCCAGCGCTTCCCGTGTGGCAGCCGCTTCAAGCTCCGCACCGGCCGCGGCTGCGTCGTGGTGCAGGTCGCTGACTCGGGCCCCCACGTGTGCGTCGAGGACGCGGCGGCGGGCCCGATTTGGGACGTGAGCCCCGTCGCGGCCCGCGCTCTGACCGGCTCGAGTCAGGTGGGCTGGTCGGAGCGAGTGACCGTGACCTCGGAGCCGGTCTCCGCGGCCACGCCGCTCGGCACCTGTCGGTGAACTCGCAGGACGCTGAAAAAGCCCGTCCACGGACCTTTTCAGTAGGCTGCTAGCGCGGCGCTTTGAGCGCCGGCGCCGTCCGCTTCGCGAGGGCGGCGCGCTCGGTGCGCAAGTGCGCGCGCACGTAGGTCGGGAGGTCGGCGCGGCGCTCCAAGGTGTCCAGCGCCCCGAGCCACTGCGGCGCGCGGCGGGCCTCCTGGGCTTCGGCCCCCCACACGAGGCTCGTCACCGCCTGCAGGCGGACCTCGGTGTCCGTGTCCTCCGTGGCCCGCGCGGTCAGGGCCGCCAGCGCGGTGTCCGTGCCGAAGAACGGGAGCGCCGAGGCGGCGCGCAGGCGGGCGTACCGCGGGCGCTGAAGGTCGTGAAGCACCTGCAGCGTCACGGCCTCCGTGAGGCCGACCTGCTCGATGGCCGCGGCCGTGAGCGGCACGTCGATGGCCGAGAGCAACAGCTCGCCCCGCGGGGCCTCGGCGTGCACGAGACCTGGAGCGCCCAGGAGCATCGCGCCCCCGAGAATCAGAGAACGAAGGGTCATCATCGCGCGGCCTCCGGCGGCAGGATCGTCGGGTTGCCGCGGACGATCTGACCCTGCTGCTCGCTGAGGGTCGCGTCGCCCGCGGTCACCGTGGGGAACATCAGGTTCGTACTGCCGCGTTCACCCTCGGCGGTATCGGGGATCGGATCGTTCACCCCGGGCACGGCGGCCTCGCTCGTGTGGAAGAGGCCCAGGTAGTGCCCGGTCTCGTGCCCCATCACGTGCCCGATGGCCCGAGGATTGGGGTCGATGTTCGTCGCCACGGCGACCCCGCTTCGAGAGGTGCCGCCGAGGAACGCGCCGCTCGGGCCGGGGATGCCGCCGGCGATGCCCCCGATGGCGCCGCCGAACTGCCCGCCGAAGCGCTCGACGAAGAACAGGTTCACGCCTTCTTCGGTCTCCCCGAGGGTGAACATCTCGTTGAGCTCGTTGTCGGCCCCACCCATGAAGTTGTCGATCGTCGCGTAGTCCTGGTCGATGTCGTTGAAGCTCACGGGCACGACGTCGATACCCACGGCTTCATAGAATGCGCTCATGCGGTCGAGGGCCGCGACGAAGTCGTCGTCCTCCAGAGCCGTGTCCGCCGTCCACCCGCGTGCGCCGGTGAAGTACAGGTTGAGCTTCAGGAGGCCGCGCGCAGGGGCCTTGGGGGCGCGCTTCACGCGGACAGTGACCAGCACCTCGCCTTGGCTCGGCTGGCCGGAGTTCGGGTCGAGGCCGGCCACACGCAGCGTCCACGTGCCCGCGGAGATGGGCAGCTCGGGGTTGTTCGGGAACAGCAGCGTCGCCATGGACTCGCTGGGGGCCGCGCGGTTGGGGCTGCGAAACTGCCCGGGCCACGGCGAGAGGAACTGGTCGAACGGGCCCGGCGGCGTGCCGGGGTTCTCGCTGACGAAGGCCTCGCCCTCGGGGTTCTCGAGGTGCTCGACGACGTAGTAGTCGGCGCTCTCACTCCCGATCCCGAAGATCGTGAAGGCGATGGCGTCGTCCGGCACCTCGAAGGTGATGTCCTCGGAGACCCCGCTCCGGTCGAGCGTGATTCGCTCCTCGTGCAGGGTCTCCACGGTGAACTCGCCGCCCTCAGGGGGCGGGAGCGCGCCGCCGACGGGCACTTCGCCGCCGCCCGCACCCAGGTCGAGGAACGGCGCGCCGTCCGGCTCCGGCGGGCCGAGGTCCAGCTCCGGCGCGCTGCCGCCGGCCGCCCCGCCTTCGGGCGCCGTGCCGCCGACGCCGTCGTCCACCGTAGAGCCGCCGCCCGACTGCGCGGGATCGCTGCCGGACGCGCTGTCGTCGCACGCGGTGAGGGTCACCAGAAAGAGCAGGCCGAGCCGGCTCGTCGTATGTCGTCTCAAGTCGAACTCCTCGTGGACGTCCCCGGAACGGGACGGCTCGGATCGGGCCCAGGGTGGGTGGAGTGTAGCTGCAGTCCACGGATGCGGGAAAAGTGCGATTCGTGGCACCCGCGCCGCCGTTTTCCCCGCCGGGGCGTCACATTCCAGCCCGTTTCAGGCCAGAATGTGCGGAAATGAGCCACGCTGCGCCTCGTTTTCGGCCCAACGGGCACCCACGGGCGTGGAACGCTGAGTGCAACGCAACGGCGACCCTACGAAGGACCTGATGTGACGCCCGCCCTCCCGACCCCGAACGACGTCGAGCGTGTCGATGCCTGGCTCTACGAGCGGCTGCACCGCGGCCATCGGGGGGACAAGGTCTTCTATCGCCGAGAGTGCGAGGGCGCGCGGCACGTTCTCGAGTGCGGCGTCGGCTGGGGTCGACTCCTGGATCCGTTGAGCCGCGCGGCGAAACGACTCACGGGCATCGACCTGCACCCCGGCCTGCTCGCGCGCGCCGAAGAGCTCCGGACCGGGCTGCCGAAGACACGGGCGGCCCGCGTCAGCATCCTCGCCGCCGACCTCCGTTCACCCCCGGCGGCCCTCGGGCCCTTCGACCGCATCCTCCTGCCGTACAACACACTCTTCTGTATGGCCGACGAGGCCGAGCAACGCGGCGCGCTCACGGCGCTGCGGTCCGTCGCCGCGCCCGACGCGCGCCTCGTGCTCGACACCTACGTGGTCGAGGAGGGCCCCCCGGACCCGGAGGACGAGGACTTCGAGTACCTCATCACGGTGCTCGAGCACGACACCCGCATCGACATCTACGAGCGCAACCTGGAGCGACCCGACCAGCGCATCGACGTGACCTACCTGTGCCGGATTTTCGACGTCGCGGGCGAGCATGCGGTCGAGCAGCGCATCGCCCACCGCTACCTGCACCCGCGTCAATTGCTCGCGCTCCTCGAGGAGACCGGGTGGCGACCCGTCCGCGTCGAGGGCGACTTCCGGGGCACGCCGTTCGGCGACCACAGCGGCCTGCTGATCGTCGTCGCCGAGCCGGCGTGACCCCTCATCGCCGGGGGACGAGGTCCTCCGGGCCCAGAGGCCGGTCGCGCTGGAGCAGGAAGTAGCTCGGGGTGCCGAGCACCCGACCCGCCACGGAGACGTAGGTCCACCCGAGGACCGTGTCGGCGTCCAGCGCGCCGAGCGGGTCACGGACGCGGCCCATCGGACCGCCCTCGGGGCTGTAGTCGAGCAGCGCCGTGCCTTTGGGCCAGCGGGGATCCGATGGGGCGCCCTGAATATCGAAGTGCCCGAAACTCTTGATGATTTCCACGGGTCCGTCGAGGCCGGTCTGGCGAATGCGCAGGTTCCAGCCGCGCGGGGTCGCGCCCGCGCCCTCGTCGACGAAGACCTTGACGAAGGTCTTCCAGGTCAACGCTTCGACCACGCCCGGCAGGCCCAGACTGATGCCGCGCCACTGGAACCCCGTGAGGGCTTCGGCCGTGACCGGCGCTGCCGCGGCGAGGGTGCGGGCCAGGGTCGAGCCCGAGGCATCGAGCAGCGCGGCGTGCGGGCCCGCACTCATGCGGCAACGAGCCCGTCGGGGAAACGGAAGCGGCCGGAGGTCCACGCGGCGAAGGTCGCCCGGGGCGTCGGCGGCTGACGCGCGCACCAGCGCAGGTAGCTCGTAAACGCGATGTCGGGGTCGTCGCGCTCCGGCTCGGGCACCCGACCCCGCGCCGAGAGCTCGGTCACGAAGCGATCGAGGCCCGCCGCCAGGCTCTCGTGGTAGCGCTCGTACACACACAGGTCCCGCAACCAGCCCTCGCGGGTGTCGGTGCCATCGAGCACGCGGGCCAGGCGCGCCTCGAGCTCCTCGAGTCCCCCCGGGTGAATCGACAGCATCTCCAGGTCGTACACGAACTGGTCCGCGTCGTGGTGCGCGCCCAGCAGGTGGCGAATGACCCGCTCCCGTGTGCTGAAGAGACCAGACATGTCCCAGGGCGCCACGGCGCGCTCCCGCAGCAGCCAGGGGAACCGGAGCGGTCGATACTGCAGGACCCGCGCGCGCCAGCTCGGGCGCACCGCGTACTGCGTGCAGGTGCCGATGGTCTCGGCCCTGAACAGCGCCCGATGCCACATCCGCAGCGCCCCGAGCTCGATCTGCCAGCGGTTCGGCACTGGCCTCACGAGCCCGGCCGCCTCGACACGCGCGAGCTGCGCGTCGATCACGGCGGGCGAGACGAGGAGCAAGTAGGCGTGCCAGGGGGCGGACATGCGCAGAGCCTCGCGCTCCCCGGACGCGCGCGTCAAGGCGCGGGTTTCAGACCACGAATCGACGCTGAGCCGCTTCGGCGCGCAGGCTCGCCCGGAAGTCGGGGTGGGCGATCTCGATGAGCGCCTCGGCCCGCTGACGCACGGTGCGCCCCCAGAGGTCGGCGACGCCGTACTCGGTCACGACGTAGTGCACGTCTCCGCGACTCGTGACCACACCCGCGCCGGCCTCCAGCACAGACTGGATTCGACTCACCGTGCCCTTCTTGGCCGTACTCGGCAACGCGATGATCGGCTTGCCGCCCTGGCTGCGAGAGGCCCCGCGGATGAAGTCGACCTGGCCGCCGATGCCGCTGAAGAAGCGACCCCCGAGCGTGTCGGCGGCCACCTGACCCGTGAGGTCCACGGCCAGCGCGGCGTTGATGGCGATCATCCGGTCGTGTCGCGAGATCACGAAGGGGTCGTTCGTGTACTCGCTCGGCCGCATCTCCAGCATCGGGTTCTCGTGGGCCCAGGCGTAGAGCTCGGTGCTGCCCATGATGAACGAGGTCACGAGCTTCCCGGGCAACACCGTCTTCCGACGCCCATTGATGACACCGAGCCGCGCGAGGCGCATCGCGCCGTCCGAGAAGGTCTCGGTATGCATGCCCAGATCGTTGCACTGGTCGAGCTGGGAGAGCACGGCGTCGGGGATCTTGCCGATGCCGGTTTGCAGCGTCGCGCCGTCGGGCACGAGGGCCGCGACCTGGGCGCCGATGGCCCGCGAGACCTCGTCGGACGCCTCGGCGAGGCGCTGAGGCAGCGCGCTGTCCACGGGCACCAGCCAGTCGATGCGGTCCACGTGCAGGAAGCTGTCCCCATGGGTCCGCGGCATGTTGGGGTTCACCTCGGCGATGACGAGCCGCGCCGTGTCGACCGCGGCGCGCACGATGTCCACCGAGAGACCCAGGCTCACGAAGCCGTGGCGGTCCGGCGGGCTCACCTGGACGAGGGCGACGTCGACCCCCACCCGACCGCCGCGGATGAGCGCCGGAATCTCGGAGAGGAAGACGGGCATGAAGTCGGCCCGGCCCTCCCACACGGCGGTCCGGGCGTTGTCGCCGATGAAAAACGCCGTGTGCCGTAGGCGCTCGCAGACCTCCGGGGCGCAGTACGGTGCGGGCCCGAGGGTGAGCAGGTGCACGACCTCGTTCCTTTGGAGGTGAGATGCGCCGCACAGCGCGAGCACCAGGCTCGAAGGTTCCGCTGCGCCGGAGCCGACGAGGATACGAGTCCCGGGCTGGATGCTGCGGACGGCCTCTTCCGCGGTCGTGATCCGTTGGGGGAAGCGCGTAGGCCAGTCGGCGTCGTGGGGCATGGACATGCCGCCACGTTCAGCAATCTCTAGACCGAGCGCAACGTGTGTCTTCGGCGGCTCACCTGGGACCGACCGGTAACGCCCACGGCGCGTACGTCACCTTGATGAAATCTTGATGCGTCTGTATCTCGCCGCCGCCGCCGAGACCCCCGCTCCGCCGCCCTGATTCCGCCGGGCCATCCTGGCCCGGGCAGGCTGCCTTTTTCAGCAGTCTGCTGTCACGCCGGCGCGCGGGCGGCTTACACCCTCGACGACGCCTGGACGCTCACGCTGGGCGCGTACAACGGGTGGAACAACGTGGTCGACGGGAACGACGGCAAATCGGTCTCGTTGCAGGCCGCCTAAGCGCGACCGGACCTTGCGGTCTCGCTGGTCTACTTCGGCGGCGTCGAGCGCCCCAAGGGCGCGCCCGAAGGTGAGCCCTGGCGTCACCTCGTGGACGCCCACGCCACCTGGCACGTGACCCCTTCGCTGTCGCTGCTCGCCCACGCCAACGGCGGTCTGGAGAGCAATGACTTCGGCACGAGCTCGTGGCTCGCCGGCGCGCTCTACGCCCGGATTCTCTTGACCGAGGGCTTGTACCTGGCCCTGCGCGGCGACGACTTCAAGGAAACGCTCGGCGAGAACGACGACGGCACGGCCGGCGCGATCTTCTGGCCCGCCGAGTGGGTCGCGTCGGGCACGGGCACCCTCGACGACCGCCCCCACGACCGCGTCTCGTTCCGCCTCGAGTTCCGGCACGACCAGGCCGAGGGCGAGGCGTTCTTCGGCGGCGACGTCGAGGGCGACGGCACCACGACCCCCTTCGTCCCGAACGAGAAGTCCCAGGACCCCGTCACGCTGCATTTTCAGCAGCCTGCTAGGCCGTGGACACCGCAACCATGGACGTGCCCTCGTCGATGACGAGGCGGAAGCCCACGAACGGCGAGCGTGCGCCCCGATGGCGCACCAGCGACGCCGTGCCGGGTGCCAGGTGGAGCGGCGCGGCGGCGCTCTGACCCCGCACGATCATCTGCTCCGCGCCGGGTTCGACCGGCGTCGAGGTCCACTCCATGACCCCCGTGGCGAGGTCGTGAACGCCCCACGGGGACACATCCTCGGAGAAGTGGCCGACCTCGTGCAGCACATCGTGGTCGTCTCGACACCACGCCGGCTCGAAACGATGCCCCCACGGAAAGCGCCGCCCGTCCACGCCCCGCAGCGCCTTCTCCCACTCCAGCGTGGACGGTAGGCGATAGCGCACGCCATCCCGCGCGGCGCGCCAATCGCAGAAAGCCCGCGCGTCCTCGAGCGTGACGCCCGTGACTGGCCGGTGGGGCGAAAAACGACCGATGAGGCGCTCACCGTCGGGTCCCCAGACGAGAGGCCCGCCATCGACGATGCGAGGCTGACGCCGCTCCGAGGCCTTGCGATCACGCACGTCCAGATCGGCCAGGAACTCGTGGTACTCGAGACACGTGACCGGGTGCATCGCGATGGAGAACGACGGCAGCGCGGTGGGCTTCAAGGGCTCGGCCAGGTCCGTATCGCCACCGGTGAGAAACTCACCACCCGCCACGAAAGCGAAGCCCGACCTCAGGAGCGCGGCGTTCGGCCAGACGAGCGTCAGCTCCACGGGGCTGTCCCGCTCGACCAGGAACGGCACCCGCAGCGTCACGCCGGCCCGGTTCACGAGCGCGACGTAGCTGCCCAGGGGCAACGTGGCGAGCTCTACGGGCGCTGGTCCACGATGCACCACCTCGTCCGGGACGAGCCGCCGCTCGACCTCTCGACAGCGGAAGATGCCCACCATCAGCCCGACGGGCTGGGTGCGAAACGAGAGCGCCGCGCCGGCGCGGAGCCAGGCGCCGTAGAGGCCGTCCTCGTCGACCCGGGCCAGAAGCCGCGCGCACCACGCCGCGCCGGCCTCGTCCCGCATGGCCTCCGCACGCCGGGCGTGCGTCATCAGCAGCTCCGCCAACCGGTCGCGGACGTGCGGGCTCTCGTTGGAGATCGCAAGTCGACAATGGCGAACCGCCTCGGTCAGCCGCGCTTCGACGTCGTCGAGCAGCAGACGCTCGCGCTCCTGCGCCTGCCACAACGGCACCTTGCGGGCCACGAGGTCGTCCATCTGCACCTCGGCCTCGTACCGTCGGCGCGCCGACGCGTGCTGCAGATACGTGGCCCAGGCGTCGTCGTAGCGTGTGAGCGCGTCGTTGGCCCGGAGCATCCGCGCTTCCTGCAGCACACGCTCCCGCTCCCGGTCACGCATCGAGTCCTGAAAATGCTCGATGTCGCGCGCGAACTCGACCGCGTCCGGCGACCGGTCGTTGGGGTCCATCGCCAGGTTGCGCAGGCAGAGTGTGTCCAGCTCGGGCGGGATGTCCTCTTCGGGCGCCACCTCGCTGGGCGGGCGCGGATTGCCGCGCCGAACCTTCGCGAGGACCTCGTTCACCTTCTTGCCGGCGAACGGCGGCCGCCCCGCGAGGATGTGAAAGAGGATCGCGCCGAGCCCGTACACGTCACTCTGCGGGCCGACCATGTCCTGCAGGCCCATCGCCTGCTCGGGGCTCATGTAGTAGGGCGTGCCGATCACGGAGCCCACGCGGGTCACGCGGCCGTCGGCCTGGGCGAGCTCCGCCGCCTCGGGCACATCTCGACGGTCGGTCGGATCCGGCGTGATGAGTCGGGCGAGGCCCAGGTCCACCAGCGCCACCTCGCCGTAGTCTCCGATGAGCACGTTCGCGGGCTTCAGGTCGCGGTGCACGACGCCGTGGGCGTGGGCGAACGCCACGCCGAAGCAGACCCGACGAAAGACCGTGAGCAGCCGGTCCCGACCGTACTCCTCACGCGCCCGCGCCTCGCCGGCGCTGCGCTGCTTGAGCACGTCGCCCAGGCTGACGCCCTCCACCGGCTTCATCGCGAAAAAGCGCTCGCCCGTCGGCAACACCCCGATGTCGTAGATCGGCATGATGCTCGTGTGCTGGAGGCGCCCCGTGATGCGGGCCTCCATCACGAAGCGGTAGCGCGAGAGCTTGTCGTCGCGGTGCTTGTCGTGCAGGACCTTCAGCGCCACCTGCCGCTCGAGCACTCGGTCGAAGGCGAGCATGACCCGACCCATGCTGCCGCGGGCGATCTCCTCCTGGATGGCGTAGCGCTCGGGGCCCATGTCGGCCAGGGCGACCAGGTCGGTGGCCTCGGGGCCCCGGCGCGTATGCCCCGAGTGCGCGTGACCCACCTGCCGCTGGAAGATGGACCGCCCGTCCACCGTCAGCTCGACGCTCTGCAGCACCTCGACGGCGCCCTCGAGGCCGTCGGCGGCGTCGCCGGGCGCCGGGGCCTCGCGGGCGGGCACCATGCTGTAGTTCGGTACGCGAGCGGCGGGCGTGGGCAGACCCGGCGCGTCCATCGCGAGTCGAAAGCCGATGGCGTCCAGGGGGGTGGCGAGGGTGAGGGGGGTGCGCGCCGTCAGTCGGCACTCGCCGAAGGGCAGTCGCCAGCTCCCGCCGCGAAGCACACGGCGTTCCCCCGGAAAGAAGCTCTGGGTCAGCTCGCGCACGCCGCCGGCCAGGTCCCGGACGCCGTAGGGTGAGACGTCCTGAGGCACGGTCCCGACCGGCACGAGGAACGGTCGCTCCAGGTTCACCATGCGGTGATGGGCGAAGCTCTGCTCGGCGCGGGAGCCCCAGGGAAACGCGCGCCCGTCCGTGCCCCGGCCCGCCTTCTCCCACTCGAACTCCGTGGGCAGCCGCCAGGGCAGGCGGTCCCGCCGGGCCTTCCAGTCGCAGAAGAGCTGGGTGTCGTCGGCCTGGACGCCGACGACGGGCCACTCGCCGAACCAGGTGTGCCCCTCGGGATCCACGAAGGGCAGTCGATAGCGGCCGTCCACGGGCAACCAGAACGGGGGGGCGCCGGGGAATCGGCGCGGCGCGCGGCTCTGAGCCGACGCCGGATTCGAGTCGTTGAGCGCGTTGAGGAACTCCGCCCACTCGGAGAACGTGACCGGGTCCCGTGCGATCAGAAAGCCGTGCAGATGGACACGTCCGCGCGGCAGGGCCTCCCGCAAGAGCCCGTCGTCCTCCCCTTCGCCGACCTCGAAGGGGCCGGGGGGCACGTAGACGCAGCCTTTGGGCACACTCGTGGGGACGGGGACCTCCAGGCTCAGCAGCTCGCCTGCGCGCAGGAAGACCGGCAGACGGATCGCGGGGTCCACGCCCGTGAGCACGATGAGCCACGAGCCTGCGGACAAGCCCTCGAGACGCACGGGCGTCTGACCCATCTGGCGCCCCGCCTCGGGCACGAGCTGCCCCTGCTGCTCCGCGAGCGCGTGCAGTCGGACGGAAAGCCCCGCAGGCTGCGTCTTGATCTCGAGTGTCGCCGGCGCATCCAACGCTTCGGCGAAGCCCCCCGGATCCGCCTCGCGGATGCCCGCGCGCAAGTAGCCCGGCGGGAGTCGAACGAGGCCGCGCTCCACGTCCTGCAGGGCATCGAAGTACAGCGCGCACACCCCCCGGCGCGCCGACTCCAAGCGCGAGGACTCCGCCAGCGCGCGCGCCCAGGCTTCATCCGCGCGGATGAAGGCCAGCTCCAGGTCCTGGGCACACTTCGCCACGAGCCCGCGGGCCGCCTGCGGTGTGCCGGGATCCACGGGTCGACCGCCGGACCGCCACCGAAGCCGGGCCGCCTGCAGCGTGGCCTGGACCATCTTCTGCCGCGCCGCCTCGTAGCCTCGGCTGAGGCGCTCGGCGTCCTCGACGCGCTCTTCGGCGCGCTCGAGCTGTCGCTCCTCGGCCCGGGTGCCCTCCAGGAAGCTCTCCAGGCGGAGCGCGATCTCCTCCGCGGAGATGCGGCGGCGCACCGGGTCGAGCTCGAGGGCCCGCATGCACACCTCGTCCATGGCGGGCAACGCATCGAGGCCCGCGGGGCGCCGCTCGCTCGGGGGCACGATGCGGCCCGCCGCCAGCTCCACCAGCAGCTCCGACGACGACCGCCCCCCCACCGGCGGACGCCAGGTGAGCACGCCGTAGAGCATCGCGCCGAGCCCCCACACGTCCGCGGCCGGCCCACACGCCGAGAGGCCGCGTTCGAGCCGCTCCGGGGCCAGGTACCCCAGGCCGTCGTTCACGGCGTTCAGGAGCGCGTCGCTCTCCTCGTCCGGCGGCGCCGACCGTGGCCGGGCCCGCACCCAGCCCGTGATCTGAACCTCGCCGAGCTCGCCCAGGCGCACGTTCGAGGGCCGCAGGTCGCGGTGCACGACCCCCGAGCGATGGGTGAAGGCCACCGCCCGGGCCACGTCCAACAGCACCTCGAAGAGCCGCACCAGGGGGTATCGGGCGCGCGCGTCGCCCTCGTCCTGGGCGACGGCCTTGATCGCCCCCGCGAGCGTGTGCGGCAGGCTGCGGGACTTCGCGAGGAGCGGCCGGCCGTCGGGCGTACGCGAGAGCTCGTAGACCGGCTCGATGTTCGGGTGCTGAACCGCCGCCTGGAGGCGCGCCATCTCGAGGAAGTGGCGGTGCGTGATCGGCGCGTCGGCGCGGAGCACGTGGGCCACCACGTCGCGGCCGAGGAGTTGGTCCCGCGCGGCCCGCAGCTCGAAGAAGCGCGTGCGCGCGAAGGTCTCACCCAGGGCGAATCGCGCGGTGCGGGTCGCCCGCATCGCCAGGCTGGCCTGGGACAAGATGATCGACGAGATCGAGGGGTCGGTGCCCTCGTCCCAGGACCACCCTCCGGCCGAGATCGGCACGACGCTCGGCTGCGACGCGAGGTCCGCGGGGTCCTCGGGTGTGGCGGCTCCGCCCGGGGAGGCGGGCGGCGCGGAGGCCGACGGCGCCGGCGTCACGTCCGACTCCGACGAGCCCCCGACCCCCGCGGCCCGCAGCGCCCCCTCGGGGACCGTGCCCTCGAGGTCGGTGAGGGCCTCCCACGACCAATCGTTCTGCGAGAACGGGAGCGGCAGCTCGACGCGCAGGACCCGGTCGATCTCGGCGCGGCCCCCGCCCCTCTGGGCCAGAGTCTCCAGGGCCTCGCTCTCCGGCTCCGTGAGGAAGCCCACGACGAGCCAGCGCGCGAGCGAGCCTGGACCCAGGGGCTCGGCGATGACCTCGACCTCGCGCGCAGAGACCCCGCGGCGCGCGGCCAGAGCGGCCGCGACGTGCTCCCAGAAGGTGCGCGCGTCGGCCGCCAACAGTCTCAGTACCGAGCGAGCGCCACGATGGCCTGCTGAACGTCGGCGATCTGCGGAAGGATGACGTCCTCGAGCGTGGGGTGATACGCGACAAAGGTGTCGAGCGCCGCCACACGACGCACCGGCGCGTCGAGCCACTCGAAGAGCTCCTCACCGGCGCGCGCGGCGAGCTCGGCCCCATAGCCCCACGCCTTCGTCTCCTCGTGGACCACGAGCAGCTTGCCCGTGCGTTTGACGGACTCGGCCACGGCCTCCCAGTCGTACGGCGCCAGCGAACGCAGGTCGTACAGGTCCACGGAGATGCCGTCCTTCGCCGCGGCGTTGGCGGCGACCAGGCTCCGCTGGACCAACGCGCCGTAGGTCACGACGGTGAGGTCCTGACCCTCGAGCAGCCGGCGGGCCTTGCCGAAGGGCACCATGTACTCCGGACCCGGATAGGGCGCGCGGTTGTAGGTCTGCCGATACAGGTGCTTCGGCTCCAGGAAGAGCACCGGATCGTCGCAGCGGATGGCCGTGCGCAGGAGACCGTTCGCGTCCAGCGCGTTGCTGGGCATCACCACCCGGAGCCCCGGCACGTGCGTGAAGATCGTCTCGGCGCTCTGGGAGTGGTACGGCGCGCCCCCCTTCAAGTAACCGCCGCTGGGCACGCGAATGACCACGGGGGCCGCCCAACCATCGCCGCTCCGCCACCGCAAGGTCGCGAGTTCATTCCGGATTTGCTGGTACGCGGGCCAGATGTAGTCGAGGAACTGGATCTCGACCACGGGCTTCAGCCCCCGCATCGCCATGCCCAGGGCGCGGCCGACGATGTTCGCCTCGGCCAACGGCGAGTTGAAGACGCGGTTTTCGCCGAAGCGCTTCTGCAGACCGTGGGTGACCTTGAACACCCCGCCCTTGCCCTTGCACTCCGAGAGCGCCTCGGGGCGGCTCGCGTCGGCCACGTCCTCGCCGAAAACGACGATGCGCGGATCGCGCGCCATCTCGTCGCGCATGCACGCGTTCACGAGGTCGACGAGCGTTTGGTCTTCGCCCGAGAACTCGGGCGTCGTGTCGAAGGCGGCGCTCGTGGGGTCGACGTGCGCGCTGTAGATGAAGTCCAGCACCTCGGCCGGCTCGGGCGTCGGTGCGGCGAGCGCCTGCTGCGTGGCCGCCTCGATCTCCGCGTCGACCTCGCGCCGCAGACTCTCGAGCTCGCTCGACGTCGCGAGCCCGTTCTCGACGATGAACCGCGGCAAGGTCTCGACGGGGTCCCGCTCGGCGTCGAGTGTGCGCTCGACCTTGGGGCGGTAGTTCGCCTCGTCGTCGGACATCGAGTGCGAGTAGGGCCGGACGACCTTCGCGTGCACCAGGGCCGGACCGCGCCGCGCGCGGCAGTACTCGACGGCCTTCTGCATCGCGACGTAGGACGCCAGCAGGTCACATCCGTCGACCTCGATGATCAGCAGGTCCGGGAAGTTGGCGACGAGCTTCGAGACGGAGCCGCCCGGGGTCTGCACCTCGACCGGCACGCTGATGGCGTAGCCGTTGTCCTCGACCAGGAAGATCGTGGGCAGCTTCTTGTTCGACGCGGTGTTCAGGGCCTCCCAGAACTCGCCCTCGCTGGTGGTGCCGTCCCCCGTGGTGATGAGCGTGACGTCGTCCGTGGCGAACTTCGGAGCCAGGGCCCGCGCGGCCTCGATGCGCTCGTAGTACCACCCGGCCTCGGCGCCACCGACCCCTTGCAGGAACTGCGTGCCGGTGCAGCTCGACTTCGAGAAGACGTTGAGCCGCGGGTGGCTCCAGTGGCACGGCATCTGGCGTCCGGCGCTCGTGACGTCGGCCTTCGCGCCGACCGCGGCCAGCAGCACCTCGAGCGGCGTCATGCCCAGCGTGAGCATCAGCGCCCGGTCGCGGTAGTAGCTGATGACCCAGTCGTACCCGGGTCGCAGCGCGAGCCCCGCAGCCGTGAGGATCGCCTCGTGCCCGGCCCCGCTGATCTGGAAGTAGATGCGGTTCTGGCGCTTCAGCGAGATCTCGCGGTCATCGAGACGACGCGAGGTGTACATCGTGCGGTACGCCGAGACGACCTGTGCGGCGGTCAAGGAGGATTCGAAGCTCGAAATGGGCTGAGCCACCATAAGAGACGCTGCTCCGTGACAGGGCCTGAAAAGGTCGGAACCGGCGGCCGTTGTGTAGCCGAAGGGGCCGGAAACCTCAAGGTGACGGGGTCGCGTTTCGTGGTCGCCAATTCGCGTTCTCCGTAGGGTAAAGTCAAACTTGGAACCCGTGACCGCGATCCCGCCCCCACCCACCGACGCACGACCCGACTTCGGTCGGCTGCTGATGGACGTGGCCCTTCAGTTCGGGGCGACGCTCGACCTGGAGCGCCTGCTCCCCACGGTCCTCACACGCATCACCGAGCTCATCCACGCGGAGCGCGCGCTCTTCGCGCTCTTCGACGAGCAAGGGCGGGTGCAGCGCGCCGTGGTGCACAACCTCCAGTGGGACGGCCCGCATACGCCCCTCCCGGTGAGCCAGAGCCTGATCTCCGAGGTGCTCGAGAAGGGTGAGGCCGTGGTCGTGGCCGACGCCTCGCGCGACAGCGAAATGGCGGCCCGGCAGAGCGTGCGCATCCACGGCCTGCGCTTCATGGTCGGCATCCCGGTCCACGGCCGGGGCCGGGTGATCGGTGTGCTCTACACCGACAGTCGCGCCGGCGTGATCTCGGACCTGAGCGCGGAGCTGGAGATGCTGACGGCGGTCTCCCGTCTGGTCGGGACCGCCGTGGAGAACGCGCGCCTCTTCGAGGAGCAGCGCTTCCGCCACAGGCTCCTCGGCAAGATGGTCCACGACTTCCGCTCGCCTCTGGCGGGGATGCGCGCCCTGACCGAGATGATGCCGATGATCGACGACGTGCCCGCCGAGGTCGTCGAGCTCGCGGGTGAGCTGCTCATCGGGTGCGACCGCATGGAGCGGATGATGGAGAACGCCCTCGAGCTCTCGTCCATCGACCACGGCCATCGTGTGCCGGCACCCCGCGCCCTGGACCTGCTCGAGTCCGTGCCACGCCATGTGCGCCAGCTCTCGACCGCCGCTCGCCAGAAGGACGTTCAGCTCGTCCTGAACCTGCCCGAGGTGCTCCCGACCGTGGAGACGGTGCCGGACCAGCTCTGGATCGTGGTGGACAACCTGCTGTTCAACGCCATCAAACACGCCGCCCGGAACACGGTCGTGACCATCGAGGCGCGCCTGCGCAGCGACGCCGGCCCGCCGGAGGCCCTGGCGCGGAGCACGGGCCTGGCCTCGGCCCTCTTCGAGCGGGAGGCCCACCTCGAGCCTTCCCTCGGTGCGCTCTTCGTGGAGGTCTCGGTCCACAACTTCGGGCCGCCGATCTCACCCCAGCTCATGGCGCGGCTCTTCACCGACTACACACGCGGCGGCGAGCGCACGGGCGGGGTGCGCAGCACGGGCCTCGGCCTGTCCATCGTGGACCAGTGCGTTCGGCACCTCGGGGGCAGCGTGTGGGTCGAGTCCTCGCAGGCCCAGGGGACGTGGTTCACCTTCTCGTTGCCCACGGAGGTCGACGCCGGCCACCTCCCGGTGCCGAACTCACCGCTCCCGCACACGCGAGACACCGTGCCGCTCACGCCCCTGACGACTGTGCAGACCGCGCGTGCGATCGCGCGGTCGAACGACAGCTCTCCGGGCCTGGATGCGGAGCCCACCTCGTCGGACCGGATGCCCGACGAGTCCTGAACGCTCGCGGGGCCGCACGCTCCGCCGGGGAAACCGTTGACACGGCGGGGGTCGGGCCAGACGATGCCGCCCATGCGTCTGCGTGCGTGTGCTCTTTTCTCGACCCTGGCGGTGGCCGCTCCCCTGGCGCCGGTGTCGTCCGTGCTCGCCGCCGAGCCGGCCGCCGCGCCCAGCGCCGACGACCCCCGGGCCCGCGCCGCGGCGCTCTACAAAGAGGGCGCGGGTCTCTTCCGCGAGAACCGCTTCAAGGAAGCGGCCGAGAAGTTCGAGGCCGCGTACGCGCTCGATCCTTCGCCCATCCTGCTCTACAACCTCGCGCGGGCCGCCGAGGAGCAGGGCGACGGCGCGAAGTCGATCTTCCACTACCGCACCTACCTCGCGAGCTACCCGCAGGCCGAGGACCGCGCCGAGGTCGAACGCCGGATTCGGGTGCTCGAGAAGGTCACGAAGCCTCAAACGGCGAGCCTCGGCCTCATCGGCGTGCCCGCGGACGCGACGGTCGTGGTCAACGACAAGCCGGCCCCCGCGCCGGGCACGGACGGGCGCTTCACCCTCGAGCCCGGTCGCCATGTCGTGCGCGTCACGACGACGAGTGGCGGCTCTGGGCAGCGAGAGGTCACGCTGCAGCCGGGGGACTCGGCGCAGCTCGACTTCACGGGCGTTGCCGACGGGGCCCTGGCCGCGCCCTACGAAGGTGGATTGCGCCCCTGGGGCTGGGCCGCGGTCGGCGTCGGCGCCGGGGCCGCCATCGCGGGCATCGTCTTCGGGCTCCAGTCGCAGGCCGCGGCCGAGGACTACGATGCCATCCGCAAGGACATCGCGACCTCGCCCCGCGCCTCGGACCCTGTCGCACGCGCCGCCGAAGAGGCCGCGTACCGTAAGAAGCTCGACGCGGCGCGGACCGACACCGAGGACAACTCGCTGCGGGCGAACATCGGGTACGGCGTGGGCGGCGCGCTGCTGGTCACGGGCGCCGTGCTGCTGGTCCTGGACGCGACGCGTCGCGCCGACGCAGCGGCCTACGATCAGACGCCGACCGCGACCCTCGTTCCGCTGCCGGGTGGATTCGGCATGGGCTTCGGCGCGCGTTTCTGAGTAACATCGCCGACCCATGTCGCAGCACGGTCGCGAACTCCTCACCCTGAATGTGAACGGCGAGCCGCAGGTGGTCGCCGCGCGCACCCACCACACGCTGCTCGAGGTGCTGCGCTACGACCTCGGCCTGACCGGGTCGAAGCAGGGCTGCGACAAGGGCGACTGCGGCGCGTGCACCGTGCTCGTGAACGGCCAGCCCGTGCTCTCGTGCTGCACGCTGGCCGCGATGGTGCCGCCCGACGCGCGCATCACGACCATCGAGGGCCTCGCCGGTCCGGGCGGTCGGCTCGACCCCGTGCAGGATGCCTTCGACCGCTGCGGGGCGCTCCAGTGCGGCTTCTGCCAGTCGGGCATGATGCTCTCGGCCCGCGCGCTGCTCGATCGGACGCAGAGCCCGAGCGACGACGAGATTCGCGACGCGCTCGGCGGCAACCTCTGCCGGTGCACCGGCTACACCCAGATCTTCGAGGCCGTGCAGCTCGCGGCGGCCATGGAGCGCGGTGAGGCGCCGGACTACGCGCCGGGGTCCGCCCCGGGCTTCTCGGTCCTGGGGGGCCGCCACCGCAAGTCCGAGGGCCACCTCAAGGCCACGGGCGCCGCGATCTACACGGACGACCTCCAGCCTGCCCGCATGTTGCACGGGCGGATCCTGCGCAGCCCCTACGCGCACGCGGAGATCAAACGCATCGACACCGCGCGTGCCCTCGCGTTGCCGGGGGTGCTCGCCGTGGTCGTCGGTGAGGAGCTGCCGATTCGCTACGGTGTGATCCCCTGGACCGAGGACGAGCAGGCGCTCTGCACCGACCGGGCGCGCTTCGTCGGGGACGAGATCGCCGCCGTCGCGGCCGTCGACGAGGAGACCGCCGAACGCGCGTTGGCGCTCATCGAGGTCGAGTACGTCGAGCTGCCCGCCCTGATGAGCCCGGAGGCCGCGCTGGCTCCGGACGCGCCGTCGCTCTTCCCGGGGCGGAAGGGCGGCAACCTCTGCAAGCACGTGACCCTGGAGTTCGGTGAGGTCGACGCGGCCCTGACCGACGCCCACGCGGTCGTCGAAGGTGACTACTTCTTCGAGGGCACCGCCCACGCGCCCATCGAGCCGCACTGCGTGATCGCCGAGTACGACCCGCGCGGGCTGCTCACGGTCACCACGAGCACGCAGATCCCGCACTACGTGCACCGCACGCTGTCGAAGGTGCTGGAGCTGCCCCCGGACCGCATCCGGGTGATTCAGCCCGCCCTCGGCGGCGCCTTCGGCGGCAAGTCCGACCCCTTCGGCCACGAGCTCGCCGCGGCGCGCCTCGCCATGAAGACCGGGCGGCCCGTGAAGATCCTCCTCAACCGCGAGGAGACCTTCTACACGCACCGCGGCCGCCACCCGATGTCGATGCAGATGCGGCTGGGCGCCAACGCCGAGGGCCGGCTCACCGCCCTCGACAGTCGCATCGTCATCGACGGCGGCGCCTACACGAGCTTCGGCCTCGTCACGAGCTACTACGCCGGGCAGCTCCTGACCGCGCCCACGGGCTACGAGACCTACCGCTTCGACGCGAAGCGGGTCTTCACGAACAAGCCGCCCTGTGGCCCCAAGCGCGGCCACGGCTCGGTCCAGCCGCGCTTCGCCTTCGAGATCCAGCTCGACAAGATGGCCGAGCGCCTGGGTCTGGACCCCATCGAGCTGCGGCGCCGCAACGACGTGGGCCCGAACACGACGACCATCAACGGTCAGCGTGTGACGAGCAACGGCTTCCTCGAGTGCCTGCGGGTCGTCGAGGC
>JBMOFP010000085.1:0-25739 GCA_049318805.1 Bradymonadia bacterium
GCGGGGAGCGGGGTGGCCTCGGGCGCGCGCCCGTTCCAGACCCGCCAGACCTTGTCGTTGCACACCACGGCCATGGGTGAGCTGGGCTCGCGCCCGACCGGGCCCGAGGTGAGGAGCGCGTCACACGGCACGCTCTCGGTGCGGATGGGCCGCTGGGCCCCAGGCCGCATCGTCCGATACCACGGTGTGCTGGTGACCTGCGCGCGCTTGCCCTCGGCGAAGGTGACGAGCGCGACCTCGGGGCCGACGGGGTGCAAGCCCAGCCCAAGGCCGCCCGGGACCTCGAAGCCCTCGTAGACCTCGAGGGGCCCCGTCGGGAGCCGCTTGCTGACCGGCTCGCCGTAGCGCCAGAAGAAGCCCCGCCACAGGCCCTCTTGCCGCGCGTACACATACAGGCCGTCGTGGGCGAGCACGGGGGAGACGAGCACCTCCTCGGGCTCACCGCCGGGGAAGGGCCACGCCATCCGCCCGCGGCGCGCGGCCCGGCGCTCGGAGACCGTGCCGTCCCAGCGGTCGTCCCCGCGGCCCTTGTACACGTAGGCCCGCGGCGCGCACTGGGTCTCGCGGAGCAGGGCCTCGCGCATGATGTTGCAGTCGTTCGGGCCGAAGCCGAACCGCTTGGGATCGAAAAAGCCGCCCGCCGCCGTGAGCGCCGAGCCGAAGGCCTCTTTCAGCGTGCGGTCCGTGAGCATCATGCTGTACGCGGCGTCGCTCGTCGTGAGGTTCAGGCGCTTGCCGATCAGGTGCGGCAGCACCGTGAGCACGGGCACGGCGTCTTCGACAAAGACGTGGGCGAAGGGGTACTTCGTCTTGCTGGCGCCCAATGCGCCGATGAAACGACCGGGGACCTGGTTCACGAAGAAGGCCAGCGTCTCGCCGTGGCCGGCGTCGCGCCGCATCTTCTCGTGGGTCGTGTTCATCTCTTCGCGGGCCATCTGCTGCAAGGGCCCGCGGTCGAGCACGATGCCGCAGCGGCCGAAGGTCCAGCGCGCGTACTGGAGCGCGGTGTCGACCCGGCGTGTGCTCCAGGGTTTCTCGTCGTCGAACTCGGTGTACGGCGTGATCGGCAGGTGCAAGAGCTCTACGGGCGCGTACATCCGCGGCCGCTCTTTCGCGAACGCGTAGGTGTCGAGCATCTCGCTCTCGCGCATGCCCGTGAGCGAGGTGATGTCCTCGCTGAAGTCGAGCTGCGCGCGCGAGGCGGCCGGCGCGGCCACCGTGAGCGCGAGCGCAAGCGCGGCGACCAGGGGCTTCACTTGACCCGCCTCTCGCGCCAGAGCCCGAGGGCGATGAGCAACCACAGGCCTACGGCGGCGAGGGTCCCCCCACTCGACGGGGCCGGCCGACCCTGCGCACATCCCACGGGCAGCGCGCCGACGAGCTCCCCGGGGCCGGGTTTGCACAGGTAGCAACGGCCGTGCGCGGCGATGATCCCGAGTTGGTTGCACTCGGCCGGCGCCTCGACCTCTTCCCAGTGCCCCACGCCGCTGCCGTCCGCGGCTTTGCAGGACGCGTCGAGTGTGGGGAGGCAACGGTTGCACTCGTCGAAGGACCGACGCGGCTCGTCCTCGCACCCCACGCCGCGCGCGCACCGACCCTGCGTGCCGTCCGGGAGCCCGCACACCGCGCGCTCCGGCAGCCCACGGCAGGGATCGCCGCAGAGCAGGCACTCGTTCCACGGCGAGTCCGGGTCGACGTCGTCCTCGCACAGGGTGTCGAGCACACACGCACCCTCGCCGTAGCCCGTCATCTCGCAGGCGTCGCCGTCGACGAGCCCCTCACACGGGAAGTACGCGGCCGGCACGTTCGCCCACGCCGCGGGCGCGACGATGAGCAGCGACAGGGTGAGCAGGGCGGGGCGCATCATGAACCCGATCATACGCCCCCATCGACGCTCGAGGCGACGCCGGTATTCTCGACGCCGCCGTGACCCCGTCAGTCCTCGGGTGTCTCGAAGGTCTCCGGAAGCAGAGGCGAGGGCGTGCTCGAGCACACGAGCCAGAGCTGGTGCGCCGCGCGTGTTGCGCCCACGTGCAGCAGGTGTCGCGACTCCACATGGTCGGGGAACTGCTCGGCCGTGACCTCGAGCAGCACCACGTAGTCGTACTCCAGGCCCTTGACCTGGTAGATGTCGGTGACGTCGACCCCGGGGGAGAAGTCGAAGTTCTCGCGGCTCACCCGACGCAGATGGCTGACCTCGGCGGCCTCGAGCGCCTTGAAGTACAGGTCGGCGATCTCCGGGGTCCGCGAGAGCAGGGCCACGCTGGCCTTGCGCTCGCGCCGCCGGAGGTTCTTGAGCGACTCGGCCAGGAACGAGACGGCCTCGCCCTGCTCGCTGAAGCGGAACAGCTCCACGGGGGCGCCGTCCCGCGCATCGCGGCCGAGGGGGTTGACCTGCAGCGGTCCGAGCACGTGCCGCGCCAGCGCCATGACCTGCCGTGTGCTGCGGTAGCTGATGGCGAGCGGCGGCAGGATCTGCGGGCGGATGCCGAGGTCGCGCGAGAGCTGGTCCCAGTCGCCGAAGCCCCGGTCGAAGTAGATGCGCTGCGCGGTGTCCCCGGCGAGCGTGATGGGTCCACCGGGGCGCACGGCGTCCATGAGGACCTTGAGGGCCAACGGCGGGAAGTCCTGGGCCTCGTCCACCACGAGGTGCTCGATGGGCGGCACCAGGCCCCCGGGCCCCGTGAGCTGGCCGTGCTTGAGCTGGATGAGGCGCAACAGCAGCGCGACGTCGTCGAGGTCGAGCTTGCCGGTGAGGTCGTCGTGGTCGAGGCCGTGGCCATCCACCCCGGTGCGCCGGTCCTCGTCCAGGTGGCCGTACTCCGGTGGGCTGTCGGACTGCTTCGCCACAGTCTCGACGAGCTGGTCGATGGCCCACGTGTAGGGCTTCTCGCCGTAGGCCGCGAAACCCTCGGTGAGTCGGTCGCGGTCCGTGAGGAGCGAGGCCCAGGTCTCGAAGGGGTCGGCGAGTGTGGTCTCGGCCTGTCGGAGCGCGAGCAGCAAATCGACACGCTCGTGGGCGACCTCGGGCGCGCTCTCGGCCCACTGGGCGAGGGCACGGACGCGCGGGACCGGCGCCAGGTTGCGACGCTGCACCCAGGCGCGCAGCAGCGGCTCGCCTCCGGCACGTTCGAAGACCTCGTCGAAGGCCCGCGCCTCGGCCTGCACCGCGCGCTCGAGCATCTTGAGCATTGCGGCGTGGCGCTTGAGGCGCCGCGTCTCGCTCGGTGTGTCGTCCGTGAGCTTGCGTTTGCCGAGGCGCGGCGAGATGCGGCGCAGCGTCTCGAGGGCCCAGTGCCCGAACTTGCGGATGGGCACACCGGCGACGTCCAACGTGGGCAAGACCCCGGCGACATAGCGCGCGAGCGCCTCGCCCGGCGTGATCATCAACATCCGCTTCGCCGCGTAGCGCTTCGGGTCCTTGAAGTGCAGCCACGCGGCGCGGTGCAGCGCGATGGTGGTCTTGCCCGTACCGGCGCCGCCACGGATGACCACGACGCCGCTGCGCTCCGTGGTGATCGCGTTGAACTGCGCCTTGTCGATGAGCGCGGTGATCTCGGGCAGGCGCTGGTCCAGGTTGCGTCGGCCGAGGCGCTCGTCCGGGGCCCGCAGCGCGGTCCCCACGCCCCCCGCGAGCGTGCCGACATGCCCGGCGACCTCGGCCCAGGCGCCGTCGTCGCGCCGCACCCGCGTTTGCTCGCCGATACGCACACGCACGAGTCGACCGGCCTCGATGGTCAACGTGCGACGCACCTCGACAAAGCCGGTTCGGGTCTGCCCGCCGAAGCTCTCTTCGTACTCGTCGCCCTCTTCGTACCGGTAATAGATGCGTGATATCGGGGAGTTACGCCAGTCGACGATGTGGAGCCCGTGCTTCGGTTCGACGACGGCGCGCCGCCCGATGTACAGGTCTTGAACCCGCCCCTCCTCGCGCAAACGCAGGTGCGCGAAGTAGGGGTTCTCGGGGTCGGCGGGCAGCACCCGGCCACGACCGGCAAGCTGGCGGAGCGACGCGAGGCGCGTCATGTGCTCCACGAGCATCGCGTGGTCCTCGGCGCGGGACTCCGAGATCTGGTCGCGCAGGTCGAGGATCTCCCGGTCGAAGTCGCCGAGGTTCAGCTCCGACTGGACCAGGCCCGCGAGTCGGGACTGCGTGTCTCGAAGCGCGGCCTCTTCGGCTGCGATGATGTCGTCCCACTCCACGCGTGCACGCTCGGTTCCGGCCTCAGAGCTTCTCGTACCCGGGCGGATCCCCCGACGGCTTCGTCGCGGGCGCCGGGCCCGGATCGGAGCGTGGGGCGGCGGTGCGCGGCGCGGGGGCGGCGGAGCGCGGCGCTGCAGTGCGCGGTGACGGGGGCGTGCCCGCACCGGCGTGCGCGTCCAGGTCGAAGGCGAGCTCCTCGACTTTGTCGACGGGCGCCAGCTTCACGGCGCGGGTCTCGGCCTTGAAACCGCGCTTGCTGATCCTCAGCTCGGCGAGCTCGCCGGTGGCCTCGGGCTTCCACTCGAACGGCGTGGTGCCGATGAGCAGGTCCCCGCGCCGCACCTCGGCCTCCGTAGGCTGCGAGACGATCCGGAACCACGCCGTGGATGCGGCCGCGGCGGTCCGCTCGAGATCCACCACGAGGGTCTGCTGCGGCTCGCCGGACCCGGGCACCTGCACCTCGCGCGGGGCGTGGCCCTCGAGCTCGAGGCGCAGCGCGGGCTTCTCACCCTCCGGGAGCGTGACGGGCAACGGGGTCTTGCCCAGGAGCTTCGTGCCGTCGAAGACACTGGCGCCCGAGGGACGGCTCTCGACGATGTAACGAATCGGGGTGTTGTTCACCTCGATGCGGACCGGCGTGCTGCTCGGCTCGCGTTGCCCGATGGGTGTTTCGGTTACGGCGCTCGGCCGCAGCGCGAAGAACGCGGCGAGGGCGCCCGCGACGACCACGCCGCCGATGACCCAGCCCGCCTTGCCCTTCTTCGGCGGATCGAGCGCGTCCAGCGTCGACAGCTCCGCCGACGCCTTCATGCCGCTCATCAGCCCGCTGTGTTCGTCCGTGCCCGGGGCGATGGTCTCACCGAGACCGAGGGCCACGGACTGGCCGGGGGCCTGGCTCGCGCCCGAGGGCCGGTTCTGTATGCGCGCGCGCGCCTCGCTCGAGGCGGTGGGATCAAAGAGCAGCCGACCGCTCATGCTGCTGCTGTGGTCCATGAGGTCGAAGTGGACCTCCTTGAGCAGCTCGATCATCTCGATGGCCGAGCCGAGGCGCTTGTCCGCGTCCTTGACCAGCGCCCGATTGATGATGTCGGCGAGGGCGTCGGGCACGCTCAGCTCGGGGTGCGTCTGGCGGATGTCGGGCGGCGGCTTCGAGGCCTGCGCCATCATCACGGCCATAGGGGTCGCGCCCTCGAAAGGCGGCTTCCCGGTCAACAGCTCGTAGAGGATGATCCCCAGCGAGTACACGTCCGTGCGGTGGTCGACACGAAGGCCGTGGACCTGCTCGGGGCTCATGTAGTGCGGCGTGCCGAAGACGGCGCCCGCCATGGTCAAGGTCTTGCGCTGCTCCGCGCCGTCCGTGTCGCCGTGCACCATCTTCGCGATGCCGAAATCGAGCACCTTCGCGAAGTCGGGGTCGTTCGCGACCCGGTCGATCTGGATGTTCTCGGGCTTCAGATCGCGGTGCACGATGCCGAACTGATGGGCTTCGGCCACGGCGCTCGTGACCTGCTCCATGATGTGGAGCATGCGCTTGGGCTCGAGGCGCTTCTCCGCGGACAGGATCGACGCGAGGCTCCGACCCCCGAGCAGCTCCATGGCGATGAAGAGGTAGCCGTCCTCCGTCTTGCCATAGTCGTACATCGTGATGGTGTTCGGGTGGCGCAGCTTCGAGACGGCGTGGGCCTCTTGCTGGAACCGCGCGAGGAGGTGGTCGTCCGTCGCGAGCTGGGCGCGCAAGAGCTTCAGCGCGACCATCCGGTTCATGGAGATCTGACGCGCCTGGAAGACGCGGCCCATGCCGCCTTCCCCGATGAGCTTCACGATCTCGTAGCGACCGTGATCGACCGTGATCCCGATGAGCGAGTCCATCGGCTTTACCGGTTCATCGGACATGGCGCGCTCAGAAGCTCAGGCCGAAGCCGTGCGGCGCGGGCGCGAGCGCGGTGGGGGCCTCGGGCGCGTCGTCGCCCGTCAGGAGGAGGATCAGGCCCGTTCCCAGGGCGAGGCCACCGACCACGATGAGCGCGTCCGTCGCCAGGGCGTAGGTCTGGCCCTCGTCGCGCAGCGTGTCGTAGGTGTCTTCGTCGGCGATGGAGGGGTCGTCGTCGATCTGGTCGAGTTTGTCGGCCTTCTTGACGGCTTGCCATCCCGTGACGCCGCCGCCGGCGAGCAGGACGCCGCCCGTGCCGAGCGCGATCCACGCCCAGGTGTTGTCGCTCGGGGCCTCGGCCTGCGCGGGGCTCGTCGTGCCGGCGTCGGGCACGAGCACGAGCTTGCGTTCGATGGGCTTGCCGGCCTCGAGCGTGAGCTCCTCGGAGCTCCGCAGGAAGCCGGCCCGCTCCACGGCAATGAAGTGCGGCCCGGGCGCCACCTCGACCTTGAGCGGGGTCACGCCGACCTGACGACCGTCCACGAAGACCGCCGCGCCGTCGGGCGTGGAGACGACCGAGAGCAGTACGGACTGGACCGCGGTCTTGCCCTTGAGGATCTCGAGGGTGCGCAGAGAGTCCTCGACCGTTTGGCGGTCCGGCGCATCCGGGGCCATGGTGAGGTAGCGACGGTAGAACTCGATCGCCGCCTCGTACTGCTTGAGCTCCTCGAAGGCCCGCGCCATGTTGAAGACGAGCACGGGGTTCGGGTCGAGGCGGTAGGCCTTGTTGAACTCGCGCACGGCGTCTTCGAAGCGCTTCGCCTTGAAGTGCTCGACACCCGCGCGGTAGGCGGCCTGGGCAGGGGTCTCGGTCGCCTCGGCCGTGGGCTCTGACTGCGCGCGAGCGGGGAGCGGCGGGACAAAGAGCAGCGCACAGAGGATGGTCGTGCGTGCCGCGAGACTCGGGCGTCGGTCATGCAAGCGGTGGCGACCATATCACAGGGCTCGTCAGGGCCACAAAGAAGCGCAAGGGTGGCCCGCGGCGCGGGCTTCAATCGTCTTCCGCGTCTCCGGAGTGCCCTGGAGCGGAGGTGCCGCGCTCGGAGTCGTCGAGCGGCCGGGAGATGACGTAGTCCTCGTTGAGCCATCGCCCGAGGTCGACCTGCCGACACCGGGGCGAGCAAAACGGCCACCCCTTGTTCTCGGGGCGGGGCGCCACGGCGCGTCCGCACACCGCGCACCCGTTGTTCGGGCGCCGGCTCACGTCCGCGACTCGAGTGCGGCGCGGTGCAGCGTGGGCCCGCCACGCAGGACCTTGAAGCGCTTCCGGCGTTGTTCGAGCCGCCACATCCGCCAACGATCGGCGAGGCTGACGCGTCGACCGCCGCCGGGGCCGCGGCCCGCCGACATGAAACGCCACGCCAGCGCCAAGCCGAAGAGGCCCATCAAGCCGGCCGCCGCCCCCTGGAAGAGGACCGTATAGACGTCCAGAGCGACCAGCAGCCAAAAGAAGGCGGAGCCGTCGAGGTGGAGTACGGTGAGGCGCACGTTCCTGAGACTCAGCGAGAAAAGCGCGAGCCAGGCGCCCACGAGCGGGCTGATGCCCGAGGTGGACGCCGCGGAGGGGTCGAGCAGCGCTTGAACGGACCCGGGGGCGACCCAGGTGAGCGCGGCGCCGAAGAGGCTCGTGAGCCCGGCCACGCCCAGGGAGAATCGCAGGAAGTGCGCCCGGCCGTCCGAGGCCTCGACGCGGCTCCCGAAGAACCACACCAGCAACAAGCCCGCCACGAGGCCCCACGCGCCCGGCAGGAGCGCGTTCAGGACGATGCCCACGCCGATGATGCCGGCCACCCCGAGCAGGAGGGCCTTCAGGCGCGTCTGCAGGGCCTCCTGGAGCCACTCGAGGTTCAGCATGGCGAAGAGGAAGAGCGGCATGAACAGCGCGTCCGGGTGCTTGGACGGATTGACGAAGGTGTTCGTCAGCAGCGCCGTCAGTTTCAGCGAGGGCAGGGTGTCGGGGCCCACGACGAGCCACGGCACCAGGTGCTCCGAGCCTGGGGGCAGGCCGAAGAGCGATTGCCCGGCGACGATCACGACGACGGTGCACACCAAAACGGCGACGAGCAGCGCACGGGTTCCCAAACCCGCCCCGCCGAAGAAGTCACGGCCGCGGCGGGCCGAGCGTCGAGCAGTCGCCATGGGGGACATGATGCCCGACGGGGCGCGCAAGCGCGATATTGGGCGACGCGAGGGGCTGTGCTAGTGTCGGTCGCCCGTGGCGTACCGAGCCTGCTACCACTGCGAGTTGCTCTTCGAGGTCGACGACGCCACCTCGTCGGACTCGATGCCCTGCCCGCAGTGCGGCCAACCGCTCGAGCCCTACACGGCCGAGGCGGACTCCGGCACGCTCGAGGCCGACACCGCGCAGCCCTCGCTCATCGGCGATGCGCTCCCGGCGCCCGCGAACCCGGCCATCGTCGCGACGCACGCCTTCGACGGCCTGTCCTCGTCCGTCCGCGAGCAGCTCGCCGCGCGCCAGGCGAGCCTGAGCAACGAGATGGCCCAGGCGCGCCCGTCGGCGGCCGTCGCCTCGGCGCCCACGCCGATGCCCGTCGAGTCGTCGGACGACTTCGGCGCGAGCGGCAAAAAAGGCCGCGGCACGAAGATCCTCGACCTGAACGCCTCGCGCAGCGTGCTCGACGCCCTGGCGGCCGACGCCCAGCACGCCGTGACCCTCGATCCCGAGCCGGCGCCGCAGCCGACGATGGCGCTCGAGGTCGAGGCGCCGCGCCCCCCGTCGGGTCGATACGGCCGCCCCACCTTCGGAGAGCCCGCGGACCCTGCGCCCGCCGAGGTGCCCGCAGGATTCCAGTCGCCGACGGCGAGCCCCGCGATGACGCCCCCGCCCGTTCGGCGAGGGCCGGATTTCCCCGCGCCGGCGCCGGCCGGACCCCGCCACACGCAGGCCATGCCCGCGGTGCGTCCGACGGGTCCGCAGGTCGCCGTCCGGGCCGGCGCCTCTCGCGCCCCGATTTATGCCGTGGTGGCCGTGCTCGTCCTGCTGGTCGGGGGCGGGCTCGCGTGGTGGCTCACGAAGAGCGACTCCGGCGCCGCGAAGCCACCCGCGGAGGGCAGCGCGCCGCCCAGCGCTTCGGCTTCCGACACCCCCGGGGCCGCGAAAGACGACGTCGCTCGGATGACCCGTGTGCTCGCCGGTGGGCAAGCGGAGCTGCCGCCCGCGCGCGGCGGCGAGCCTCTGCCGCGCGGCACCTTCAGTTGGGTCGCGGGCGGGCCCGAGGGGCTCTCGACCAGCTTCGGTGGGGTCCCCGGTTTGCCCTCGGTGAGCGTGCCCGCGGCGCAGATCGAGCGCGACGCGCTGGGCGAGTCGATCAAGGCGCTCTACGCGCAGCTCGCGACGGCCACGGCGACGGACGGCCGCCTCGCACTCGCGCTGCACCGCAAGGTCACGACCCGCACGATGCTCCAGTTCGCGCTCTCGGCGCACCGTGCGGGGTTCCGTGAGCTCGGCCTGGTGGTCGAGCGGCCCACCGGGCCGGGTTGGATTCCGCTGGGTGTTCATCCCAGCGCCACGCCGCTCCCGGCGGGCGGCGCGATCGTGCTGTCGCTCGGCTCCACGTTGATCAAGGTGGACGCCCACGACGCACAGGGTGTGGTCCTCAGTGACGGGGTCGGCGTGCCCCACAAGGACCCCGGCGCGCGGCCGGACGTCGTGGCGCTGGACGCGCGCCTGGACGTGTTGCAGCGCGCCCACCCGGGCGTCAAGCAGGCCATCCTCTACGGGAACCCCGAGATGACCCTCGACGAGCTCTGCACCGTCCTGGAGCGCGTGTGGGGCCTGGACGACAAGACTCGGTTCGCCCGCGTCTCCCTCGGGGTGCGCGCGCCCTGAGAGGGTCGTCCGAAATCGTCCACCGGCTGCGCGAACCGCTGGTCGGTCGGGTCCAGCGGCCCGCTCGCTTCGGTGTCCCGTTTCGGTCGACCCTCTGACCCACCCTGTCGGGTTCGTTCAAGCGCCGCGTGAGGCGTGCCGTTCAGAGGCACATGGCCGCCCTCCTCGAACGTCACCCCAGCCCCGTCGACTTCGGGGCGCACGATCCCTTCGCGCTCGTCGGCGAGGTCGTCGGCGGCCGCTTCCGTGTGCTGGCGCTGCGCCACTCGGGGCCTCGCGGCCTGGTCTACGAGGTCGAGCCGCCGGGCGTCGGCCAGATGCGACGCGCGCTGAAGGTGCTGACACTCCCCGAGGCCCGTGAGCCGGATGTGCCCGAGCGCCTCCGAACGGTGGTGCGCGGCATGCGAGAGGTCACGTCGACCCACGTCGAGCGGGTCTTCGACGTCGGGGTCTTGCCCGACGAGACCCCCTTCGTCGTGACCGAGTGGTTGCCGCTGCCGACGCTGGAGGCCCGCCTGTCTGGGCCGACGCGCCTGCCGGGTCCGACGGCCGTGGCCGTGCTGCTGCGGGTGGTCCAGGCCGTGGCCGCGCTCCACACACGCAGCATCGTGCACGGCGATCTGCGGCCGGCACACGTGCTCCTCGACCTCCGGGGAGAGGAGCCCCACGAGCTCGGCGACCTGAAGGTCGTGGACGCGGGTGTGCCCGCGGTCGTGAACGGTGCGTCGTCCGGGGGGCCACGCGGCTCCCTGGCGTACCTGGCACCGGAGTGTCTCTCGGGCCACGGCCGGACCTTCGCGAGCGACGTTTACGCCCTCGGGGTGCTGGCCTATCGCCTCTTGACCCATGTTCTGCCGTATCGACCAGACGATCCGCGCGCGTCGTCTCACGACGCGGACCCGGCCGCGCGGGTGCGTTGGCTGCATCAGAACGCGTCTCCCGTTCGGCCCAGCAAGCTCGTCACCTGGGCGGACTTCTCTCCGGCCCTCGAGGCGGTCGTCGGTCGAGCGATGGCGAAGTCGGTATCGGAGCGGCACCCGGACGCGCAGGCGCTCCTCACGGCGCTCGAGGAGGCCTTGAACGCGCCCATGCCCGGCAACCCCGGGCAGGTGGCGATCCCGCGTGCGCCGACGCCGGCCGGGGACCTGAAGACCCTCTTGAGCCTCAATGGCCTGGTCGAGCCTCAGCGCTCCGTGGCCGACGGGGCGCAGACACCCCGTTTCACGCGGTCTGCCCTCACGAGCGTCGCGAGCCCGCCGGAGAACGAGGTCGACGAGACGGCCGCTGTGCGCAGCGGTCCGCCGCTCTGGGCCTGGAGCGCCGCCGGACTCCTCACGGGCGTCACGCTCGCGCTGCTCACACGCTGAAGGTGTCGCCCGGCGCCAGCACGACGGGCGTCGCCCCCGCGGCGCGGATCTCCTCGACGAAGCCCGCCAGGTCCGCGCCCGGCACCTCGCGCAGCGGCCCGCCGAGGGGGCCGAAGAAGTAGTCCCAGTGGCAGGGTACGACCCACCGCGGGCGCAAAAGCTCGATCGCCGCGCGTGTGTAGTTCGGGCGTGCGTGGCGCCCGACCGCGCAGAGGCAGAGTACGTCGGCGGTGTGGCCGCTCAGCTCCGCGTTGAGGAAGTCGGCGGAGTCGATGTGCGCGACGCTCGAGGTCGGCGTCCGGACGAGCCAGTTGAGGACTTGCCCGTGGGGCAGGTCCCGCAGACGCGGCGGCCAGGGCGGCGGCGCGTGCAGGTCGCCCGGGAGCGGCACGCGGCCGAAGTAGACCCGCCCGTGGATCGAGGGCAGTCCCCGCAGCAGGAGTGGCCCGGCCTCGAGGTCCTCGTGCCCATGCGTGACCACGATCTGCTGGGCGGGGAGCCCCGCGGCCTGACCGCAGTAGCCGACGGCGGCGCTCCCAATGAGGCGAGCGCCCGTGCGACGACACAGCTCGGGGGCGTCCAGCACGTGGTCGAAGTGGGCGTGCCCGACGAGCACGTCGTCGGCGCGAGGAATGGCGCTCTCGATCGCGACCGGATCGGGCACCAGGGGCCGGGTCAGCGCTCGCCACAGCGTCGGGCGGGATACGTAGGGGTCGATGACGACGGTTCGCCCGGCGGCCTCGAGCGTGAAGCCCGCCGTGCCCAGCGACTTCAGCGAGAGGGACGCGTCGCTCGGCGCCGGGCCCGTCCAGCGCAGGGCGGGGTCGAACGGGCGTAGGACGGCGCGGGCGAGGGCTTCGAGCATGGGGGCAGAATCGAGCGGCCTTTGCGGCAATGCAAGTGGCCGGGTCGCCTGGGGACTCTGGACCCCAATGGCCACGCGCACCCGCGTGGCTGCTCGCTGGCGTGTGAGTTGCTTCGAAACCGCGCATGACCACGCCCCGCGCGCTGCTGATGTTCTCGTTCCTGGGCTGCCTGGTGTTCGGGTGTGCCGAAGGGGAGCTGCAATCGAGGCCGGCCGGTCTCGAGGCGGAGTCGGGCGAAGGCCCGCCGCTCTCGGGTCGGAGCGCTGCCCCCGGGACGCCGAGCGCGCCGGCGTTGGGTCAGGCCGCGCCCGCGTCGGGTCCCGCGCGTCCCGAGGACGAGGCCCCGGGCGCGGCCCCGCCCGCGCCGCTGACCCTACGGCTGAGCGAGCCCGCGCGGGGTGCGCGCATCTTCGGCGGCACCGCTCGAATCGTCGGGCGGCTGGAGGGCGGCACGCAGCCCACACTCACGGTCGCGGGCACCCGTGTGGACGTCGGACCGGACGGGGCGTTCTCGGTCGAGGCGCCTGTGCACCCCGGGCTGAACGTGCTCGTGGTCGACGCGGTCGAGGGCACTCAGCGGGTCGAGGACCGGCGCGCCCTCTTGGTCGACGCCGACGCCGAACCCTCGGCCCCCGTCGAACACGCCGCCGCGATTCACGTCGCGGCCTCGGCCTTCCCGAAGCTCTCGCGAAAGCTCAGCGACTTCGCCCGCACCCTGGACGTGCAGGCGCTGGTCGCGGGCAACGCCGGAGACGGCCTCTCGGTCCTCGAGGCCCGGTTCGACGCGCTCGACGTCGACCTGATTCCGCGAGACGGCTTCCTGGAGGCGCGGGTCGCGGCGCGCGGTCTGTACGTGCGGGTCCAGGCCGAGGTGGAGTTCGGTTTCACGTTCACGTTCACGGGCTCCGCGCGGGCGAACCCGGCCCGCGTCTCGGGGCGGCTCGCCGTGGGCGCGCGGCCCGACGGCAGCCTCGCGCTCGACATCTCCGGGACCGAGGTCGCGCTCGACGGCTTCGACTACGACGTCGAGGGCATTCCGGACTTCGTGGAGGATTGGTTCGAGGGCCGGGTGCGGACCCTGGCCGAGGACACCGTGCGCGACGCGCTCGCGGACTTCGTCGTGCCGTCTCTCTTCGACCCCGCGGCGCTGCGCCGCACCGTGGAGGTGCTGGGCGCCCCCATCGAAGTGGGGCTGAAGCTCAACGCGGCCTCGGTGACGAGCGCCGGCCTCGACCTCCGCGCGGATGCCACGGCGACCGCACCCCAGGCGATTCACCCTGAGCCGGCGGTTCGCCCGACGGCGGGCGCGGTCTCGACCATCGACGGCAGCGACCTGGACGTCGCGGCGGGCGTGGACTTGCTCAATCGGCTGCTGCACGCCACCTGGGCCGCCGGTGTGCTGGACTTGACCCTCGACGAGGCGAGCGGCCTCGGCGCCGGGCTGCCCCTGAAAGTCGCGCTCCTGGCGGCCGCCCTCGGGGACGCCGCCGACGGCATCCCCCTGGACACGCCCGTCGTGCTGAGCCTGCGGCCGCTGCTGCCGCCCGTGGCTCGACTCGAGAAGGGGGACCGTCCGCTCGTCGTGGAGACCGGCGACTTGCTGCTGGACGTGGGCACCGCCGAGCACGGCACGCTCGTGACCGTGGCGTTGCACTTCGTCGCGCGGGGGGCCGTGCAGGTCGAAACGCTGGAGGCGATCACCCTCGACCCCGACCTGGCCGTGGAGGTCCACGCGGACGTGGCCGAGACGCCCCGCGGCGCGGTGGACGAGGCCGCCGTGGAGCAGCTCGTGCAGACCTTCGCGGGTGTCATTCCCGGACTCATCGCCGACCAGACCTTCGCCTTCGGCACCGACGTGCTGCCCGTGCCCCTCGGACTCTCCGGCGCGCGCCTCGAAGCCGATGCGCGCGGTGATTGGCTGCATCTGCTCACGAATTTGGAGTAAAGGCGCAGAGTCATGACTCTGCCGCCGCTCCACGTCCACCTGGGCATCCACAAGACCGCGAGCACGCTGCTCCAGCGCCGCTTTTTCCCTGTCCTGGAAGGGGTGGCCTACCGCAGCACACGCGGCCCGCTGCACGCGTGGCTGCACGACCTGCTCGAGGCGGACGACCTGGACTTCGACCCGGTGGCCTCGCGCGCCGCCTTCGACGCGGCCTTCGCCGACGCGCCGTCGGCGCTGCCGCGCCTGGTCTCGGACGAGCAGCTCTACGGCTCTCCGTACGACGGCGGGGCCACGCGGCTGCGCACCCTCGACCGCGTCGCGCGCACCTTGCCCGAGGCGCACGTGCACATCGTCTTCCGTCGGCAGCCCGACCAGCTCCGCAGCCTGTACCTGCAATACGTGAAGACGGGCGGCGCGGCGTCCGTGGAGGACTTCCTCACCCGGCGCGGCTGGCCCTTGCACGTCACGCCGGGCTACTTCCGCTACGGAGAGTATGTCGAGACCTTGCGCGCCCGCTTCGGCGCGGAGCGCGTGCGGGTCTACCTCTTCGAGGACCTGAAGCGGGACATGGCCGGGTGGCTCGACGCCTGGTGCGACGCGCTCGGGGTCCCGCGGACAGGCTGGGATCGTTCGATCGTGGGCCAACGCGACAATGCCGGCATCGCGCCGCGTGTGGTGCCCTGGCTCCGATTCGCGAACCGCTGGACGGGCAGCCGCAAGCAGCCGTTCCAGGGGCTCCCGCCGGAGGCCCACCGGGCGGCGCGCTGGCTCGCCGAGCGGGCCTCCGAACGCCTCGAGGACAAGGGCACGCTGCTCGACGACGCGCGCGCCCTCGCGTTTCTGACACACTGTGCGCAGAGCAACGCCCGGCTCGCGGCCCTCACCGGTCGCGACCTCGGCGCCCTCGGTTACCCTACGGAGACCTCGTCATGATCCCGTTCGATTCCCTGGCGTCGCGGGTCCTGCGGCGGGTCCGCAGCGGCGGGCGCTACTACCGCAAGAGCGGCGTCGACAAACACTACACGGGCAACCTCTTCGACCGCTTCGTCGGCCTCGAGCTGGTCCTGCCGCAGGCGCGCCAGGCGACGGTCCTGGACTTCGGGTGCTGCGAGGGCCTCATCGCCTACGAGTTCGCGCGCGCGGGCTGCGGCCTCGTGCACGGCTTCGACATCGACGAGCCGTTGATGGTCTTCGCGCGGCAGCTCTTCAAGAACGTGCCCGTGAAGAGCGCGTTCGTGCAGCAAGACCTCTCGATCCCGTTCTCGCGTTTCACCCGCAAGCACTCGGCGCTGCTGCTGCCCCAGTACGACATCGTGCTTTTCCTGGGGATCTACCACCACCTGGAGAAGCAGATGTCCGCGTCGGCTCTGGCGGGGGTCGTCCACGGCCTGCTGGAGCGCACCGGGGCGTACTTCGTCGCGCGGACCAACCGGTTGCCCGCCTTCGAGGCGCTGATCCTGGACGCAGGCTTCGAAGTCGTCGGGGAGTCCCCGGGGCGGGCGGAGGCGGGGCTGCTGAAGGTGTACCGACGCGTGCGGGACCGCTGACTCCGCCGACGCTCAGTCGGCGGTGCCGCCCTTCGGCAGCGCGCCGAGCAGCACGCGCACCCGCTCCCAACCGACCCCGATGCCGAGCCGCGCCAGGTCGCTCGGCAGGTCGAGCAGCGCGCGCGGGGGCGCCTGCGCGTAGGTCTCGAGGTAGGGCCCGACCGCGGCGTGCACGTCGAAGCGTGTGTCGAACATCTCACGGGCGAACGCGCCGGCCCGCGCCCGACCTTCGGCCGTGGCGAGCGTCTCCACCGCGGCCTCGAGGAGCGCGTCGTCGCTGAGCCCGAGGCGGTTTCTCGGCGAGAAGTTCGTGTCGTGCAGCGTGTCGAAGTTCGAGGGGCCGAGCACCGCCGGGAATCGCCGGTCCGCGATGGGGGTGAGCAGCGGCCGCCCGGCGCTGGCGGCCTCCATCAGCCCGCGCCCCGTGCCGACCACGGCGTCGGCCGAGGGCGTGAGCTCGGCGGCGCGGTGCGTGAACTCGGGCGCGGTCACGAGGTGCGTGAACGGGCCCGTCCGCGCACGGAGCGCGTCGACCAGCGCGGGGTCGTTGGGCGAGCCGACGAGCACGGCATGCATCGGCACTCCACGGGTGCGCAGCGCGGCCGCGAGCGCCATGGTCTGCTCCATGACCGGCGCGTAGACCGTCGACATCCGATTGATGCGCAGGAGCACGAGCGCGTCGTCGGCGAGGCCCAGGTGGGCGCGGAGCGCTCGGCCCCGCGCGGAGCCCAACCGCGCGTCCACGGGCACCGCGTGGACGCGGTTCGGCACGAGCCTCAGGCGGGCGCCGCGCATCGCGGGGTGCGTCGACAGGCCGTCGAGGTTCTCGCGGCTGAAAAGGATCACGTCGCGCACGTTCGGCATGTCCCGGCGCGGGGTCGGGCCGCCGCACATCGTGAAGACCGTGGGCAATCCCAGCGCGTCGGCCACGGGCAGAACCAGCTTCAGAGCGAGCGGGTCGAAGGCATGGACGAGCTCGACCCGTTGGCGCCGTAGGTCGCGCGCGAGCTCGACGAGGAGCTGCACGAGGTGGCGCGGGCGGTACGCCGCAAACGAGACGGGCATGACGGCGCCATTGAGCGCCGGCGGCGGCGCGGTGCCGATGCAGCGGATCGTGCCGCGCACGGCGCCCGAGAGGGCGTCCGTCAGGTCCCGCAGGGAGTGCAGATGGCCGCCCGTGCCCTTGGACCGTGAGGTGACGACGTAGGCGACCGAGCGCATCGTCAAGCGGCCGAGGGCCAGGCGGGCAGGCGCCGGACCTCGCGCCGCAACGTGATCCCGAAGCGAGTGCGCACCCGAGTCTCGAGCTGCTCGAGCAGGGCCTCGACGTCCGCCGAGGTCGCGTGGCCGGTGTTCTCGATCCAGTTCGCGTGAATCTCCGAGACGCGCGCGTCGCCTACGGCCAGGCCCTTCGCACCGACCTGGTCCAGGAAGTAGCCGGCCGCTCGACCGGTCTCCGGGGCGGCGAAGAAGGTGCTCCCGGCGGTGCGGATGCCGAGTGGCTGACGCTTACGCCGTTCGGCCTGCAGCGCCGAGATCTGCGCGAGCAGGTCGGCGGGGGCCGCGCGCTCCGTGACCTGCAGCTCCACCTCGACGAGGCAGTCCACGCCGTTCTGGAACGGGCTCGTGCGGTAGTCGAAGCTCAGCGCGTCGCGGCCCACCCGACGGACCTCGCCGCCGGGCCCCACCAGGGTCACGGCGTCCACGAAGTGCGCGAGCTCGCGCCGCGCCGCCGACGAGAGCCCCGCGTTCATCACGACCCCACCGCCCAGGCTCCCGGGGATCGCCGACAGGAAGTCGAGGCCGGCGAAGCCCTGCAGCGCGAGCTGGCGCGCGAGGGCCGGCATGAGCACACCGGCGCTCGCCCGCACACGGCCGTGCTCCAAGTCGAAGTGCACCGGCGCGTCGCGGTCCAGGGGGCACAACACCAGGCCGGGCACGCCGGCATCGGCGACGAGCAGGTTCGAGCCGCGGCCCAGAAACGAGACGGGCAGGCCCGCCTCCTCGGCAGCCGCTCGGCACGCCGCGAGCCGTTCGGGCTCGGCGGTCCGCAAGAGAAACTCCGCGGGGCCGCCGATGTGCCAGGTCGTGAGCGGCGCGAGGGGGACCTGCCGGCGCACACCCGCGGCCTCGAAGACCCGCGCCGTGCGGTCGGGCAGGTCGGCGGTCACGCGGGGTCCGCGCGCAGGGTGACGTCGGCGCCGAGCGCCCGCAGCTTCTCGTCCATGGAGGGGTAGCCGCGGAAGAGCTGGTAGGCGTTGCGCACGACGGACGGGCCAGCGAGGCCGAGGGCGGTGAGCACACACGCCGCGCCCCCCCGCAGGTCGGGCGCGCGCACGTCGGCCGGGGCCAGGGGGCCGTTGCCCTCGACGACGGCGCTGTTTCCGTACACGTCGATCCGACCGCCGAACTTGCGCAGCTCGGCGGTGTAGCCGAAGCGGTCGAGGAAACGGGTGTCCGTGAGCGTGGTCTCGCCCGCGCAGAAGAGCGCCAGCGCCGCGAAGACCGGCTGCATGTCGGAGTTGAGGCAGGGCGGGGGGCCGGTGAGGAGGTCGAAGGCCTTGAGGGGCGTGCGGCGCGCGACGAAGAGGTCGCCGCCCCAGTCGAAGACGCTCACCCCGGCCTCGGTCAGGTACAGCACGTCCCACCGCACGTGCTCCAGCGGCACGTTGCGCACGCGGACCTCGCCGCCGGTGATGGCGGCCGCGACCATGTAGGTCACGGCCTCGTCCCACCCGGGCATGATGTCGATCTCGGCGCCCCCCGGAATCCGGTCGCGGCCCTCGACCCGGATGACCCGCTTCCCCACACGGACCGAGGCGCCCATGCGGTTCAGCAACTCCGCCATCTGGGCGATCTCGGGGCGTGTATTCGCGTTGCGCAGCTCGGTCTCGCCCACGGCCCGAACCGCCGCCAGCAGCGCGTTCTCGGTGCCGCCGGTGGTGGGCAGTCGGAACTCGAGGGGCGCGCCCTTGAGCCGGCCTTCGGCGAGCAGCAGGCCCTCGGGCGCGTCGTCGATGTGGGCCCCGAGGCCGCGCAGCGCATAGAGGTGGAGGTCGTAGCCGCGCTCGCCGATGTCACAGCCGCCCGGTCGGGGCAGCGCGAGCGGGCGCCCGAGGGCCGCGCTCACGCCCAGCATCAGCAGTGAGTAGCGAATGCGCACCGCCAGGGCGGCGTCCGGCGGGGTGTCGCCGAGTCTTCCGCGACCCACCTCGACCGTGGTCGGACCCGTGACCTGGACGTGCGCCCCGAGCGACCGCAGCAGACCGAGCATCACCTGAACGTCGTTCAGGTCCAGCGGCACGTTGCGCAGCACACTCGGCCGCTCACCGAGGGCGGCCGCGGCCAGGAGCGGCAGGGCCGCGTTCTTGGCGCCGGCGGGGGCGACCTCGCCCTGAAGGCGGCGGCCCCCTTCGATGTGGAGCGCCCCGTCGCGGGCGATGGGGCGTGTGGACGCTTCGACTTGGGGCATCATCGGCACGGATTTGGTACCACGAATCCACCGCGCGATTGCATCGTGTTCGCCGATTCGGCGGCTCCGGTCGATTTCGAGGAATCGAAAGGACCCGGTCGGGGTCGGAGTGCTCAGGGAGGGGATTCCGTGCGACGATGGGAGGAAAGCGTGGTTCCGTGTTCGGAGGGAGGACGTCACATGGTGCGTAGTCAACTCGGTCGGTCTCGGCCTCTGGTCGTGGGGGGCGCGGTGCTGGGGCTCCTCGCGCCGGGCGCGGCGGTGGCGCAGGCCTTTCAGGACATCGGAGACCTCGGCGGCGGCGTCACGCGCATCGAGGGCATCAACGCATCCGGCCAGGTCGCGGGCGGCTCGCTCCTGGCCGGAGGCGATGAACACGCCTTCCGGTGGCGCAACGGCGTCTTCACGGACCTCGGGGTGCTCGGCAGCGGCAACGGTCTCACGCCGCTGAGCCGAGCCTACGCGCTCAACGATGCGGGGGCCGTCGTCGGCTTCAGCACCACGGCCGCCGGCACCTACGAGGCCTTCCTCTGGCAGAACGGCGTGCTGCAGGACATCGACGACGAGGGCAGCGACTACAGCGCCGGCTTCGACATCAACGAGGCGGGGACCGTCGTCGGGATCATCTCGATCGGCGGCGCGGTGCAGGGCTTCGTCTACGAGGCCGGTGCGCTCACGACCTTCAACGCGCCCGGCGGCAACTCACCGGCGCCGTTCTTCCGGATCAACGACAACGGCGACGTCATGGGCTACTACACGAACGCGGGCGGGCAGACGCAGGCGTTCCGGTGGAGCGGTGGCGTGGCGACGGACCTGCCGCTCCTCGCGGCCAGCCAGGACTGCAGCCCCTGGGACATCAACGGCCTGGGTGAGATCGCGGGCTCCTGCCTCGACGCCACGGATCGACGGCACGCGGTCCGCTGGGTCGGCGCCCAGATCGAGGACCTCGGCCTCGGGGGCGCCTTCGCGATCAACGACGACAGTGTGATCGCGGGTTACCAGAAGACGACGGTGAACAACGCCGAGGTCTGGACCGCGGCGACGTGGGACGAGAGCAATACGATCACCCTGCGCGGTGTCGACACCCGGCAGCGCGCCGTGCTCCACGCGCTCAACGAGAACAACCAGTTCGGTGGGTGGTTCCAGGTCGCGGCGAACGACGCCCGGCACGAGCCCTTCCAGCTCGACGGGGCGACGCTCACGGAGCTCGACTCAGGCGACGCGACGCGCTCCTACGAGGTCTGCCCGCGGTGCATCAACGCCAGTGGCCTCGTGGCCGGCAACGGCCTCGTCAATGGTGAGCCCCAGCGGGGCTTCATCAGCCGTGCGAACTGTGTCGACACCGACGGCGACACCGTGTGCGACGACGTGGACAACTGCCCGGCGAACAACAACCTCGCCCAGACGGACACCGACGGCGACGACGTCGGCAACGCCTGCGACAACTGCGACGACGACGCCAACCAGGACCAGACGGACACCGACGGCGACGGGACCGGGAACGCCTGCGACAACTGTGGCGCGGCCGCGAACGCGGGCCAGCTGGACACGGACGGGGACGGCCTCGGGGACGCCTGTGACAATTGCCAGGCGGCCTCGAACGCGAATCAGGCGGACGCCGACGCGGACGGCGCGGGCGACGCGTGTGACAACTGCCAGGGCCTCGCCAACGCGGGCCAGGCCGACGTGGACGGAGACGACGTCGGCGACGCCTGCGACAACTGCCCGGCGTCCAGCAACGCGGGGCAGACGGACAGCGATGGCGACGGCGCGGGCGACGCGTGCGACCTGTGCGCCGGCGTGAACGACGGCGGCGGCGACCAGGACGGCGACGGCGACGGCGACGGATGCGACAACTGCCCGGCGGTCGCCAACGCCGACCAGCTCGACACCGACGCCGACGGTGTCGGTGATGCGTGCGACGGCTGTCCCGCCGCGGCCGATCCCAACCAGACCGACAGCGATGGGGACGGCGCCGGCGATGCCTGCGACAACTGCGCCGCGCCGAACCCCGACCAGGCCGACGCCGACGCGGACAACATCGGCGACGCCTGCGACCTGTGCCCGTTGCTCTACAACGCCGGGCAGGTCGACTCGGACGGCGACGGTGTGGGAGACGCCTGCGACAACTGCCTCGCGGTCGCGAACCCCGGGCAGGAAGACCCGGACGGCGACGGCCGCGGCAATGTCTGCGACAACTGCGACAACGCGGCGAACGAGGGCCAGACCGATACCGACGCCGACGGCGCCGGCGATGCGTGCGACAACTGCCAGGGGCTCGCCAACGCGAACCAGGCCAACGCCGACGGCGATGCGCGCGGCGACGCGTGCGACAATTGCCCGGCGCGCGCGAACTCGGGCCAGGCCGACGTCGACGCGGACGGCCTCGGCGACGCGTGCGACAACTGCAAGTCGGCGGCGAACGCGAACCAGGCCAACGGGGACGGCGACGCCTTCGGCGATGCCTGCGACTTCTGCCCCGCCAAGTCCACGACCAAGAACCGCGACACGGACGGCGACGGCGACGGCGACAGCTGCGACAACTGCATCAGCGTGGTCAACCCGAACCAGGAGAACAACGACGCCGACGCCCTCGGCAACGCCTGTGACAACTGCGACTTCGTGTCGAATAAGGGTCAGGGCGATACGGACGGCGACGGGGTCGGCAACGCCTGCGACAACTGCTCGAGCGTGGTGAACGCGAACCAGTCCAACGCCGACGGCGACATCCGCGGCGACGCCTGCGACAACTGCCCGAACGCCTCGAACTCGGGTCAGCTCGACAGCGACAACGACGGCCTCGGGAACGCCTGCGACCCTACGCCCTGAAGCGGGCGCGGAGTCTCCGCAGGTAGGGCTCGCGGTCTCGCGACCAGTCGAAGACGAAGGTCTCGCGGAACGACTGGCCGGAGGCGCGCAGGAACGCTGCGCCGACGAGCAGCGCCTCGAGCGAGTAGGAGACCAGGCTCGCGATCGCCGCCCCGACGGCGCCGTGCCGGGGGATGAGCCACAGGTTCAGGCCGACGTTCACGCTCACGGCGAACGCCTGGGTGGTGATGTTCACCCGCTGTCGACCCAGGGCGACGAAGTACCGCGCGAGGACACGGTAGGCCGTGTAGACGGCCATGCCGGGCAGCAAGATGCGCAGCGGTGCCGCGCTCGCGGCGTAGGCCTCGCCGTAGAGCAGCTCGACCAGGGTCGGACCGACGATCGCCAGGCACGCCGCGCCGAGAATCGCCGCCGCCGTGGCGTGCCGCGAGACCATGCTCGCGAACCGGGCGGCCTGCTCCGGCGACTCACCGGCGATGCGCGGGAAGAGCGCCGTCGCGATGCTGTCGGGTACGAGCTTCAACTGCGTCACGACCGTCACGGCGACGCCGTAGACGGCGACCTCGGCCTTGTCCTCGAGCAGGAGTCCCAACATCAGGATGTCGACGTGCTCGTGGAGCTCGCCCAGCATGTTCTGGGTGTAGCTCGCGAAGGAGAAGGCGCGGGTCTGCGAGGCGGTCTCCGGCGGGTCGGGCGGGCCCCGGAGCGCGAAGCCCGTGGAGCGGAGGACCGAGACCGTGGAGAAGAGCGCGATGACGAGCTGCGCGCCGAAGACCGCGAGCACACACGCGAGTAGGTTACCGGGGACGAAGTAGAGGGCCGCGGCGAGGCCGGCGAGGCGCAACGTGGCGCCGAAAAAGATGGCCCACGCGCGCAGGTCGAACCGCTCGATGGCCTGGGCGACGAAGCTCAGGTAGCGGATGACGAGGGCGCACGGCACCGTCACGAGGGTCCAGAACAGCACGTTCGTCGGTACGTTCGGGCCCAACAGGGCCTGCAACGGCGCCGACGCGAGCACGCCCGCGCCGACGAGCGCCGCCGACAGCAGCGCGAGCTTCATGAGCCCCTGCCCGGCGACGCGGGCCGGCGGCAGGCCGAGGCGCTTGATGCGGAACACCGCCGAGGCCGGCCAGCCCAGGTTGAGGAACAACACCGCGGTACTCAGGAGCGCCGCCACGACCCCGAAGGTGCCGCGGTCCTCGACGGAGAGATTGCGGGTCAGCACGACGCCCGAGACCACGCCGATGGGCACCAGCACGGCCGACGTGAAGAGCACCGAGGCGGCGTTGCGGAAGAAGCTCACGGCGTCCCCATACCCGAGAGCGTGGTCCCGGGGCGCGGAAAAATGGCGCTGGGGCCGTCAGCGGCTTGACGACTTTGACCCGACACAGTGCGCGTGTCCTTGCAATCCCTGAATTCGCGGTGCTGGCACACCTGTTGCCCTACACGTCGGGTGAACGGGTCCAGGGAGTCCAACGTGACATCGAGCGAAGCAGGTCTCGAGGTGCATCCGGGGCGCGCGCTGGCGGTCTTCAGCCAGGCGGCCGATGCCCGCGCCGTGAGCGCGGCGCTGGGTGAGGCGTTGGAGCTCGACTTGACGACGGTGCGCGATGCCCGCGTTGCGACGGCCCTCCTCGAGGCGCCGGGCACGCGACGGTGGCGGCTGGTCGTGGCCGAGCACGACCTGCGGGGCGGCAGCGGGATCGAACTCCTGAGCCGCGCCCGCAGCGTCGACTCGGACGTCGTCACGGTCCTGGTCTCGCGGTTCCCCAAAGAGGCGCTGGACCTGGACGCGATGTTTTTCGTCGACCACCACATTCGGGCGGGCGTCTCCACGGATCGGCTGCGCGAAGAGGTGCTGCGCGCCATGGGTTTCTCTCCCGGCGCGGCCCGCCGGCCGGTGTCGAACGCGAAGCGCTACGAGCAGCCGGCGCCCCTGCCGCAGTCCCACCTCGACCGGTACCCCTTCGGGCGCGCCGAGGAGCGGTTCGTCGCGCGCACCCCGATTCCTTCGGCGCTCGGCCCCGTGCGTTGGGGCGGCGAGGCGACGACCCGCGTCGGCGTGCCGCGGAGCCACAGCGCGGTGGGGTGACCTTCGACGTCCCGCGGGCTCAGTCGTCTCCCCGAAACACCGCAACACCGGCGCCCGCGGGAAAATCGCGGTCGTGCGTCACGAGCGCATCACAGCCCTCGCTGATGGCGGTGGCGAGCTGGATCGCATCCGGGAGCTTCAATCCGTGCTCCACGCGGAGTCGCGCCGCGAAGACGGCGAGGTCTGCGTCCAGCGCGCGGAGCTGGAATCTCGGCCCGGACGTCAGGAGCAAACGGTACTGCTCGGCGAGCCCGTGTCGGCCATGCCGCAGGGGGCCCGCCATGATCTCCGCGAGCGTCACGGGGGTCACGATCCCGCGCCAGCGGAGCGCGTCGATGCCCTCGAAAACCCGGGTGAAACGCGCGGCCAGGGCGCTGCCTTCGAGCCAGTAGATCAGCGGTGCCGTGTCGACGAGGAGCTGCGCGCCGTCGGGCCACGGAGCAGACGCAGCGCTCACGCGCCCCACTCGTCGCGGGCGTCGGCGATCGTGCGCCCGGCGTGCTCGCCCCACAGGCTCGCCCCGGACCCGCGCAGCGCCGTGAGGCTCCCGCCACGGGACGGCACCCCCGCCTGGGCGCGCGCCCAAACGGAGAGAGGCACGATGGCGGCGCACGGCCGCCCGTGCCGCGTGACCACGGTGGCGACTCCGTTGCGCGCTCGGTCGAGGAGCGCCGGGAGCTGCTGGCGCGCCTCTTCGGCGCCGAGGGTCTCGTTGGTCGGTGTGTCCATGTCGAGCTCCGTTGCGGCGAACCGTACGGAGTGTACGGAATGTGCCTGGCGAAGGCAAACGTGTGCACTCCGACCCAGGCCAAAGCTCCGACTTCAGCCGATCGAAGTGCCCGGCGGCAGGTCACCGGGCACGGTGACGAGGCGCAAGGTCTCGCCCTCGCCGGCCGCGAGGAGCATGCCATTGCTCGCGATGCCGCGGATCTTGCGCGGCTCGAGGTTGGCGAGGAGCACGACGGTCTGGCCGACGAGCGCTTCGGGCGCGTAGGCCTGGGCGATGCCGGCGCAGACGGTCCGCGGGGCGTCTTCGCCCGCGTCGAGCCCGAGCACGAGCAGCCGGTCGGCGTTCGGGTGGCGCTCGGCAGTGAGCACGCGCGCGGTCTTCAGCGTGAGGCGCGCGAAGTCCTCGAAACGCACGAGGCCCTCGGGCGCGGCGGTCGCGGGCGCAGTCACCACGGGCGCAGTCACCGTCTTCGGAGGGGGCGCCTTCGGGGCGCTGGCCTTCGGTGCTTCGACGACCGGTTCGACGACCTTCTCGATGCGCGGGAAGAGGCCGTCCCCAGGTTGCGTGCGCGTGCCGGCCGCGAGCCCACCCCATGCGGCCGTGTGGGCGAGCGTGCGGGCGTCGGCGGGGATACCGAGGCGATCGAGGAGCAGGGCGGCCTTCTCGGGCAGAAACGGCAACGACCAGATGCCGACGATGCGCAGCGCCTCGCACAGCGTGTAGAGCACCTCGCGCAGGCGCGCCTTGCGGGCGGGGTCCCGGGCGAGGACCCACGGCGCCGTGGTGTCGACGTACTTGTTGGCGACGTGCACGAGGTCCCACACAGCGCCGAGCGCGCGCTGGAAGGCGAGCTCGTCCATGGCCTGGATGAGGTTCGCGCGCGCCCCCTCGTAGGTCGCGCGCACGC
>JBMOFP010000086.1:0-25674 GCA_049318805.1 Bradymonadia bacterium
CGGCGGAGCGGGGCTGAAAAAGTCCATGGACGGACTTTTTCAGCGTCCTGATAGGCAAGCGTCGGTGTCCGGGAAGACACAGACGAGACCGTACGCGCAGGCGTCGGAAAAGGTCACGCAGTCGCGACCGTCCCTGCAGAACGTGCTTCCGGCCTCGCACCGGGCTCCGGGCGGCTGGCGAGCGCGGCAGACATGGCCGCCGTCCAGATCGCAGTAAAGCCCGGCGCCGCAGCCTCCCCATTCGCAAGCCTCCCCTTCCGCCGCCTCGACGCGGCCCTGCGAACGACAGAAGGACTTTGCACCGGAACTCGTGCAGACCTGCCCGACCGGGCAAGGGTCCGCATCTCGATCGCGCCCATTGAGGCGGCACTCCGCATCGCGCGGGCTTCGGGGCTCGCAGTAGGCGATGGGGGTCCGAAACAAGCGTTGGTCCATGCAGAACTCGTCTTCGGCGCAGTCATGCTCGAAACAGCTCGGAACGAGTCGACGACACCTGTGACCGCCCGCGTTGGGATCATCCGACTCGTACTCCGGCGCAACGCAAACGGCGCCGTCACCGCACTGGGCGTCGTCGTCACAACGTGCGTTGAGGGGGAGCACTTCGGCCTCGACGTCGCCGGCGTCGGCGTCGCCGAGCGTTTCGTTCGCTTCGGCGCCGCCCGGGGCGCCCTCGACCCCGGACAGCTCGGCATCCAGGCGAGCCGGTACGGCAGCGTCTTCGGTCTCTGCAGCCGGGTCAGTCTCTGCGGCGGTCCGCGCGGCGGGCTCACCACATGCGCTGAGAAGAAAACAGGCGATCACGGCGTTCAGTTACATCGGGGTGGGTCCTTTTTGGTCGTCTGACTCGCACTCCTGAAGCCGTGTCGATTCCTTTCGAGAAAGTGTGAACCGCGACGACTCGCGCTTCGCGCCCAGGGTGCCGCGCGCATCGCGGCTGAGAGGCGGCCCTGCTCGGAGACTTCGCGGAGTTCCGTGAGGGCGGCGGGGACCTGTATCGGCGGGTCGAGTAGGCCGGGCCTCAGGCCCGGGCGAGGAGCGACTCCCAGCGCGCGTAGAGTCGAGTCACCTCGGCCTCGGCCGCCGCAAGCCGCGCCTGAGCCGCCGTGATCTCGGCGCCCCCGCGCGCGTACAGCGCCGGGTCGTTCACGGCCGTCGACGCCGCCTCGACCGCAGCCTCCGCGGCCTCGATCGCGGCTTCCAGGCCCGCCAGCTCTCGCTTCTCGGGCGCCGTCAGGCCCGCCGCCTTTGCGGGTCGAGGGGCCTCTCGCCGGTCCGCGGGCACCGTCGCGCGGGCCACCTCCGATGCGGCCGTCACGGCCTGCGCCGCCGCGGCCTCGCGCTGCTCCAGGTAGTCGGCGTAGTTGCCCTCGTAGCGTGTCACACGGCCCCCGCCCTCGAAGGCGAGGATCGAGGTCGCGACACGATCCAGGAACCACCGATCGTGAGAGACCACGAGCGCACACCCGGGGAACGCCGCCAGCGCCTCCTCCAGCGCGCTCAACGTCATCAGGTCCAGGTCGTTCGTGGGCTCGTCGAGCACGAGCAGGTTGCCGCCCTCGCGCAGCAGCCGGGCGAGCTGCACACGGTTGCGCTCGCCGCCCGAGAGGTCCGCGACCCGCGCCGCCGCGACGCGGTCGTCCAGCAGCATCATGCGCAGGAACGTCCGCACGTGGACCGGACCGTCTTCCAGGAAGACGTGGTCGTTCTCGGCCGCGACCGCCTCGATCACCGACTGCCGATCATCCAGGGTGGACCGTGTCTGGTCGAGGAAGAGCGGCTGCGTGTTGATCCCGCGCTTCACCGTCCCGGCGTCTGGGATGAGCTCGCCCAGGAGCACCCGAAGGAGCGTGCTCTTGCCCATGCCGTTGCCGCCGACGATGCCGACCCGGTCCCCGGGCACGAGGGCGAAGTCGAGGTCTCGAAACAGGACCTTGCCGCCGAGCGTGACCGAGAGCCCGAGCGCTTCGAGCACGATGCCGCCGAGCCGGGGTCCGCTCGGGATACGCAGCGCGAGCTGACGGTCGTCCGGACGCACGTCCTCCGGCCGTGCGGCCACCGCGGCGTCGAAGCGGTCGAGCCGCGCGCGCTGCTTGGTCGAGCGCGCCTGCGGGCCTCGTCGGACCCACTCCAGCTCGCGGCGCACGAAGGCCGAGCGCTGACGCTCCGCCTCGGACTCGGCGCCGAGCCGCGCCGCGCGCTGCTCCAGGAACCGCGAGTAGCCGCCGTCGTAGATGTGGAGCTGGCCGCGGTCGATCTCCGCGATCCGCGTCGCGACCCGCTCCAGGAACCAGCGATCGTGGGTCACGAGCAGCACCGCACCGGGGAAGGCGCGCAGGCGGCTCTCCAGCCACTCCGTCGTCGTCGTGTCCAGGTGGTTCGTGGGCTCGTCCAGCGCCAGCAGGTCCGGGGCCGACAGGAAGGCGCACGCGAGCGCCACGCGGCGCCGCTCACCGATGGAGAGGGTGTCGACCAGCCGGTCCCCCGGGGGCACCGCCAGGGAGGCCGCGAGGCCGCGAATCTGGTGGTCCAGATCCCAGCCGCCGTTGGCCTCGATGCGTTCGATGAGCGTCTGCTGCAACGCGAGCGCCCCCTCGAGCGCGTCTCCTTGCAGCGTGCCGCCCGCGAGCTGCTCCGAGAGCGCGTCGAACTGGGCGCAGAGGGCGGCGTGCTCCGCCTGCGCGGCCCGCAGCACGGTCTCCACGCGCGCGCCCTCCGGCAGCTTCGGCTCCTGGGGCACGTAGGCGATGCGTACGCCGCGCCGGCGCGCCACGATGCCGTCGTCGGCCTGGTCCTCACCCACGAGGATTCGCATCAGCGTGGACTTGCCCGCGCCGTTCACACCCACGAGGCCAAGGCGATCTCCGGGTGCGACGCCGACCTCCACGTTCTGCAGCAGCACGCGGGCGCCGATGTTCTTGTTCAGGCCGCGCGCGCTCAAGAGCGGCGCATCGTCACCTTTGCGGCCGGCGGCATCGGCGCGTCCGGGAGTCTGGGGCGGGTTCACGTCGAGTCGTCCTGAGTGGGCGGGAGCGCGGGCGCGCAGCGTACCAGCAGAGCCGCACAGACGCGCCTGTACACGTGGCACGATCCGTGCGAAGGCGGCCGGCGAACCCTCTACATGGCGCGCCCAGGCGCCAGCCGCCCCTCAGGAGCCCTCGATGACCCTCGAACGCCTGAACTGCTTCGCCCTGCTCAGCCTGCTCGCGCTGCCCATGATGGGCTGTGGCGAGAGCGAGACCGCCGACCCCGAGCCCGAGGCCGTCGCCGCGGGTCCGAACCCCTTCCTGGCCGCGCAGACCGCGGGCGGGAAAGAGGACACGGCCTACACGAACCCCGACGGCATCGAGGTCGAGGTCGATCTCGAGGCCGACATCGACGCGCCCGCCTACAACATCGCGCGGGCCCCCGCCGAGCTCGGCCAGTTCGCCGTGACCTACCTGCGCAAGCGCGGCGAGTTCTACCTCGAGAGCCTCGCCGAGCACGTCGAGTCGCGCGGTCGCGTGGAGTGGCGCGTGGACGGCGCGTGGATCACGGCCGAGGCCGCCCGCAACGTCGAGCCCGCGAAGCTGACCCACTTCCGGATTCGTGGCGTCAACGCCGTCCTGCTCCACAGCGCCGGCCGCGGCGCCGAGGTCGGCAAGGTCTTCGAGGCCGAGGTGCCCGTGAAGCCCTACGCCCTGATGGCCGATGCAGGCGCCACCTGCGCCGAGCCCGACGACCACATCAGCCTCTCGCAGTCGGTCTACTGGTACCAGTGGGACCCGGACCAGCCCAACTGCGAGGTGCCCACCCAGAAGATGACCATCACCGTCAGCCGCACCTTCCCCAAGGCCGACGTGACCTACCCCGAGTACGACCGCCTCGCGGCCGACGGCAAGGTCACCGCCGTGGTGCTCTTCGGCCAGATCGGCGACGGCGCCATCACGGACCGCGACCCCGGCATGCAGGCCTTCAAGCGCATGGGCACGTGGCTCAAGGACGCCGGCTTCAAGGAGGTCAAGCCCGCGCCGGTCGGCAAGCGCTACGCCAAGACCGCCGCCGGCGTTCAGTTCGAGGTCGACATCTACTCGCCCAACGACTTCAGCGGCCTGGGCGACAACCGCAACTTCGGCAACTTCCAGCGGGCGCTCTCGGAGCACGAGATCGTCGTGTACGACGGCCACAGCATGCTCGGCGCCAGCGACTTCTGGGCCCGCCCGACCTACCCGGACAGCTACCAGATCTACCTGTACGGCGGCTGCCTCGGGTACGAGTACTACGTGAAGCCCATCCTCGACGGGAAGAAGGGCTGGGCGAACCTCGACATGATGTCGAGTGTCATCGAGGTCACGGCCAACGCGCTCGACTTCGCCGGGCCCGCCATCGCGAAGATCTTCACCTCCATCGAGAGCCGCAAGTACGCGTCCTGGAAGGACATTCTCGTCTCCGTGCGCCGCGCGGTCGGCGACTCGACCTTCGGCGCCAGCGGCGTGCGCGACAACTGCTTCACCCCCACCGGCAACCGCTGTGACGCCGTCGAGCCCACCGACGGTGAGGCCGTCTCGACCTTCACCAGCGAAGCCGCCGTCGCCATCCCCGACAACAGCGCCCGCGGGGCCAAGAGCGTGCTCACCGTGCCCGAGTCTTTCCCCGTCAAGGGCGTGTCCATCGAGCTCAACGTCGAGCACAGCTACGTCGGCGACCTGAAGATCGAGCTCAGCCACGGCTCCAAGTCCGCGGTGGTCTGGGCCAACGAGGGCGAGAGCCAGCAGAACATCGAGGCGAGCTTCGACCTCGGCGGCTTCGACGGCGTCGACGCCTCGGGCGCCTGGACCCTGAAGCTCGTCGACAACGCCGCCCAGGACGCCGGCCGCCTCGTGCGCTGGTCGCTCACCCTGGCGCGCTGAGGCGCGGACGCCCTGCTCCGCGCAGGACGAGGCGCCGCGCGTCCTGCTGGCAGGACGCTGAAAAAGTCCGTCCATGGACTTTTCCAGCCCCGCTCCGCCGAAGTGAATTCGGCTCCGCTCCCGGAATCATTCGGCTTTTTCAAAGCCTCGGTGATTCCGCCGGGCCATCCTGGCCCGGGCAGGCTGCTTTTTCAGCAGCCTGCTAGAATTCGGGCATGGTTCGACTTCGACAGCCCCTGCCCGACGGTCCGCTCGACCTGGTCGGCGACGTCCACGGCGAGATCGACGCGCTCCGGCGCCTCGTGCACCACCTGGGCGGTGACCTCGACGCCGGCCGTGTGGCGCGGCCGCTGGTCTTCGTCGGCGACCTCATCGACCGCGGGCCGGACTCCGTGGCCGTGCTCGAGGCCTACGGGCGCCTCGCGGAGCGCGGCCTGGCGTATTGCGTGCTGGGTAACCACGAGCTGAACCTGCTGCGCGCGGAGCAGAAGGAAGGCAACGGCTGGTTCTTCGGCCACGACGACCGCTTCTCCGAGAAGGTGCCCGGCGGCGTGCGGCGTCTTCCGTTCAGCGCGCGCTCGGCCAGCCCCGACGACCGCGTCCGCGTGCTCGAGACCCTGCGCACCCTGCCGCTGCTCCTGGAGCGGCCCGACCTGCGTGTGGCGCACGCGGCCTGGGAGGTCGACGCGGTCGCCGCGCTGCCCGACGAGGGCGAGGTCGTGCCCCTGCTCGAGACCTTCGGGGAAGCGGTGGAGCGCGCGCTGGAGGCCGAGGGTGTGACGGCGCGGGCCCGCGAGGAGCGCGCCCGCTGGCACGATCTGAAACGCCTGGACGTGCATCCGCCCGATGACCTGCCCCACGTGGCCGACGAGGACGAGCGCATCCAGATGAGCAACCCGATCCGGCGCATCACCTCGGGGCCGGAGCGCAAGGTCGCGTCGGGCGCGCGCCGGTATGCCGGCGGCAAGTGGCGTTATGTCGAGCGCGCGCCCTGGTGGCTCGACCACCACGACGAGGTGCCGGTGGTCGTGGGTCACTACTGGCGCAGCCGCGCGCCCCAAAGCCCCCACGAGGAGCGGGGCTGGGCGGCCGAGTCTCCTCTGCACTGGAACGGCGCGCGCGGGAACGTCTTCTGCGTCGACTTCAGCGTGGGTCGTCGGTACTTCGAACGGCGACAGGGCGAGCCGCCGAGCTACGTGCACGGCCTCGCGGCGCTCCGTTGGCCCGAGCGCACCCTGGTCTTCGACGACGCGCCGAGCCCCGAGCCCACGAAGGGTTTCGACGAGCCCTGAGCCTACTCCGCGTAGAGCTTGATGCCCGTCGCGGCGGCGAAGGAAAGCCGGTAGGCCTCGTCCCAATCGGGGTGGCGCACGACGACGTGGCCGTCCGAGAGCAACGTGTTCTTCCAGTTGCGGCGCGGCGTTCCGGGTCGCAGCAGCTTCTCCTCGACGACCCAGCGGCCGGCGAGATTCAGCCAGTCGCCGAGGCCGGTGATGCGCGTGATGCGGCCCTCACCCTGGGCGCGCTTGAAGACGATGCCCACGTTGTACTTGCGCTCGGTGCTCGCCTCGAAGCGGCGGTGGCAGACCACCCGCGCCCACTCTCGGAACAGGTCGACGTCGCCCGTGTAGTTCATCTGGTCGACCAGGTGCGCACCCCCGGGGCGGCACCCGATCTCGCCGAAGACGGCCTCGCCCTTCGGCGTGAGGAACCACTCCATGTGGGTGAAGCCATCCTGCATGCCCAGCGCCTTGAGGATGTTGCGCCCCAACGCCAGGCCGCCCTGCAGCTTCGGCTGCGTGAGGTCGCGGACCGTGATGATTACGGGGCTGATCCACGCCTGCGACCGCGCCTCGATGGGCTTGGGCAGGTAGTGCGCGACATTCTCGTAGGCGGGCACCCCGCCGATGCTCACGGTGTCGTACGTGAACTCCTCGCCCTGGATGTACTCCTCGCAGCTCGCCTCGGTCACACCGCGCGTGGCCTTCAGCGCGGCTTCGAGCCCGGCCCGGTCGTCGCATCGGTACGTGTCGGCGCTGCCCGCCCCGGCGATGGGCTTCAGCACGAGGGGGTAGCCGATCTCCTCGGCGGCGGCCCAGACCTCCGTCTCGGTCTGAACGCGCCGGGAGCGAGGCACCCGTAGGCCCGCAGCGCGCGCCCTCGCCTTCATGACCTCTTTGTCGCGAAAGCCGACGACCGTGTCGACGCTCATACCGGGCAAGCCCAGGCGCTCGCGCAGTCGGGCGGCGAGGATCACCAGCGGCTCCCAGTTCGAGACCACACGATCGACGGAGTGCGGCCCCAGCCAGCGCAGGACCCGCGCCTCGACGTCATTCTCGTCGAGCAATCGCGGCACGGCGAGGTAGTCCGTCAGGTACCGGCGGACATCGGGCGGCAGGGCCTCGCGGGGCGTATCGCCCACGCCATAGACCTTGGCGCCGACCTCGGCGAGGCCACGGGTGTACTGCTGCATCTCGGGGGGATAGGTCGGGGCGAGGAAGACGACGCGCATGGGCGCGGGATACCACAACCCGGCGCCGTTGTCCCTTGACGCCCGCGCCTCGGGCGCTCGACCCTGCGCGCATGGCCCGCAACGTCGTCTTCGCCGCCCCCTTCCCCGCCGACATCACGATGCGCTTCGTGCGCGCCGCCGCGCGTCTGCACGACGTTCGGCTGCTCGGCATCGTGCATACGCCGCCGTCCGGCGAAGACGCGCACGTCTTCCACGACTTCGTGCGGGTCACGGAGCCCCTGAGCGTGACCGACCTGCTGGACGCGACCGAGGTCCTACGGCGCCGCCACGGCGAGCCGTACCGCGTCATCGGCATGCTCGAGGCGATTCAAGTTCAGCTCGCGGTGGTGCGCGAGCGCTTCGGCGTGCCGGGCACCCGCCCCGAGGTGGCCGAGCTCTTCCGCGACAAAGCGAAGATGAAGGCCGCGCTGCGCAGCGCCGGTTTGCCCGTGGCGCGGAGCCGGCTGGTGCACACCGCCGCCGACGCGCGCGAGTTCATGCACGAGGTCGGCTTTCCGATGGTGCTCAAGCCCCCCGCGGGCATGGGCGCGAAGTCGACGTTCCGGCTCACGGACGAAGCGGGGATGTGGGCCGCGCTCAACGGCCTGGGCGTAGGTCCCGAGCAACCCGTGCTGCTCGAGGAGTTCCTCCGCGGGCGCGAGTTCAGCTTCGAGACGATCACCACGGGCGGGGTGCCGCGCGTGCACTCCATTTCGCAGTACCAGCCGCCCTGTCTCGAGGTGCTCGAGAACCCCTGGATCCAGTGGTGTTGTGTGCTCCCGCGCGAGCTGTCGAGCCCGCTCTTCGACCAGGCGCGCGACCTCGGGTTCGCGGCCGTGCGCGCCCTCGGGCTCGACGACGGCATGACCCACATGGAGTGGTTCCAGCGGGACGACGGCTCGCTGGTCATCGGCGAGATCGCGCAGCGCCCGCCGGGTGCGAACATCAGCACGATGACGGGCCTCGCCCACGACGTGGACCCCTACCGCGCCTGGGCGCGCGCCGTGGTCGATGGCGCCTTCGACGGGCCGTGGACCCGCAAGTACGCGGTCGGCTCGGCGTTCTTGCGCGGCATGGGCCGCGGGCGCGTGGCCGGGGTGACGGGTGTGCGCGAGACGCAGGAGGCCCTGGGCGCCCACGTCGTCGAGGCAAAGCTCCCGACCCTCGGGCAGCCCCGCGCCGACGGCTACGAGGGCGACGGCTACGTCATCGTTCGCCACGAGCGGACCGACTTCGTGCAGGCCGCCATGAAGAAGATCATCGAGACCGTGAAGGTCCACTACGCCGAGTAACGGCCGCGTCCCTCAAGGCGGAGCGGCCGTCAGCGCCGGATCGAAGGGCGCGTCGGTGAGCGACTCGAGGAATGCGACGAGGTCGGCGACCTCGTCGTCGGTCAAGCCCAGGGGCTGGAGGAGCGGATCCCGCACTCCGAGCCCGGGCACACTGTCGGCGTCGGATTTGAAACGGACGACGTCGGCCAGGGCGCGGAACCGGCCATCGTGGCCCCAGGGGCCCGTGAGCGCGACGTTGCGCACGCTCGGGGTCCGAAACCGCCCCTCGAGGCTGTCGTCGACGACGAGCGCCCGCAGTCGCCGAGCCCCGGCGCCCGCGCGGTCGTCGCTGAACGCGCCGAGGGCGTTGAACGGATCGGCGAGCGCGAGCGCGGCGCCCTCCCGGCGCCCGGGATCGAGCGGCACGCGGGGCTCGAGCGACTCGAGGCCCAGATTGTGGAACTCGCCGTCCGAGAGGGTCGGACCGGAGTGACACGCGAAGCAGCCGGCGCGGCCGATGAAGAGCTCGAGACCCCGACGTGCGGCCTCGGGATAGAGCGCGGCCGCGGCGGAGTCACGGGCCTCCACGGCCCGCAAGAAGGCGTCGAAGGCCGAGGTGCCGCCCACGAGTCGACGTTCGTAGGCCGCCAGGGCCTTGCCGACGTTCGCGAGCACGCCATTCACCGCGGCCTGGTCTTCGGGCTCCATCGACCGCCACGCCGCGTCGAGGGCGGCCTCCTCGGGCGCGGCGCTCGGCTTGGCGTCCGCCGGGAATCGCGCCGAGTCCCGCAGGTCCGGGAGCGGCCCGAAGAGCGCCTCGTACTCGTCGCGAAGCCGGGGCTCCGCACCCAGGTCACGCGCGAGGCGCACACGGTTGGTGCCCAGCTCGTCCGCGGCCTCGAGTGGCCCCGAGACCTGGGCCCACGCGGAGTCCGCGCGGCCGTCCCAGAAGAACCAGCGCTGCCAGGCCACGCCGACCAGACTCGGCGCGTTGCGAAAGCCCAGGCCGCCCGCGCCGTCATAGGACAACGCGCTCGAGAACATGCCCTCTGGCCTGTGGCAGAAGGCGCAGTCCAGGCCGCGGGGCGAGAGTGTCGGCGCGAAGAAGAGGCGCTGTCCGAGCGTCGCCGCGGCGTCATTCTCGGCGAATCGATTGCTCGTATCGTCGGGTGGCCCGCCGGCCAGGGAGAGCGTGCGGAGTCGCGCGAGCGCCCCCTCGTCGAACTCCTCGAAGCCTACGGGCGCAGGGGGGGGAGCGGCGTCCGCCGCGGCGTCCACCGCTGCGTCCGGGGCGCCGTCTCCGCCTGCGTCCGCCGCTGAGTCGGCGTCGGTCACCGCGACGTCTCGAAGTGCCGGGGCGGGACCGTCGAAGTCCGCGTCGGCTCCGCCCCCCTCGTCGGGCTGAGTCCCCTGGGCGTCTGCCGCTGGCGTCGCCCCGTCGGGCGCGATCGCACCCTCCGCGTCTCGCGGGCGCTCGCCCGCATCCGGCTGGGGCGCCCCCGCTTCCGCCCGACCCGCCGACTCGGCAGGGTCCGAGGTCGAGGCGCCACACCCTCCCAGGCAAAACAGGACCCACGCCGCTCGAGGACCTACCCGTCGCATCGCCCTATCGACCTTCGGGTGCGACCAGGCGATACACCTCGACGTACCGTTGCGCGCGGTGGCTCCAGCCGAGCGGCAAACGCATGCCGCGTCTTTGGAGACGCTCCCACCGCGCCCGGGCCTCACCCTGCCCGTCGCCCCAGGTCGCCAGGGCCGCCTCGGTGGCCCATCGGAAGCCCGCGGCGTCGAAGTGGTCGAAGACGAAACCCGTGCCCTGGTCGCGGTGCGTGTCGACGGGCCACACCGAGTCCGCGAGGCCGCCGGTGCGGTGCACCACGGGCGGGGTCCCGTACTGCAAGCTGTAGAGCTGGTTGAGGCCGCAGGGCTCGTAACGACTCGGCATCAGGAAGAGGTCGCTCCCCGCCTCGATCCGATGCGCCAGGGGCTCGCTGAACTTCGAGACGAAGGCGACTTGCCGCGGGAAGTGGGCTGCGAGGGCGCGGAAGAAGCCCTCGAACTGCGGCTCACCCGTCCCGAGCACGACGACCTGGAGAGGCTGCCGGCGAAGCAGGTCGGGCAGCACCTGCATCACCAGGTCGAAACCCTTCTGCCACACGAGCCGCGACACGATGCCCGCGACCGGCACGTTGACATACTCCGGCAGGCCGACCTCGGCCAGGAGCCGCGAGCGGCACACCGCCTTGCCCCGCAGATCGTCGGCGCTGAAGTGGGCCGGCAGGTGCGGGTCCGTGGCCGGATTCCACGCGTGCTCGTCGATGCCATTCAAGATGCCGAAGAGCACGTCCCCTCGGTTGCGCAGCGTGCCATCCAGGCCGACGCCGTGCTCCGGCGTCTGGATTTCACGCGCGTAGGTGGGGCTGACGGTCGTGATCGCGTTCGCGTGCATCAACCCGGTCTGCAGAAAGCCGAAGCGGCCCTCGCGGAGCGCGTCCTGGTGGAGCAGGTGCACGGCCGACGCGAGGCCCACCTCACCGAGCGCGCTGGCCTCGAAGGTGCCCTGGTGACCCATGTTGTGGATCGTCAGCACGGTCCGGGTGCGCTCGAAGAGGCGGTCCCAGGCGAAGACGGAGCGCAGCATCACCGGCACGAGCGAGGTCTGCCAATCGTTCACGTGCACCACGTCGGGCGCGAAGCCGAGGTGCTGGCACAAGACGAGCGCGGCCCAGTTCAGCACCCCGAAGCGGAGCGCCTCCTCGGGGCCCGAGCCGTAGACCGACGGGCCGTCGTACAGTCGACTGCAGCGGATGAAGTACACCGGCACCGAGCTGTCCGGGAGCGTGCCCCGCAACACCCCGAAACGGACCTCGTGCGGGCCCATGCCGAACCGGACGTCCGGCAGGACCTCCTCCACCGGGTATCCACCGCGCTGGACCTTGCCGTAGTAGGGCATGACGACCCGAACGTCGTGCCCGAGCTCGGCGAGCCGGCGGGGCAGCGCCGCCGCCACGTCCCCGAGTCCACCGACCTTGGCGAAGGGTTCGACCTCCGAGCTCGCGAACAGGATGTTCATCCACTCTCCTCCTGAACACACGCAGACTATCAGCCCGAGCACACCCTCTGGTAACTTCCCGCGCCATGGACGTCGTCTTCCTTGAACCGTGTTTTCCCTACGACCAGCGGGAGTTCGTCCGCGCGCTGCACGCGGTCGGCGCGCGGGTGATCGGGCTGGGAGAGCGGCCGAAGTCGGCGCTCGACGAAGGGCATCGCCACTGGCTCACGCACTACGAGCAGATCGGCAACGTCACCGACGAGCACGAGGTCGCACGGGTCGTGCAGCGCCTCCAGAGCGTCGCGCGGATCGAACGGCTCGAGGCGGTGGTCGAGGCCCATGTTCTGTGCGCGGCGCGGGTGCGGGAGCGCCTGGGCATCCCCGGCACCAGCGTGCGCACGACCTACCTGTGCCGCGACAAGCCCACGATGAAGGAGACCCTGCGCGAGGCCGGCGTGCCGTGCGCCCAGTCCATCGGCAGCGGTGACGCGACCGAGCTGCGGGCCTTCGCCGCGCGCGTCGGGTACCCGCTGGTGGTCAAGCCGCGCGACGCCGCGGGCGCCTCGGGCACGGTCCGGGTGGACGACGACGCGGGCTTCGAGCACGCGCTCCGTAGCTTCGGCATCGGGCACCCCGGTCGGAGCGTCGCCGTCGAGGAGTTCATCGAGGGCCACGAGGGCTTCTACGACACCCTCTCCATCGGCGGCGAGGTGGTGCACGACTTCGTCACGCACTACTACCCCAACGTGCTCGACGCCATGCGGCACCGGTGGATCTCCCCGCAGTTCATCACCACGAACCGTGTCGACGCCCCGGGCTACGCCTCGGTCAAGGCCATGGGGCGCCAGGTGAACCGCGCCCTGGGCATCGACACCTCGCCCACCCACATGGAGTGGTTCTTCGGGCCGAAGGGCCTGAAGTTCAGCGAGATCGGGTGTCGTCCACCCGGCGTGCGCACGTGGATGCTCTACGCCGCCGCCAACGACTTCGACATCCACCGCGAGTGGGCGATGGCCGTCGTGCACGGCCGTCCGAGCCAGCGGCCGTCGCGGCGCTACTCCGCCGGCATCGTCGCGCTGCGCCCGGACCGCGACGGCCGCATCGTCGGCTACGAGGGGGTTGAAGAGGTGTATCGACGCTTCGGGGACTGCGTGATCGACGCCCACCTGCCCAACCCGGGCACGCCGACGCAGCCCGTCGAGGGCGGCTACATGGCCAATGCGTGGATGCGCTTGCGCCACCCCGACTACGACCAGCTCCGCGAGATCCTGGATTTCGTGGGCCGCACTGTCCGTGTCCGTGCCCGCGACTGATGCGTCCTCAACCTCACGCCGTGGTCCTCCTCGGCGCCCAACGCTTCGCCCCGACCCTCGCCGAGACCGTCGCCGCCACGGGCATCGACGGCGAAATCGCCGTGATTACGGCGGGTTGGCAGGAGCGTGAGCCCGAGGACGACGAGCTCTCGGAGCACCTGGGCGGCCGCACCACGAACCTGCACCTGCATCGCCGCGCCGAAGAGGTCTTTCAAGCCGATCCCGAGCTGGCGGCGGCCCACCGGGTCCGCCAGGAGCTGATGCGGGACCTGCAGGACCTCTATCGCATCCGCCTCGAGAGCGCGCTGCAGGCCGAGCAACGTCTGCGCGAACGGGACGTGCCGAGCACCGTGCGGGCCGAGGTGGAGCGCGCGGCGATGGAGTCGATTCGCGAGATCGACCAGTGGCACCTCGCGCAGTGCGCGCGCGCCCGCGCTCAGTACGTCGCCGCAATGCGACCCTTCGAACGCAAGGCGGTCGCGCGACAGCGGATCGAGATCGCCGCGCTCGTGGGCCGGGCGGCGGCCATCGCGATCGCAGGCGGGCATGTGGCCACGCTCCTCAACCGCCTCGAGCTTTTCGGGGTGGCCGAGTTCATCGGGCACCGCGCCGTCTTCGCGTGGTCGGCCGGCGCCATGGTCGTCTCCGAGCGGGTCGTGCTCTTCCACGACGACCCACCCCAGGGCGCCGGCGCGGCAGAGGTTCTCGACTCGGGCCTCGGCCTGGTCCCGGGCGTGGTCGTGCTGCCCCAGCCCGAGCGCCGCCTCCACCTCGACCAGAGCGAGCGGGTCCGACTGATGGCGCAGCGCTTCGCCCCGGCCACCTGCCTCGCCTTCCCCTCGCGCTCGCACGCCACTTGGCTCATCGGCGCGCACGCTTCAGCGGCCGACCAGGTCGTCGAGCTGCTGCCCGATGGCCGCTCGGCCCCCTTCTCGCCGATCCCGGCGACGCCCCTGCCCCGACGCGCTCGAGGCGCCCGATGAGTCGGCTCGCCATCGACACCCTGCTCGCATCGCGGCCGGACAAGGCTCGGCTGGACGCCTTCATGGCCCAGCACACGTTCCCCATCGTCGAGGGCACGAGCGTGACCGTGGTGTGGACGGGCAACGCCGACGCCGTCTATCTGCGCCACTGGATCTACGGGCTGGAGTCGGCGACCGCGCTCCACCGCATGGCCGAGACCGAGCTGTGGTACGCGACCGTGGACATCCCGCGCGGTTCCCGGGTCGAGTACAAGCTCGACGTGCACCGCGGCGGCAGCAACGTGTGGGTCGAGGACCCGCGGAACCCCCACAAGGCCCAAGACCCGTTCGGCGCCAACTCCGTGATCCTCGGCGAGGGCTACGAGCAGCCGGAGTGGATCCACTTCGACCCCACCTCGCGCGCAGGCACCCTCGAGCCCCTGGAGTTCAAGAGCAAAGCCTTCGGAGCGAAGCGGGCGGCCCGAGTCTACCTGCCCGCACGCTACCGACCGACCCGGCGCTATCCCCTGCTCGTGGTGCACGACGGCAGCGACTACATGCGCTTCGCCGACCTGAAGTTCGTGCTCGACAACCTGATCCACCGCCTCGAGATCCCGGACCTGATCGCGGTCTTCACGGACTCGCCGGACCGGCTTCGCGAGTATGCGAACGACGAGCAGCACGCACGGTACCTGACCGAGGAGCTCGCGCCGGAGATCGCGCGGCGCTATCCGCTGTACGACGACCCGCGCAACCGCTGCCTGATGGGGGCGAGCTTCGGCGCCGTCGCGTCCTTCTCCACCGCCTGTCGTTACCCCGGATACTGGGGGCGCTTGCTGTTGCAGTCGGGCAGCTTCGCCTTCACCGACATCGGTCGGGGCAACCGACGCGGGCCGCTCTTCGACCGCGTGGTGGCGTTCGTGAACGACTACCGCGCCGCACCGAAGCCCGTCAGCCAGCGCGTTTTCATGAGCTGCGGGGTCTACGAGTCGCTCATCTACGAGAATCGTTCCCTCGTCCCGTTGCTCGACGCGACGGGCATGCAGGTGAAGTTCGTCGAGGCTCGGGACGGCCACAACTGGGACAACTGGCGCGATCGACTGCGCCTGGGCCTGTCTTGGCTCTTCCCGGGCCCGCTCATGTTCGTCTACGAGTAGTCTCGCAGCGCCGTCACGAAGGGAGCATCGCCATGGCCGAGGTCGTACGCCGGATCGGCTTGTCTCTGGGGGCCGACATCTGCTGGCCCGCCTGCTACGAGCACCTGATGCAGCGGCTCGATCTGCGCATCCCGTTCGAGGGCGACACCCTCCGCTTCGAGGTCGAGCGGGTCTCCATCGAGCCCTACGACCTCGCTCAGGATTGCAAGTACGACCTGGTGATCGACCGCCTCACCCACTGGTACCACACCAGCCGGGAGTGGATTAAGAAGGCGATCCTCATGAACGACCTCTACGTGTTCAACAACCCGTGGAGCGTTCAGGCGAACGAGAAGCACACCTCGTACTGCGCGATGATGCATCTCGGCATGCCGATCCCGGCGACGATGATGGTGCCGCCCAAGCGCTACGAGCCGACCCCGGACCTCAAGCCCACACTTCAGAAGTACGCGCGCCTCTTCGACTTGCCGAAGCTCGTCGCGGAGCACATCGGTTTCCCCGCGTTCATGAAGCCCTTCGACGGCGGCGGCTGGCGCGGTGTCACGCGCCTGAAGAACCCGTCGGACCTCGCCCGGGCCTACGACGACAGCGACAAGTCGATCATGCACATCCAGGCGTCCGTCGAGGGCTACGACCGCTTCGTGCGCTGCATCGGCTTCGGGCCGCAGACCCGCTGCGTGCTCTACGATCCGGACGCCCCGCTGCACGACCGCTACACGATGAAGTCCGACTTCATGTCCGCGGCCGACGAGGCCCACCTGCGCAAGGTCACCCTCACGATCAACGCGTTCTTCGGGTGGGAGTTCAACTCCTGCGAGGCGCTGCGCAAAGACGGCATCTGGTACCCCATCGACTTCGCGAACCCGTGCCCGGACTCCCAGGTCACCTCGCTGCACTTCCACTTCCCGTGGCTGGTGAAGGCCTACCTGCGCTGGTCGATCTTCTGCGCCGCCACCGGCCGTCCGATGCGACGCACGCTCGACTGGTCGCCGTTCTACGAGGTCGCGGCGATGGACCTGAGCTTCGAGGAGAAGCTCGACCGGTACGCCGAGATCGCCGAGGCGCGCCTCGAGTCCGCGCGGTTCGAGGAGTTCTGCGCGAAGCACCTCGGCCATCTGGACGAGGTCGCCGACACCTTCTTCGGCTCCCCGGAGGCGAAGAAGGCCGTCCGCGACAAGACCGCGGCCCTCTTCCCGGCCCACGAGGTCGAGGCATTCACCGAGCTCTTTTGGGGCCGCATCCAGGCCTGGCGCAGCGCCGGGTGTCCGTGAGGTCGAGCGTGTTCACCAAGTCCACGTGGTTCTCTCCGCGCATCCAGATGAACGCGACGGTCACCCGCTGGGGCCATCACGGTCAGCCGGTCCTGCTCTTTCCCACCGCCGGCGGCGATGCCGAGGAGATCGAGCGCATGCACCTGGTGCGTGTGCTCGGCCCCCTGATCGACGCCGGGCGCATCAAGGTCTACTCGTGCGACAGCGTGGGCGGCCGCGTCTGGTTCAACCAGATCGGCTCCACGGACTACCGCATGGCGATGCAGGACGCCTTCCAGCAGTGGGTGCGCCACGAGGTCGTGCCCGCGATTCACATGGACTGTCGCTCCACGGACCTGCCCATCTGGGCGGCCGGCGCGTCCATCGGCGCCTTCCACGCCGCCGCGGTCGTCTGCCGTTTCCCGGACGTCTTCCATAAGGCGTTATGCATGAGCGGCACCTACAACCTGATGCGTTTCATCGAGGCGCCTCAGCCTACGGACGCGTTCCGGGCCGCTTCGCCCCTGTACTTCGTGCCGCACCTCAAGGGTCGGCACCTCGAGATTCTGCGCACGCGGCACCTGCACATCGCCACGGGCGCCGGCAAGTACGAGAACGTGGGCGAGAGCTGGGGCCTCGCGAACGTGCTCGGCGCCCAGGGCGTGCCGAACTACATGGACAATTGGGGACCCGACTGGCACCACGACTGGGTGACCTGGCGCGAGATGGTGCCCCGTTTTCTGGACGAGTGGACACGATGACCGCGACCAAAGAGCACAAGCAGGTCACCTCGGAGCTGGTCGGTCAGGCCCGCCGCGACTACATGCAGGCGTTGCTGACCGACCTGCGCGCCTTGAAGCGTATGGTCGCCGAGGGCCTCTTCGAGCGCGGGGTCTCGCGCATCGGGGCGGAGCAGGAGCTCTTCCTGGTGGACGGCGCGTACCACCCGGCGCCCGGCGCCCTGGACGTGCTCGCGCGCCTCGACGATCCGAAGCACTACACGACGGAGCTCGGGCTCTTCAATTTGGAGATGAACGCGGACCCCCAGCCCTTCGCGGGGGACGGTCTGCGTCGGCTCGAAGACCAGCTCACACACCTGTACGACCGCGTCCGGGTCGCCGCCGAGCAGGATGGGCGACACGCGGTGCTGGTCGGGATCCTGCCCACCATCGGCAAGACCGACCTCGGCCTCGAGAACATGGTGCCGAATCCGCGGTACCTGAAGCTGAGCCAGGCGATGTTCAACGCCCGCGGCGAGGCCTTCGACTTCTCGATCCAAGGGCTCGACGAGCTCGCGGTGAAACACGACTCGGTCATGGTCGAGGCGTGCAACGCGAGCTTCCAGGTGCACCTGCAGATCGCCGAACCGGAGCGGTTCGCGCACTGCTACAACGTGGCGCAGATGCTCCTCGCGCCGGTGCTCGCGGCGGGCACGAACTCGCCGGTGCTCTTCGGTCGCCGCCTCTGGGCCGAGACCCGGATCGCGCTCTTCGAGCAGGCCTGCGACATCCGCACCCCGGGTCTCCACCTGCGGGACGCCATTGGGCGTGTGTCCTTCGGGCGCAAGTGGCTCACGGGGGGCGTCGCCGACCTCTTCAAGGAGAACATCGCGCGTTTCAGCCCCCTGGTCGGCGGCGACATCTCCGAGAACCCGATCGAGGCCTTGAACCGCGGCGAGATCCCCGAGCTGCGCGCGCTTCGGCTCCACAACGGCACGATTTACCGCTGGAACCGCGCCTGTTACGGGATCTCCGAGAACGGCAAGCCCCACCTCCGCATCGAGCTGCGTGTGCTGCCGTCGGGGCCGACGATCCCCGACGAGGTCGCGAACGGCGCGCTGTGGCTCGGCCTGATGAGCGAGCTGTGCGCGACGCTCGACGACGTGACGGACCGGATGGACTTCGACCACGCCCGCGGGAACCTGTACGCGGCGGCCCGAGACGGCCTGGGCGCGCGGTTCATGTGGCTCGACGGCGAGGAGGTCCTGGCGCAGCCGCTGCTGATGGACCGCCTCATCCCGCTGGCGCAGCGCGGCCTCGACCGCGCCGGGGTCCACCCCGACGTGTCCAAGCGCTACATCGGGATCCTCGAACGCCGCGTGCGCTCGTTGAAGACCGGCAGCCGCTGGATCCTCAACTCGCTGCGTGAAATGAGCGACCGGGGCACCCGCGGCGGGCGCCTTTCGGCCCTCGTGGCGGCGACCATCGCCCGGCAGACCGGGACGGATCCGATCAGCGAGTGGCCCCTCGCGCGGCTCGACGAGAACGACAGCGCGAGCAGCAGCTTCCAGAAGATCTCGCAGTACATGAACACCGACATCGTCACGGTACGGCCCGACGACCCCGTCGAGCTCGTCGCGGAGATGATGGGCTGGGAACGCATCCGCTACGTGCCGGTGGAGGACGAGCGGGGCAAGCTCGTCGGGCTCGTATCGTACCGCGCCATGCTGCGGCACCTGTCCGAGGCGACCCAGGACGCCGCGGGCGCGCGGCGGAGCACGGGGGCGTCGGTCGCCGACATCATGCGCCGCGACCTCATCACCGTGACCCCCGACACACCCACACGCGACGCCGTGGCGCTCATCCGCAAGCACCGGATCGGGTCTTTGCCCGTGGTCCAGGACGGCCACATCGTCGCGATGCTCACGGAGGAGGACTTCGTGGGCATCGTGTCGCGGGTCCTCGACTCCACGGGCAATACGGGGGCGCCCGCACCGCTCCCGCCCGAGGACACGCAGTGAGCGCCCCCGTCGGTCTCGAGCTCGCGGAGCGCGAGGTCGGACGCCTCGTCGGCGCGGCGCCCGGACCGACGCTCGTCGTCGTGGCTGGCATCCACGGCAACGAGCCCGCCGGCGTCGAGGCCGCACGTCGTGTGCTCGCCTGTCTCACGGGCGCCGACGGCCTCGAGCGCGGCGAGCTGGTCGTGCTCGCGGGCCACGTCGAGGGCCTGCGCGCCGGACGCCGATACTTCCACCGTGACCTGAACCGCCAGTGGACCCGGGACCGGCTCGAGGCGACCCGCACCCGCGCCCGAGCAGGCGGCGCGGACGAGGACGACCGGGAGCTGCTCGAGCTGCACGCGGCCGTCGAGGCGGCCATCGCCCGCGCCCGCGGCCCGGTGTACGTCGCCGACCTCCACACGACCAGCGCCCCCGGCATCCCCTTTGTGCTCTTCGGCGACACGCTCTTGCAGCGGGCGTTCGTCCAGGCCTTCCCGATCCCCGTCATCATCGGGCTCGAGGAGCAGGTCGACGGCGTGCTGAGCGAGTACTGGACCCGGCAGGGGTGCGTCACCTTCGCCGTGGAGGGCGGCCAGAACGAGGATCCGGGCGCCCGAGAGAACCTCGACGCGATCATCTGGCTCTCTCTCCACCGCGCTGGGCTCCTGCCCGCGGGCCACGGCGCGCGGGTCGCCCAGGCCCACACACTCCTCGACTCACGCCGCGAGGGGCTGCCGCGTGTGCTCGAGGTCGTCGAGCGGCGCGCCATCGACGCCGAAGACTGCTTCCACATGGAGCCCGGCTTTCGGAACTTGAACCACGCGCGCCGCGGCCAGCTCCTCGCGCGGGACCGACGCGGCGAGATCCGCGCCCCATCCGACGGCGTCGTCATCCTCCCGCTCTATCAGAAGCTCGGCAGCGACGGCTTCTTCTGGGGGCGCACGGTGAGCGAGACGCGCCTGCGGGCGTCGAAGGTCCTGCGGACACTCCGGGCCGAGAAGCTCCTCGAGGTCTTGCCCGGGGTGCAGCGCGATCCGGCCCTGCCGTCTCGGTATGTCGTCGAGCCCGGCTTCGGCCGCCGCTACGCCTTCGAGCTGCTGCAGATGCTCGGCTTCCGGAGGATTCGCGCGCAGCAGGGCGCGCTGGTCTTCGAGCGGCAAGAGGATCGCGGGCGTCGGTGAGCGCGGAGCTGACGCGCCGCCTCGGCCTCTTCGACACCACCGCGGTCGTCGTCGGGGCGATCATCGGCGTGGGCATCTTCTTCACGCCGGCCGAGGTCGCGCGGCTCGCGGGCAGCACGGAGCGCGCGCTCACGGTCTGGCTCCTGGGCGGGCTCGTCGCGCTTCTGGGCGCCCTCACCTTCGCGGAGCTCGGTCGGCGTTTCCCCCGCGCCGGCGGCCAGTACGACGTCCTCCGCGCCGCCTGGGGCCCGACGACGGCCTTCGTCTACACGTTCTGCGTACAAACCGCCGTGCTGCCCGGGAGCGCCGCGCTCATCGCCGTCATCGCCGCCTTCAACCTGGCCCTCGCGGTCACGGGCGCGCCCCCCGCCCCCGGCTACGGCACCGGCGTCGCCCTGGTGCTCGTGCTGGGGGTGGCCGCGGCGAACGCCGGCGCCGTCCGGAACGGCACACGCATCCAGAACGTGACGGTCATTTCGAAGCTCCTCACGCTGCTCGCGATCACGGCCCTCGCGCTCGTTTACGGCGGCCCCGCCGTAGGGTCCGAGAGCGCTGAAGCCGCGGCGCTCACTCGCGTGGCCACCGCTCCCTCGAGCCTTTTTGTGGCGATGCTGCCCGCGATGTTCTCGTACGGCGGCTGGCAGCAGGGGCTCTGGATGGGCGGCGAGGTCAAGGACCCCGAGCGCACCCTGCCCCGTGCCCTGGTCACGGGCGTGGTGATCGTGGTGCTCGTCTACCTCGCCGCCGCCTGGGCCTACTTCGAGCTGCTCGGCTTCGAGGGCGTGACCGGCGCGGGGGCGCTCGCGGCCGAGGCCGTAGGGCGCGTGTATCCCGGCGTGGGAGAGCGGGTGGTCGCGGGCGCGGTCGCGGTCTCGGCCTTCGGGGTCCTCAACGCCCAGTTCCTGACGGGGCCGAGGCTCACCTACGCGGTCTCCGCGGACGGTCGGTTCTTCCCGATTTTCGCGCGCATCGATCCCAGGACCGGGACCCCTTTGGCGGCCGTCGTCTTGTTGTGCGGGCTGACGATCGCCGTGCTCACCCTGGGCACCGACACCATGGGGGGCCTCACGGCGTGGATCGTCGTGCTCGACGCGCTCTTCTTCGGCCTGACGGGCCTCGCGTTGCTTCGCCTGGGCGCGCGCGGTCCGAAGTGGTGGATCTGCGCCGGGGGCTTCGCGGCGTTGGAGCTCGCCTGCGTTGCTTTCAGCCTTTTCGACGACGCCGTTCAGGCGAGCGCGCTCGCGGGTGCGGTGTGGGTCGCCGTCGCCCTCGTGGCGGCCCGGTTCTGGACCCCTCGAACCCGAGCGCAATGAGCCCACGGAGGTCGGTGCGCCGCCGCCTTGCCGCGTGTGTGTGAACCTGCTTGTATCGCCGCCGATGATGAAGCACCTGGCGGTGATCCCGGCGCGCGGGGGCAGCAAGCGCGTGCCGCGCAAAAACGTGCGGCCCTTCCTCGGGCGCCCGTTGTTGGCCTACTCCATCGACGCCGCGCGGGCGTCTGGCCTCTTCGACCGCGTCCTCGTGAGTACGGACGATCCCGAGATCGCCGAGGTCGCCCGGACCTGCGGCGCCGAGGTGCCGTTCCTGCGGCCTGCGGCGCTCTCGGACGACCACGCCTCGGCCAGCGCTGTGGTGCGGCACGCCATCGGCGAGCTCGCGGCGGACGGCGAGCACCCGGAGTTTACGACCCTGGTCTATGCCACCGCCCCGATGCTCTCGCCCGACGACCTGCGGCGGGGCTTCGCGCTGCTCGAGGCGCACCCCGAGAAGGCCTACGCGCTCACGGTCACCTCGTTCCCCTTCCCGATTCAGCGCGCCGTGCGCATCCTCGACGGCGGTGTGCTCGACGCGTTCCAGCCCGAGCACCGGAGCACACGCTCGCAGGACCTGGAGCACGCCTTCCACGACGCCGGACAGTTCTGCATGGGGCGCACGCGGGCCTGGCTCGAGGGGGAGATCATCTTCTCTCCGGCCACGCTGGCGGTGCGCGTGCCGCGAGAGCGGGTCCAGGACATCGACACACCCGAGGACTGGCGTGTGGCCGAGCTCCTGTACCAGGCGCTCCAGGCGGCCGGGCAGGCCGTGCCATGAGCGGCGCAGCCTTACGCTGGGCGTGTATGCCCCGGGAGAGCCTCACACGCGGCACTCATCGGATCGCCGCCGTGCAGCCGTCGGAGATCGAGGCGATCCGGCGCTGGCGCAACGCCCAGATGGTGGTCCTCAGGCAGTCGACGCCCATCGAACCCGACGCCCAGGTCGCGTACTACGCCCAGCACATCTGGCCGTCCATGGCCGAGCCGCGACCGGCGAACCTACTGCTGAGCCTTTTCGAGGGCGATGCCCACGTCGGCTACTGCGGCCTGGTCCACATGGCCTGGACCCACGCCCGCGCCGAGGTCTCGTTTCTTCTGGACCCCGCGCTGACGACGAACGCCGCCGTCTACCGGGGCCACCATCTCGCGTGTCTGGCGCTGCTGCGCACGCTGGCGTTCGAAGATCTGCGACTCCATCGGCTCTTCACGGAGACCTGGGGCTTTCGCACGGCGCACATGGAGAACCTGGAGGCCGCCGGCTTTCGCCGTGAGGGCACGTGCCGTGAGCACCTCTGGGTAGACGGGCAAAGGCAGGATGTGGTCTTCCACGGCCTCCTGAGGAGCGACGATGTCGGCTAGGCGGGTCTTCGTGAGCGGCGGCGCGGGGGTGATCGGACGCGAGCTCTGCTCGAGGCTGCTCTCGAGCGGGGCCTCGGTGCTGGTCGGCGACCTGAAGCCGTGTCCGCCGGAGTGGGTCGGCCGCCTCGAGTATCGACAGGGCGATCTGAACACCCTCACCCAGGACGAGGTCGCCGCCTTCAGCCCGGACCTCTTCATCCACCTGGCGGCGACCTTCGAGCGCTCGGCGGAGTCCTGGGGCTTCTGGGACGAGAACTTTCAGCACAACGTCGCCCTGAGCCATCACCTGATGACCTTGATGCGGGCCGCGCCGTCTCTGGAACGGGTCGTCTTCGCGTCGAGCTACCTCATCTACGATCCGGACCTGTACCAGTTCGAACAGCCGCGCAGCGTGCCCGTTCGACTCAGCGAGCTCGACCCCATCCGCCCGCGGAACCTCGTCGGCATGGCGAAGCTCGCCCACGAGATGGAGCTGCGGTTCCTCGAGGGCTTCTCGCGCACGCGCTTCGACTCGACCTGTGTCCGCATCTTCCGCGGCTACGGCCTCGGCGCGCGAGACGTCATCGCCCGATGGACCCAAGCGCTGGTCCGCGGCGAGCCGATCACGGTCTACCAACCGGAAGGTCGCTTCGACTACATCTTCGCCCGCGACACCGCGAACGGGCTCCTGCGGTTGGCCGAGGTCGACGCGCTGCCGTCGGTCGTGAACCTGGGCACGGGGCGCGCGCGCACCGTGGCCGAGGTCGTGCGGGTGCTCGGTGACCACTTCCCGAACATGGTGTGCGTGCACGAGGGCGCCTCCACGCTGCCCTACGAGGCCTCCGAGGCCGACCTGAGCCGTTTCACCGCGCTCACACGCTGGTCCCCGGAATACGACCTGGAGCGCGCCATCCCGGAGATCATCGCCTACGAGCGCGGGCAACTCGAAAACGAAGCGCGCTGACGGAGAGACCGCCATGTCCGACCACCCCACGAAGCTCCACCCGCTCGGCTTCGCTCAGCTCGACCCCGTGCCCGACGACGCGACCCTCTCCGAGTTCTACGAGAGCCGTTACTACGACCTGATTCGCCAGGGCGGGCGCGCCCCGGAGCTGCAAAAGCTCCTCGACACCCAGGGGGAGCGCCCGGCGGAGTTGGCCTGGCTCCAGGCGACGCAATATGAGGACGTCGCCGACGCGATCCGCCCGCACGTGCGCCCCGAGGGCGAGGTGCTGGACGTCGGCTGCGGCGCCGGTGACCTCGTCCACTCTTTGAGCGCGAAGGGCTTCCGGGCGAGCGGCATCGAACCTTCGGCCGACGCCGTGGCCGTGGCCGTCTCGCGGGGCGCCGAGGCGCACGTCGCCACGCTCGAGCGGTGGTCCGCGAACCCCGAGAACGTCGGCCGCTACGACGCCGTGACGCTCATGAACGTGCTCGAGCACGTGCCCGACCCCGTCGGGGCGCTCACGCACCTGCGGACCCTGCTCTCGCCGGCGGGGGTCGTGACCTTCCGAGTCCCCAATGATTTCACGGCGTTGCAAGAGGTCGCCGAAGCAACGGGCGTGCAGCGGAAGCGCTGGTGGGTCGCGGTGCCCGACCACATCAACTACTTCCGCGAGTCCTCCGCGCGGGCGACCTGCGCCGCCGTAGGGCTCGAGGTCGTGGACGTGCTCGTCGACTTCCCCATGGAGTTCTTCATCCTGATGGGGATCAACTACATCGACGACCCGGCCGCGGGTAAGCAGGCCCACGCGCTCCGCAAGGCCTTCGAACTCAACCTCCCGAAGGCGATGCGGCAGTCGCTGTACCGCGCTCTCGCGGCCCAGGGCATGGGTCGAAACCTGCTGGTGACGGCCCGTCGCGCATGAACGTGCTCGTCACGAGCGCGGCACGGAAGGTTTGGCTCGTCGAGGCCTTCCAGCGCGCCGTCGCCCCCGAGGGCGGGCGGGTCTTTGCCGCCGACCTGGACCCCCTCGCCGCCACGCTGCGGGTCGCGGACGGCGCAGTCGCGCTGCCTCGAATGGACGCCCCGGACTTCGAGGCCCGGCTCCTCGAGGCCTGTCGGCGGCACGACATCGGCTTGCTGGTGCCCACACGCGACGCCGAGCTCCCCTACTTTGCGGCGCGACGGGCCGAACTCGCCGCGGCTGGCGTGGTGGTGCACGTCGGACCACCTGAAACCGTACGGCTGTGCCAGGACAAACGCGCGTTCGTGACACACTGCCTGGCCGCCGGCCTCGCCGTGCCCCACACCTTCGCCACCGCCGACGAGGCGCGGGGGCACGTCGCGTTCGCGCGGCCGCGCACCGGCGCCGGCGGCCGTGGCGTCGCGCGCATCGACGACGCGGCCGCCCTCGCCGCGCTCAGCCCCTGGGACGCCTGGGTCGTGCAAACGTTCGTTTCGGCGCCCGAGTACACGCTCGACCTGCTCGCCGACCTGACGGGCCAGGTCGTGAGTGTGGTGCCGCGGCAGCGCCTGCGGGTCGTCTCCGGCGAGAGTGTAGTGGGCCGCACGGTCGAAGCGCCGATTCTGGTCGCCCGCGCCGTCGCGCTGTCCGAGAGCCTCGGGCTGGTCGGGCACAACACCTTGCAGTGTTTCTTCGCGGACGCGGAGCCGCTGTGGATCGAGGTCAATCCGCGCTTCGGCGGCGGCGCGGCGCTCGGCTTCGCGGCCGGCGTCGACACCCCCCGCCTGCTCGTCGAGTGGCTCCAAGGGGCGC